>CAYXRH010000100.1:0-12169 GCA_964466355.1 uncultured Thermodesulfobacteriota bacterium
GCGCAGGCCCACGGTGGCCTTGACGTAGCCCTCAAGGCTCAAGTTCGCGGCCAGAAATTGGTTGTACTCATTAGCCACGGACTTGACCTGGCTGATGACCGGCTCCTTGGCCGGGCTGACGATGAGCGAGGCGGGGTCGGTGAACATCTGGTGGACCTGGGTCAGGAGCCGGGTCTCGTCCAGGGAGAAGCGGTCGGGGGCCCGGCTGTCGCCCCGGCCGGCCAGGGCTTCGCTCTGGTCAGTGGCCGGGCGGGAGGTCCTGTTCAGACCAAGGGTGGCCATCAGGTCGCCGCTGACGTCCTCCAGCCTGAACCCCTCGCCGCGGCCGGGGCGGCGATTGGTCACCAGCAAGGTGGCCCCGGCGACGATCTGATCATCCCCATCCCGGGCCTGGCCCTGAACCACCTCGGCCTCGAGATCCGAGGCGGCGGAGTTGATGGCCCAGGCCAGGCGGTTGAGAAGGCTGAGGTTGTCTTCCCCAAAGTAGCCGCCGTAATCCACGGTGAAATCCACTTCCTCACTTTTGGAGCCGAGGCTGATCTTGAAGCGGTAGGCCCGGGCCTTCAGATCCGAAACGCCCGCGGGGTCCAAGGTCGTTGACTGGTGGATCTGGGGTCGGGGCAGCAGGGCGGACCAGACCAATTTTGGGGTGAGGGTCTCGCTCTCTTGATCCCGCCAGAATTGGGACAAGATTCGGGCATAGGGCGTCGCCCGCTGGCTGCCTTGGACAAAGACCAGGTCCCGGCCGCCGCGGGCCATGGAGCCGAGGTTCAAGGTCTCGATGAGATCGCCGCTCTCGTCCTCCAGGGTGAAGCTGTGGCCGGCGCCCGCCTGGCGGGTGGAGACGACTAATTTGACCGTGGGCACCTTCAGGCCGTTGTCGTCGAATTCGCTGCCGTAGACCAGTTCGGTCTTGAGTTCGCCGCTGGCCGCCTCGAGACCCCGGCCCAGGCTGGCCAGAATTGACTCGTTGTCATCCGGGAAGGGGTCGTCGTAGCTGACGCTCAGATCAAAGTAGACCGGATCATCGTCATCCACGGTCAGCTTGACGGTGTAAGAGCCGGCGCTCAGGTCGGAGGTTCCGGTCTTTAAGAGCGATTTGGAGTGGTTGGCTTGGGCGTAAGCCAGGTTGGGCACCCAGGCCTGGTGGGTCGTCAGACTGGCCCTCGATTCGGCCTGACCGGTCCAGAAGGAGGGGTTGGAGGATTGGGCCACTTTGACGAGGCCCAGGAGGTCCCCGGCCGGCAGATCGACCTCAGCCGCGGCCTGTCGAAGCGACTTCGCCTGGGCGGTCAACTCGGCCACGGCCTGGTCTTGGGCCAGGACAAAGGCGGCCAGGTCCTCCTCCACGCCCGGCTGGGCCAGACGGAGGCCGGCCGTGGCCCGGCCGTCGGAGACGGACGGGGCGGCCGTCTTGAGCCGGGCAGAGTCCACCCGCAGGGGCAGAGGAATCATACCGCCGGCCAGGTAGAGCCAGACCGAGGAGTTGACTCCATCTATTCGAAAAGCCATAATCCCTGAACCAATACTTCCGGGCCCCCTGAGGGGCCCACTTCCCGCCAGGAGTCTTATCGGTTGATTGGCTTTAGGACTTTAAACTTTTTTTGGGGCGCCGCTCATGGAGGTGGTTTTTTTAGGCACTGGCTCGGCCTGGGCGGTGCCGGAGCACGGCTGCGAATGTCGCATCTGCCGGGCCATGGCCGAGGCGGGCGAGGAGCGCACCCGGACGGCCCTTTTTATCGAGGCCAGCGAGAAGATCCTCGTCGATCCCGGCCCGGACATCCGCCGCCAGATGATCCGCGCCGCCCTGCCCCGGCCCGATGTTGTGCTCATCACCCACGAGCACCTGGATCACTTGGCCGGCCTGGATGAGTTGTTGTGCTTCCGCCGGGCCGTTTCGCCGCCAGAGTGGCGGCCGCTGCCCCTTTACGCCCACCCGGCGGCCTGGCCGGCGATCAAGGGGCGTTTCGGCTATCTTTTCCCTTCGCTCCTCGAGGAGCGCCAAGCCCAGGAGGGTCAGGCCCTCAAAGGACCAAAGACCAGGATCACCCCCTTCAAGACGGCCCACGGCCCGGTGGCCAAAGGTTCGGTCGGCTACGTCTTTGAATGGCGGGGCAAGAAGATCGTCTACACCTCTGACTTTCTGACCCTCGAGGAGGAGCCCGAGCGGCTTGAGCGCCCCGATCTTCTCATCCTCCAGAGCCACTTCTTCAATGAGCCCGAGCGCAACCGTCCCCACCACATGAGCCTTCAGGCCGCCCGGCCCTACATCGCCCGCTGGCGGCCGGCCAGAATCGTCCTCGTCCACATCTCCTCGGCCGACTGGGTGCCGGGCGATCCGGCCAACCACATATTGAAGAAGCTAAGGCCTAAAAATCCCTTGAAGGACGCGGCCGGCCGGCCGTGGCCCGTCCCTTTGACCACGGATGACTGGGCCAGGTTGGCCCCTCAGGTTCTATATCAGGCCGGGCTTGAGATGCCCATCGAACCGGCCCGGGAGGGCATGAGGCTGAGGGTCTGAACCCCGGGAAAGCCGGTGAGCCTTCAGCCTAAAGCCACGTCCAGGATCATCATCACCGTGAAGCCGGTCAAGACGCCGCTGGTGGCCAGGTCGGTGTGGCCGTGGGCCTGGGATTCGGGGATGACGTCCTCGACGACGACGAAGATCATCGCCCCGGCGGCAAAGGCGAGGGCGTAAGGCAACAGCGGCCGGGCGAGGATGACCAGCCAGGCCCCCAACACCCCGGCCGCGGGCTCGACCATGCCCGAGAGCTGGCCGTAAAAGAAACTCTTGGCCCGGGAAAGGCCCTCGCGCCGCAAAGGCATGGCCACGGCCATGCCTTCGGGAAAGTTTTGGATGCCGATGCCCAGGGCCAGGGCCATCGCTCCGGCCGAGGAGGCAGCTGGCAAGCCGGCGCCCAGGGCGCCGAAAGCCACGCCCACGGCCAGCCCCTCGGGGATGTTGTGGATGGTGATGGCCATGACCAAAAGAATCGTCCGCCGCCACGAACTCTTCGGCCCTTCGCGCTGGAAGGACTGGGGGTGGATGTGGGGCAGGGCCAGATCGACCAGCCTCAAAAAGAGGCCGCCGAGAACAAAGCCGGCCGCCGCCGGCAGCCAGGCCGGTCCGGGGAATTCGGCGGCCATTTCGAGGGCCGGGGCCAGGAGCGACCAATAGCTGGCCGCGGTCATCACCCCGGCGGCGAAGCCGAGCATGAAGTCCAAGGCCTTCTGGTTGGACCGCCGGGCGCCGAAGACCACGGCCGCTCCGGCGGCGGTGAGGGCCCAAGTGAAACAGGTGGCCAGCAGGGCCTGCCACACGGGGTGGAGATGGCTGAAGAGATCAGTGACCAAGCCCCCTCCGATGCAAACAGAGAACGCCGCGCCGTCGGCGTCTCAATGGCTTTTGGTCGACTTAAATCCGCTGCTCCAGCCGACGACCACGCCGCAGCGCCCCGTGATCGGTCCCTGGCCGCGGTGGGAATAAAACAGATCCCCCCGGCAGCGCGTGCAGAGGCCGGCCGTGTGGATCAAATCCGAGGCTAGACCAGCGGCCGTCAATTGATTATGGGCAATAGCCCACAAATCAAATCGATCCCGATCATCTTTGTAATCCCAAAAACTTTTCGGAAGCTGCCGACGGTAATCGACGAACTCCGCGCAACACGGACCTAATGATGGGCTTATGCCCGCTAAAATTCGCCGGGGCCGGCAGTGGTGCTGCGAGCACATTAGGGCCACCGCGGCCGGCAGAACGCCGGCCCTGAGGCCCCGCCAACCGGCGTGAACCAGGCCCACCACCCCGGCCTCTGGATCGCACAGGATCACTCCGAGGCAGTCGGCCACCTTGACCAGCAGGCCGACGCTTTTGTGAGCCGTCACCAGGCCGTCCGCCGCCGGGAGGGGCTTGAGCGGCGGCTGGGACGGTCGTCCGTCCACGGAGATGATGTCTGCGCCGTGGACCTGACTGACCGCGGCCAGGCGATCAAAGCCCAGGCCCCGCCTCACAATTTCGAGGTTGGCGGCCACGTTTTCAGATCGATCCCCGGTGGCGGCGCTCAAATTCAGATCGTCGAAGGGCGGCGGACTGACGCCGCCCCGGCGGGTCAGAAATCCGTGGACCAGCCCCTCAACGCCCTCCAGAAGGGGCGAGGTCAGCGCTTTCGGCGGCGTCATGGGCCAAAACCCAATATGAGAAAAGCCCCTCGGCGTCGCTGAGGGCGATCAGGCATGAATTTCGACCACGTCTCCCTCGGACAAGATGTGCTCCCGAGGGACGGTCTGGCCGTCGAAGACGCCCGAGCCCCAGACGCGGGCGTGTCGAAGCTTGTCGCTGAAATCCTTGTGGATCTTGGCCGCCAAATCAGCCACGGTCGCCCCTCGGGCCAGGGTGAAGGGAGCCCCCATGTCCGGCGGCTTGCCCGGCAATTTGGTGTACACCCGGATGATGTCCAGGGCCCCAAAGGTGGCCCGCTTGAGCTCCTCGAGCCCCTGGTTCGTCACCGTGGAGACGGCCCAGATGGGCCAGCGGCCCTCCATGAGTTCGTCCAAGATGAGAAGATTCTCCGCTGTCTCGGCCTTGTCCGAGCCGGTGGCCACCACCACGGCTTCCAGGTAGGTCCAGCCGGCGAGGAGGTCCTCGGGCAGCTCTTGACCGACGGGAATGAGTTGGATTCTCTTGACCGTCAAGAGGGCCTCAATCTTTTCGAACTGCGTCAGGGGGCTCGTCCCGTCCACCACCGCCCAGACGAGGTCGGCCCGTTTGATCAGGTCAAAGAGCCAGGGTTCGGTGTAGTCTTCGGACAGGGGCGGCAGATCGATGAGCTGGAAAGCGATGTCCTCGAAGGGCATCATGCCCGGCGTCGGCTTGAGGGTGGTGTGAGGGTAGGCGGCCACCTCGGGCTTGGCCTTGGTCAAACGAGCCACCAGGGACGACTTGCCGCTGTTGGGCGGACCGACGAGAGCGACCTGGCCGGCCCCCTCCTTGGGGATCATGGGGCTGAAACCGCGCCGGGCGCCTTTTTTGGGGGGCTCCTTTTTCAGTTTGGCGATGCGGGCCTTGAGGTCGGCCTGAAGCTTGTCCGTGCCCTTGTGCTTGGGCATGATGCGCAGCATCTCTTCCAAGGCGGCGATCTTCTCGGCCGCGGTCTTGGCCGCGCGCCAGCGCTTTTCGGCTTCGTGGTAATCTGGAGGCAGGTTGGCCGGCATCTTTAATCAGGCGAGAAGCCTTATTAAATCCGTCCAGAACTCTTTGACCCTATAAGCCACGGGGGGGCCTCATTGTCAAGACGGCGGCTCCTCGTCTCGGCGGGCTTTGGAGAGGGGGATGACCTTGGCGCCCTCTTGGGGCGGAGAAGTGGCGGCCGTCTCGGCGGAGGCCGGCGCCTCCTTGAGCCGTTGAATGTAGCTGGCCAGCTTGGGGGAGCGCTGGATGAGGGCCTCGATCTGCTGGTCCATCTCCGGGCAGGCCTCTTCGAGGGGGGCGAGGGACAACGCCGGTCCGCCCAGGCCGGCGATGATCTCTATGAGGCGCAGGATGAGCCGGAAGTTGCCCGATTGAACGTAGACCGGGGCGTGGCCCCACAGGGCCACCACCGGCAGGCCCCGCTCCCTCAAGGCCACGTAAAGCGGCGTATGGATCGAGATCGGCCCGTCGTACTGGCCCGGCACGCAGCCCAGCTGGCGGGCCGCCTCGCCGAGAACCATCTCCTCGGTGATGACCGAGACCAGCGGCGGATCAGTGTGCAGGCGCTCGTCGTAGGTCCCGCCGAGACAGATGACCAAGCGCGCGCCAAATTTGAGCAGCGTGTCCACCACGAGACGGACGTAGCGTCTCCAGTTGAGATGGGGCTCGTCGCCCTGGAAGAGGATCACGCCCGGCCCCTTTCCGGGCGCAACGTAGGCGAAAGAATTGCGCGGCAGGCTCACCTGGGCCACCCGGCCGTCCCTGATGCGACCGGTGGGGCGATGGGCGGTGAAGTCGTAAAAGGGGTCTGGGTTGATCTCGGCCAGGGGGAAGGCGCCCAAGCCTTTATGAAGAAAAGCCAAGGCGGAGGTGGAGACCTCGCCGGCATTGGCCCAGCCGGCGAAGCCGACAATGGCCACCGGCTCTTCTAATTTCGGTTCGGCCAGGATTTTGACCAGATCCACGCTGAGAAATATAGCCCACGGCCTTTAGACCGTCAAGGCGGCTCGACGCTGGAAATCCAGCGCCTCGGCCGCCGCCGCGCCTCAGCCTGAGCCTGAGGGCGGTCAAGGCGCGGTCAGAGACCTTCGCCGGCGCGGGCCTGGCCGATGAGACCTTCGGCCCACTGGGGCGCGCCCACGGCGTGGAGGTGAGTGTAGGTGGCCAGGACGTTTTTGTAAACCACTCCGTCCCGACCGCCGGCCACGCCCACGCCGCGGAGCATCTTGAAGGTCAAAAACTCCTCCTCGCCGTGCAGGTTGGTCACCCGGGAGTAGTGGAACTCGTGGCCCTTGAGCTCGGTCCCGAGGGCGTAGAAGGGGTTGGGTTTGTCGACCAGGACCCGGGTGTAGCCGTGGCCCTGGGGCCGGGCCTCGACGACGACATCCAGGGGCAGCACGCCGGTCATGGGAAAAATCCGGCCTTTCATCTCCAGCCGGCGGGCCAAATACATCAGCCCGCCGCACTCAGCGTAGACGGGCAGCCCCCCCTCGGCCGCTTCTTTGACCTGCCGGCCGAAGGCTCGGTTGTCAGCCAGGGCCTCGGCCTGGGTCTCCGGAAATCCACCGCCGATGTAAAGGCCGTCCAAAGAAGGCAAGGTCTGGTCATTCAAGGCCGAGAGAAAGACCACCTCGGCGCCAGCGGCCTCCAGAGCCTCGATGTTCTCGGGATAGTAAAACTGAAAGGCGGCGTCGCGGATGAGGCCGATTCTGACCGCCTCTCCCCCTAAGAGTCCTCGCGGCGGCGGCGGGGCGGGCTGGTCCAGCTCCGGGGCGCCGCAGGCCGCGGCGGCGAGCCCGTTGAGATCGAGGTGACTTAGAGCCAGCCGCTCCAGCCAGGCCAGCGACTCCTGGACCCGGGGGTGCTCCTGGGGCGGCACCAGGCCCATGTGCCGCTCCGGCAGGTCTTTTTGAAAGCGGGGCAGGACGCCCAGGATGGGCAGGCCCACTTCGGCCTCGATGCAGTGGCGGATGAGGTTTTCGTGCCTTGATCCGGCGATGTGGTTGAGGACCACGCCGGCGAGGTTGACTTGGGGATCGAATTTGAGACAGCCCAACAGGAGCGCGGCCACGGTGCGCGTCGTCTTGGTGCAGTCAACGATGAGGATGACCGGGGCTCGGAGACGCTTGGCCAGGGCGGCGGTGGAGGTGGAGCCGGCGGCGTCAAGACCGTCGAAGAGGCCCCGGTTGCCTTCGACGAGGGCCACGGTCTGAGGTCCGGCGCGGCGGTGGAAGCTGTCCGCCACCCCGGGCCAGCCCATCAGAAAAGGATCGAGGTTGTGGCAGGCCCGGCCGGCCGCCAGGCTGAGCCACGAGGCGTCGATGTAGTCAGGACCCTTTTTAAAGGGCGCGACCTGGAGGCCTCGGGCTCTCCAGGCCGCGGCGAGGGCCAGGGCGAGGGTGGTTTTCCCCGCCCCGCCCTTTAAAGCGCTTACGATCAAGCGAGGGTGGGGCAGGGGCATGATCCGTCGTTTTTCTGACCCCCGGCCTAGAACTTGAACTGGGGCGTCGTCCGCCAGGTGGTCATGGCCAAGCGGTAATCGTCGATGTGATGGTGGGTGAATTCGAGACCGGTCTTCTCGAAGAACCGCTCCCAACCGATCCGCTGGGCCCACTCGCCGACGCGCTCGAAGGGCCGGGCGTCGGCGGCGTAGGTCTCGACGACCCTTTTGATGGTCTGAACCGTGGTCGGCCAGCGGGGCGGCTCGTTGGGAATGAAGGGCACCATCAGCTTGGAGAACATCGGCGCCGAGCGGGCGTTGGAGACCTTGCCGCCGACCCAGAGGGCGATGCCGTCGCCCTCGGCGTCGGCCAGGGGCATGGCCGGACACATGGTGTAGCAGTTGCCGCAGAACATGCAGCGGTCGATGTTGACCTGGACTGACTTGTGGCCGGCCTCGTCCTTGTAAGGCCTGATCGCCGCCGTGGGGCAGGAGGCGATGGTCGTCGGAATCTCGCAGACGTTGTTCAGGTTGCCGTGCTCAATGGCCGGCGGCTTGCGGTGCACGCCAAGGATGGCGATGTCCGAGCAGTGAACCGCGCCGCACATGTTGAGGCAGCAGGCCAGCGAGATGCGCAGGTGGGCCGGCAGCTTCATGGAGACGAAGTACTCGAACAGCTCGTCCATGACCGACTTGACCGGCCCCGAGGCGTCGATGGCCGGGGTGTGGCAGTGGATCCAGCCCTGGGTGTGGACGATGTTGGTGATGCCGGCCCCGGTGCCGCCAAAGGGGAAGGAGCCGTGGTCCTTCAAGGCCTTTTTGAGAGGCTCCAGCTTGCTCTCGTCGTCCACCAGGAACTCGATGTTGTTGCGGGTGGTGAACCGGACAAAGCCGTCGCAGTGCTCGTCGGCGATCTTGCAGATGTCCTCGATGTGCAAGACGCTCATGATCCGGGTGCCGGCGCAGCGGACGGTGAAGACCTTGCCCCCGGTCTCGGAGACGTGCACGTACACGCCCGGCTCCAGGATGCGATGGTACTTCCACTGGCCGTAGTTCTTTTTGATCGCCTCGGGCCAAAACAAATCATACTTCGGCGGCCCAACGTCGGTGTTGCGATCTTTCATAAAATTTTCAGGCAGTTCCATGTCTCAAACCTCCTGATGTCTTCCAGCTCGGGCCGCCTAGCGGGCGTGCCGCTTGCGATAGTCTTCGATGGTCCGTTCGAAGCCGCCGGGCACCTCGTCCTCGCGATAGAAGATGTAGGGATTGTACCGCGGCTCCTTGATCATCCGCGGATCCGGCTCTCTTTCGACGGCCTCCAGGAAGGCCGGCAGGCCGAGGCGCTGGATCAGCTCGCCGACCCGCTCCCGGTTCTTGCCGTTCTCGTCCCACCAATCCCACACCATTTCGACGAAGTCGTGGAATTCCTCCAGGCCGTCTTCTATGTCCTCGGGATTTTCCATCTTGATGAAGGGGATGATCACCGAGCTGAGCTGGGCGCCTTCGAGAATGGGCGCTTTGGCCCCGATGAGGATGGTCGCCCCGGTGTCCAGACCGGGGCGCAGGGCCTCGGGCATGAGGTTGATGCAGTGCATGCAGCGGTTGCACTCCCGATTGTTGATGCTCAGTTTCTTGTTCTTGTTGTCCCAGGCCATGCACTCCGTGGGGCACAGCTCGACGACGTGCTTTTGGATGTCCAGCTTGAACTCGGGTCCGTGGGCGCCGCCGTTGGCCGGGATCTCGCCGTTGGCGTAAGCCAGGACGGTCTCATCGTCCACGCGGATGTCGTCGCGCCAAGTGCCGATGATGGAGCAGTCGGCCCGGGCCACGGCAGCGACGCAGTCGTTGGGGCAGCCGGAGACCTTGAACTTGAACTTGTACGGCCAGGCCGGACGGTGCATCTCGTCCTGATACTTCATGGTGCAGTTGTAACAGATGGCCTGGGTGTCGATGCAGGCGAACTCGCAGCGGGCTTTGCCGATGCAGCACGACGGCGTCCTGAGGGCCGAACCGGAGCCGCCGAGGTCCCACTCGAACTTGGAGTGGGTCATCTCGTAAAAGATCTTCTCCAGCTCGTCGGTGAAGGTGCCCAGGAGAATGATGTCACCGGTGGAGCCGTGCATGTTGGTCAGACCAGAGCCCCGGCGACGCCAGATGTCGCAAATAAACCTCAGGGCCTCGGTGGAGTAAAACTTAGAAGCCGGTTGGTTGACCCGCAACGTGTGGAAGTGGGCCACCGAAGGGAAAAGGTCTGGCACGTCGGAATAGCGGCCGATGACGCCGCCGCCGTAACCGAGCACCCCGACGATGCCGCCGTGCTTCCAGTGACCTTCCTTGTCCTTGTAGGAAAGCTCGAGCTGGCCCAAAAGGTCGGCCGCGGTCTCGCTGCCGCCTTCCTCGGCCATGCGCTCGATGTCTTTCACGAAACTAGGCCAAGGCCCCGTCTTCAGCTCGTCAAGTAGAGGGGTCTCATGTTTCTTGGGCAAGGGAACAGTACCTCCGTCTTAGTTGGTTCCTGCCGTGTTTGAGGATCTTACGCTGATACACGATGGGGCGTGGCTTAATCATTCGGATCGTACCGGAATTCACGAACGCGAACAATCCTGTATTACGCCTTGCCTCCCCCAAAACAGCCATCTCACCAATATCAACGAATCAGGGCGAAATTATAGATTCCGCCTTCATTTTTGTCAATCAAAAATGGGGCGCCCCGGCGCCCTCCCCAAACGACTAAGTGGCTCAAGCGCCCTTGGCGGCCCTGGCCGCCTCGGCCTCGGGGGTGCTGACGTAGGTCGTCGAACCGCTTGACCAATAGCAGAGCTTGCCCTCGCCGATGAGCTCACTGACCGCCTTTTTTAGCTCCTTCTTCTTGAAATCGGTCAGCTTCCTGGCTATGTCGCCCAACATGTATCGCTTCTTGCCCTCTGGGGCCTTGGCGAAGAAATCGAGCAAGGCTTCCTTGGCGTCCATCCTTAATAACTCCTTTATCTTTATATTGAAACTCGGCTCACCATTTTTTGGGTCAATGAAACCTTGTAGACCCGCCCTGGGGTGCTGTCAAGCTCTTTTTCCTGTTTTCAGGCCCGAATATCCGTCGCCGCGCCGCCCCGCTTAAGGAGTCGAGGCGCCCTTGATTCCACTGCCCTAAATGGAGGCTGTGGCGAAACCTGACCTTGACTCCGGCCGGGTGGCGGATGAGGAGGCGGAGTCGGGGCGATCAAGCCCCGGCGGCGATGATGGTCACATCAGGGGGCACGGCGAAGACCCGCTGGCCCAGCTCCTGGTCGATCATGAAAAGGCCTCCCGGGGCCTGGCCCATCAACTTGAGCTTCTGGACCACTTCGGCGGCGCTGGCCTCTTCCTCGACCTGTTCGGCGACGTACCATTGGAGGAAGTTGTTGGTGGCGTGGTCTTTGTCCTTGATGGCCAGATCGACCAGGTTGTTGATCATCCCGGTGACCGTGGCCTCGTGTTCGCCGGTGGCCTCAAAGACGGCCAGGGGAGAGTCCCACTCGGCCGGCGGGGCCTTGATGGCGGCCATGATCGCCCTACCGCCCCGCGAGTTGATGAATTTGTATATCTTCATGGCGTGGTACTGCTCCTCCAGGGCCTGGCACTCCATCCAGCGGGCGAAACCGGCTAAATTCAACTCGGTGAAGTAAGCGGCCATGGAGAAATAAAGGTACCCGGAGTAGAGTTCGGCGTTGACTTGTTCATTCAACGCCTTTTCCATCCTTTTGCTGAGCATCGTTTAACACCTCCTCGGCGCGATGGCCGCGGTTGTTTCGGGATTGAATCAGAACAATTTCTTGACCGCCTTCAAGACCGCCTCGTAATCGGGCTCCTGACTCAGCTCCTTGACCAGTTGAATGTAGCGGACGACGCCCTGGCGATCGAAGACCAACACCGCTCGGGCCAAGAGGCGCAGCTCCTTGATCAAGAGGCCGTAAGCCGTCCCGAAGGAGGCCAGGCGGTGGTCCGACAAAACGACGACATTATCCACCCCGGCCGCGCCGCACCAGCGCTTTTGGGCGAACGGCAGATCCATGCTGATGGTCAGGATGACCCCGGCCGGGCCCAAGGCGGCCGCCTCGCTGTTGAAGCGCCTCGTCTGCAGGTCGCACACCGGCGTGTCCAGGGAGGGCACCGCGGAGATGATGACCACTTGACCGGCGTATCGGGACAGCCGCACCGGCTTGAGGTCGTTGTCGATGACCTCGAAATCCGGGGCCTTCTGGCCGAGGGCGACCTCATCTCCGACGAGGGTCAAGGGAAGGCCCTTCATCGTCACCGCGCTGGGTCTTTCGGGCATGTGATCCTCCTTGAATGGTCTCCTGAAAACTTGGGAGTTATGAACTTTAGATAAAGCATAACATCAAACCAAAACCTGTCAACTCTCACTCTGCTCGGGACAAAGCCTCGAGGCGAGCTGCTTCAACGGCCCCATCTTGAAATCGGGCTGAGAGAACTGGGAGGAGGTTTTAAGGCCTAGTGTCGCGTCTCAAAAGTAGATACCATAAGTCAATGCTGCCTCTCGGGCGAAG
>CAYXRH010000101.1:0-12152 GCA_964466355.1 uncultured Thermodesulfobacteriota bacterium
GCGGCTAGGCGCTTGTTCGCCCAGGAGACGATCGCCGCCTCGACCTCGGGCGGCACGTTGGCGAAAGTGCCCACCGCGCCCGAGAGCTTGCCCACCGCCACCTGGTCCCTGGCCGCCTTGAGCCGGGTCTGGTGGCGGGCCAGCTCGTCGTACCACACGGCCAGCTTGAGGCCAAAGGTGATCGGTTCGGCGTGCATGCCGTGGGAGCGCCCGATCATGGGCGTGCGGCGGTGTTCAAAGGCCCGGGCTTTGACCGCGGCCATGAGCGCGTCCAGGTCTTCCAGAAGAATGTCGCAGGCTTGCTTGAGCAAGAGGCCAAAGGAGGTGTCGAGCACGTCAGAGGAGGTGAGGCCGTAATGGATGTAGCGCGCCTCGACCCCGACCTTCTCGGCCACGGCCGTCAAAAAGGCGATGACGTCGTGTTTGGTCTTTGCCTCGATGGCTTCGATGCGGGCCAGATCAAAATCGGCCCGGGTTAAAATGACCTCCACGGCCTGGGCAGGGATCACGCCCAGCTCGGCCCAGGCCTGACAGGCCAAAAGCTCGACTTTCAGCCAAGCGCGATACTTGTTCTCCAGACTCCACAGCTGGCCCATTTGGGGCCGGGTGTAACGTTCGATCATCTCCTCGCTCCTCGCCTCGCCTGAGGTTTGTTGAATACCAGATACCCTAGTCCTTTGTCACAGAGCAAGCGCTTTGTGTGGTGATCAGCGGTTGAAGACCTGGCCGGAAAAGTTTATCATCCCAGCCGACGAGGAAGAATGTGAGCCGGTTCGTTTCATGATTTGGCCGAAATCAGTGGATCACGTCTGGCCAGAGGCTCCCCTGGCGGCCGCCGGCCAGGACGAGCTGATCCAGGCGTTGAGAGATTTGGACGGCCCCCTCGATCTGACGGGTCTGGAGGGCGGCGCACCGGGGCTGATTTTGGCCCACGTTCTCAACTCCACCGGCCGCTCAATGCTGGTGGTGACGCCGGATCCGTCTTCGGCTGAAACCTTGTCCGCTGATCTGGAGTTCTTTTGGGAATCAAAGGCGCCCTCGCCCGCAGCCCTTTTTCCCCCCTACGCTCACCTGCCCTTCACCGGCCTGCCCGCCCACCCTTGGACTTCGGCCCGCCGCCAGAGGTGCCTGTGGCGGCTCTCCTCAGGCCCAGAACCGCTGGCGGCCGTGGCCCCGATCCAGGCCCTAATCCACCGCCTCATGCCCCGGCGCTCCCTCAGCGACTTCGCCGAGCTGATCCTCGAAGGCGAGGAGGTGGACCGCGAGCGGCTCATCGACCATCTCGTGGCCGGCGGCTACGCCCCCACGGCTCTGGTCGAGGAGCCCGGCGACTTAGCCCTCAGGGGCGGCATCATCGACGTCTTCGGCCCTCTGCACGACGAACCAATCCGTCTGGAGTTCTTTGGGGATTTCGTCGACTCGCTGAGGCTTTTTCACCCCCACGACCAGCGCTCGGTCAGAGGGCTCAAAGAAACCGTGCTCTTGCCCATGAGCGAGGTCATCCTGGATAAGGCCGCCCTGGCTCGCGGCCGTCAGGCCCTGGCTCACCTGGAGGCTGATCCGGCCAAGATCCTCAAACTCCGCGAGCCTTTGACCACTGGCCGCCCTTTTCCGGGCATCGAGTCCTTTTTGCCGCTCTTTCATCGCCGCACTCAAGGGCTGTGGGATTACCTGGACAAAGACGGCCTCGTCTGCCTCGTGGATCCGGCCGGAATCAAAAGGGCGGCCGAGGAATACCTGTCCCGCCTCGAGGAACGCGAACACGAGCTTTTGAATGCCGGGCGGCCTCACTTGCCCATCGGGGACATCGCCTTTTCGTGGAGCCAAATCCAGGCCGCCTTGGGCGCCCGTCCTCAGCTCAGGATACGCCCTCTGGCTTTGGATGATGACGCCCCTCGCCTCCATTTCGCCGGCCGGCCTTCCCGGGCGCTGATGGACCCGCCCAGCGGCAAGGAGGAATCGATCCTCGCCCCCTTGGTCAAAACCGTCCGCCATTTAAACAGCCAGGAGATGAGGCCCTGGCTGGTGTGCCGCACCGAAGGTCAATTGAAGCGACTCAGCGAACTTTTGAGCCATTATGGCCTCGAGGCCTTCCCAGAGTCAGGGCCCCTGAGGCTCGAAGGCCGTCCCCGCGGCCACCTGGGGCTCATCCGCGGGCATCTTTCGGCTGGGTTCATTCTGCCCCGACACGAATTCATCGTCTTGACCGAAGAAGAAGCCCTGGGACAAAAAAGACCCCGCTCATCAAGCCGGGCCCCGGGGCCGGCGCCGGGACTCCGCCTCACCTCCTACGCCGAACTGAGGCAGGGGGACTTGGTCGTGCACGCTGATCACGGCATCGGTCGCTTCAGCAGCCTGATCAACCTGGTCATCGACGAGCGCATGGGCGACTACCTTCTCTTGGAGTACAAGGACGAGGACAAGCTCTACGTGCCGGCGGACCGGTTGAACCTGATACAAAAATACGTCGGACCCGAAGGCAAGCGGCCGGCCCTGGACCGCCTCGGCGGCATCAACTGGCTCAGGACCAAGCGCCGGGTGCGGCGGCGGCTGATGGAGATCGCCAAGGAGCTCCTCGACCTCTACGCGCTACGCCAGGTCAAGGAGGGTTTTGCCTTCAGCGGTCGGGACGGGCTCATGCGGGAATTCGAAGCGACCTTTGAATTTGACGAAACTCCGGACCAAAACGCGGCCGTCGAGGATGTCTTTGAGGACATGCAACAGCCCAAGCCCATGGACCGGCTGGTTTGCGGCGACGTGGGCTACGGAAAGACCGAGGTCGCCCTGCGGGCCGCCTTTCGGGCGGTCATGGACAGCAAGCAGGTCGTCCTTCTGGTGCCGACCACGGTCCTGGCCGAACAGCACGCCGAGACCTTTTCGCGGCGCCTCGAACCATACCCCATCAGGCTCGAGGTTCTGTCCCGCTTCAAGACGCCGGCGACCCAGAAAAAAATCCTGTCCGATCTGAAAAGAGGCCTCGTGGACGTCGTCATCGGCACCCATCGCCTCCTCCAGAAAGACGTTTTTTTTAAAAACCTGGGGCTGGTCATCGTTGACGAGGAGCATCGCTTCGGCGTGAGCCACAAAGAGAAGCTGAAGCAACTTCGCCGGACCGTCGACGTCCTCGCCCTGACGGCCACGCCCATCCCCCGCACTCTCCAGATGTCGCTTTTGAACATTCGCGATCTTTCGATCATAAACACTCCACCCCAGCACCGTCAGGCCATCACCACTTTTTTGTCCACCTTTGATCCAGGGGCCATACAAGAGGCCATCGGCCGCGAGTTGGCTCGGGGCGGCCAGATCTTTTTTGTGCACAACCGGGTCAAAGACATCGTCCGGGTGGCCAACCTGGTCCAAAAGCTCATGCCCACCGCCCGGGTCGAGGTGGCCCACGGGCAGATGTCTGAGCGGGTTCTGGAAAAGGTCATGCTCAAGTTCGTCCGGCAGGAGGTGGACGTCTTGGTCTGTACGACCATCATCGAATCCGGGCTCGACATCCCTTCGGCCAACACCATCATCATCAACAACGCCGATCAGTTCGGTCTGGCCCAAATCTATCAGCTCCGGGGGCGGGTCGGGCGCTCGGCCGAGCAGGCGTACGCCTATCTGCTCATCCCCGAGGAGTCAACCTTAAGCCGCGACGCCCAAAAGAGGCTCAAGGTTCTCATGGACTTCACCCATCTCGGGGCTGGGTTTCAGATCGCCCTCCACGACCTCCAGATCCGCGGCGGCGGCAACCTGTTGGGCAAGGCCCAGTCCGGTCACATCGCCGCCGTGGGCTATGAGATGTATTTGAGCCTCATGGAGCAGGCCGTGGCTGAGATCAAGGGCGAATTCAAACCCCAAGCCGTGGATCCAGAGATGCGAATGCCCTTTTCGGCCTTCCTGCCCGAACATTACGTCGCTGAGCCCGACCAGCGCCTCCTTCTCTACCGCCGTTTGGCCGGGGTTCAAGATGAAGCCGAACTGGAGGATCTCATCGCCGAGATGATCGACCGCTTCGGCCCCTTGCCTCCAGAGGCGATCAACCTGACAGAGACGGTCGGATTGAAATTGAGTCTGATCAAGACCGGGATCACGCGCCTGGACATGGCCGCAGATCAAGCGGCCTTGACTTTTGCTCCCCAGACCGTGGTCAAGCCGGAGGAGCTGATCAGCCTGGTGCGCTCCGCCCCCAAGCGCTTCAAGTTCACCCCGGACAACCGGCTGCTCATCCGCGCCCCCGACGTCTCGACTGAAATAAAAAAGGTGCTTCATCACCTTTCAGCCGGTTGAAAAAAGTCACTTTTTTATTAGCCTACCCTCGAGCCGGGGTTGTAAATGTCATTTTTTTGGCGAACGGGATTTTTATTATTCTGCGCCTTGAGCGCCTGCCAGCCGACCCACGGCCCCGAGGTGGTGGCTGAGGTGAATGATGAGGCCATCACCCTCGAGGAGCTGGAGAAGACCATGGGCGAGATGGGCTCTTCCGCGGAGGGGGGATTCGAGGTGCGACGAAGGGTTTTGGAGCAGATGATCGACGAGCGTCTCATTCTCCAGCGGGCTGAGGAGCTGGGGGTGAGCCTGCCCCGTGATGAATTGAATCAAGTCGAGGCCAAAATCAAGGCTGGATACACGCCCGAAGCTTTTAGAGCCATGCTTTTGAGTCGAAAACTGGACCACGAAGAGTGGCGGCAGGAGATAGGGAAACGGCTGTTGATCGAAAAAGTCCTCACCCTCGAGGTGGACGCCAAGGTGGTCCTTGATCCCGAGGAGGTGAAACAGGCCTTGGTCTCGTCGACCGGCCCCGAGGCCGCGGAAAAGATTAAAATCGCTCAAATCGTCACCGAGGATAAAAGCGAGGCCGCGGCGGCCCGGGCGGAGTTGATGTCCGGAAAACCCTTTGATGAGGTGGCCCAACATTATTCCCTCCTCGCCAATCAGGCTGGTCAGCAAATCGATTACTTCGCCCGGGGCGATATGCCGGAGGAATTGGAGGAGGCCGTGTGGAAGCTCGAAAAAGGCCAAGTCAGCCAAGTGGTCCAGGGCGCTTATGGCTGGCACGTGTTTTTAGTCCTGGATCGCCAAACCGACCACGCGCCAGCCTCATCCACCGTGATCAGCGAGCTCAAGAACGAGCTCAAGGCTGAGCGGCAGGCAGTCTGGCTTGAGAAATTGAGAAAAAGAGCTAAGATAAAGCTCTACCTCGATCGACTGAGCGATTCACCTCAAACCTTTGAGGAGGAGTGATGAGGCGGCTCGCGAGCCCATTCGGGGCGACCTGGTGGCTGATCTTGCTTTTGACCTGCCCGGCCCAGGCCCAGCTCGTCAATCAAGTCGTGGCCGTGGTCGGCCAGGAGGTGATCACCCTGGCCGAAGTGGATCAGGAAATCGCCGACCAGTTGGCCGTCTTGAAATCAAGATACCAAGGCCAAGAACTCAAAGAAAAAATCAACCAACTCCGGGAAAAGGCCCTCGATGAGCTGATAAACACCCATCTGGCCGAGATTGAGGCCAAGCGCCTGGGCGTGGTCGTTCAGGAAAGCGAAGTGGACCAAGCCATCGAAGAGGTTCTTAAAAACAACCGCCTCTCGCGTCAGGAGCTGGAGCGGAACCTGGCCCGGGAAGGGATCACCTGGCAGAGATACCGGGCCAAGGTACGCATCCGCATCCTGGCCTCCAGGCTAGTCTACAAGGAGCTGAAACCAAAAATACTCATTCCCGAAGAAGAAAAACGCCGACTTTACGAGTCCAGAAAGGACCAGTACGCGGCCGTGGTCGAAGTGACCTTGGGCCGCATCGTCCTGCCCGCCACGAACCGAGACTTGATCGAAAAGATCGAGACCGAGCTCAGGCAGGGGGCTGACTTCACCGCCTTGGCCGAGCGATATTCTCAAGGTCCGGAAGCCAAAGACGGCGGGTTGATCGGTGCTTTTAAGCTCGATCAGCTCTCGGACAAGATCAAAAAGGCCGTGGCGGATTTGGAGCAAGGAGGCATTAGTCAGCCAGTGGAGGCGGGCCCAAACCTCCAGATATTCAAGCTCATTAAAAAGAAGGTCATTGCCGGTCAGACCTTCAAGGAATTGGAGGGGCAGTTGACCGAGGAGTTGCAGCAAAAGGCTTTGGCGGCCAAGTTCGACGAATGGATTAAACAGGTCCGAGAGCGCAGCTACGTCAAAATCATGAAGATAGAGGACTAGACGTGTCAGACCTCCGGGCGGAGATGATTCAACAACTCACCACCCTCTTTGAGGCCCAGCGGGCCCCGGACGGCCTGGCCTTGATGGCTGACCTTCATCCAGCCGACGTGGCCGACGTCCTGGAGCATCTGCCCATTGAAGCGCAGCTGGTCTACTTCAAGGCCCTGGACCCGGAAAAGAGGTCCGAGGTCTTGCTCGAGCTGGAGGAAGCCCAACAAAAACTGATATTCCAACAACTCAGCTCCGCGGAGCTGGCCCAGCTTTTACTGAACATGGACTCTGACGACGCCGCCGACCTGATCGCTGATCTGCCGTCTGAAAAGGGCTCGGCCGTGTTGACCCGGATCGACGAGGAGGATCAGCAAGAGGTCCGCAAGCTCCTGACTTACCCCGAGGATTCGGCCGGCGGTTTGATGCAGATGGAGGTGGTCAGCGTGCCCCAGGAAGTGACCATCTCCCAGGCCCGCAACCTGGTCCGGGAGCAGGCCAAGGTGGTGGAGGACTTTGCCAACGTGTTCGTCGTCTCCGGCGACCGCCACGTGATCGGCGTCTTGAGTCTGAGAGATCTTTTGCTGGCCGATCCCAGCACGCCGGTCACCGAGGTGCTCAACCCGATGACGGCGAGCATACGTCCGGACGAAGACCAGGAAAAGGTGGCCCATCTCTTCCAGAAATACGACCTCATCTCCGCGCCGGTGGTGGACCACCGGGGGCGCCTGCTGGGGCGGGTGACCGTGGATGACGTGGTGGACGTCATCCAGAAAGAAGCTTCAGAAGACATCTACCGCATGGTCGGCGCCGATGACGAGGAGTTGGCCGTGGGCGAACGGATCTTCAAAATCGCCGGACTGCGTTTGCCCTGGATTCTGACAAACCTCTTTGGCGGCGTGCTCACGGGCTACCTGCTCTGGCTTTTCAAGACCACCTTGGCCGAGACTTTGATTCTGGTGAGTTTCGTGCCGGTCATAACGGCCATGGGCGGCAATGTCGGCCTTCAGACCGCGACCATTTTTGTCCGCTCCATGGCCCTCGGCTCCTATTCAGCCTCAAAGTTGAGCCGGGTTCTCTTCCGCGAGATCAGAATCGCGGCCGT
Source organism: uncultured Thermodesulfobacteriota bacterium (assembly GCA_964466355.1). Taxonomy (GTDB): domain Bacteria; phylum Desulfobacterota; class Desulfarculia; genus CAYXRH01. The sequence continues at coordinate 7,276 of CAYXRH010000101.1, forward strand.
CATGGGCGTAACCTGCGCCCTTCTGGCTGGAGGCGTGGCCGCGGTGTGGCATGGCCGGCTCTCATTGGGCTTGATCGTCGGCCTGGCCATGCTGTCCTGCATCATTTCGGCTTCCACGGTCGGCATTCTCGCTCCGGCCTTTTTTCGAAGGATCAAGGTCGATCCGGCCATCGCTTCCGGGCCCTGGGTGACCACGGCCAACGACATCATGGGCATCCTCATTTACCTCGGCATCGCCACCTTATTCCTCAGATACGTCATCGTCTAAAGGCCGGCCCGTGGCCTTGATCAACACAAAGGCGGTGGTCCTGAAATGCACGGTCGCCGGCGAATCGGACGCCATCGTCACCCTCTACACGCTCTCCTCGGGCAAACTGCGCGCCGTGGCCAAGGGGGCCAAAAGATCCAAGAAGCGATTCATGAACTGCCTCGATCTGTTCGGCCTGGTGGAGGTCGGCCTGGTGGAGAGGCCCAAACTTGACCTGTTGCGGGTGGACACCTGCCGCCTCCTCGATCGGCCCGATTTGACCCAAAAACCGCTCCTCTTCGGCCTCGGTGCCCTGGCCTTGGAGTTGGTCTCGATCTTTTGCCCCGAAAAAGAGCCGGACGAGATCGTGTTTCTGGCTCTGGCGAGCACCCTGCGCGGCCTGGTGGAGCATCCTCGCCCCCTGGATTTGAGCCTGGCCTTTTGCCTCAAGCTTCTCCTCGCCGCTGGGTTTGGCCCCAACTTTGAGGCCTGCCAGAGCTGCGGCCAGAAGCTCGACCAGCTCGAGCAGGCCGCTTTTGATCCGGCCCGGGGCGGGTTGATCTGCTCAGCTTGCCGGCCTGGTGGAGCTGAGCTTTTCAAGGGGACTTTAAAAACGGCGCGCTGGTGCCAGCGCATCGATCCCCAGGCCCTGAAGCGGGTCCGCTTTCCTGAAGAGCAGCGCAGCATTCTCTTTGACCAGATGACCCGTTACGCTGTTCACACGGCCGGGCGCGAGCTCAACTCCCTCGCCTTTCTGGATCAGATAAAACCTCAGTCTCAAAGCCAATAGCTTCCCTCCTCTCACCCCCAGACCCCTCCAGGTAAAATCAATGTCTTGAGGGTCACGTTATTGTTATTTCCTAATATAATTATTGTCGTAAATCATATATAATTTTATTTGTGAATTTTTGTACAAATATCTGATAAACGCTGAGGAGAAAGCAAGTGCAGACCATTAAAAACATCTTCGCCACCCGATGGGGCATCATCGCCGTGGGGGCCTTTATCGGCGTCTTCGCCGCCCTCCTCCAGAAATGGGGCAATCCGGGCAACATGGGCGTCTGCGTGGCCTGCTTTGAGCGGGACATCGCCGGGGCCCTGGGGCTTCACCGCGCGGCCGTGGTTCAGTACGTCCGGCCGGAGATAATCGGCTTTGTCTTGGGCGCGCTGATGGCGGCTTATCTTTTTAAGGAATTCAGGCCCCGGACAGGCTCGGCTCCGCTGGTGAGGTTTGTTCTCGGCGCCTTTGCCATGATCGGCGCTCTGGTCTTTCTGGGCTGCCCCTGGCGGGCCATGCTCCGTCTGGCCGCCGGCGACGGCAACGCCATCCTCGGCCTGGCCGGGCTCATCGGCGGAATCTGGATCGGCACCCGATTCTTAAGAGGCGGCTACAACCTCGGCCGCACCGAAAAAACGTACACCTCGCTGGGCTGGCTTCTGCCGCTGATCATGCTCGGTTTTTTAGTCTTGCGGCTCATCTTTCCGCCGCTGGAAGGCCAAGACAAAAGCGGCGTTCTTTTTTACAGCCTCAAAGGCCCAGGGGCCCAGCACGCCGCCTTGCTCGTGTCCCTGATCGTGGGACTGGCCATCGGGTTTCTGGCCCAGCGGAGCCGCTTTTGCACCATGGGCGCCTTCAGGGATCTGATATTGTTCAAACAGACCCACCTTTTCTTGGGCGTCTTGGCTCTCATCGTCGCCGCTTTTATCACCAACCTCGTCGTGGGGCAGTTTCACCCTGGGTTTGTCAAGCAACCGGTGGCCCACGACATGCACGTCTGGAATTTCGGAGGCATGCTTCTGGCCGGGTTGGCCTTTGCCCTGGCCGGCGGCTGCCCGGGGCGCCAGCTCTTTCTGGCCGGCGAAGGCGACGGCGACGCGGCCGTTTTTGTGTTGGGGATGATCGTCGGGGCGGCCTTTGCCCACAACTTTGGCCTCGCCTCTTCGCCCAAGGGCGTCGGCCCCCACGGCGTCGCCGCGGTGATCATTGGCCTTTTGGTCTGCCTGTTCATCGGCTTGACCATGAGAAAGAAAAGCGTCTGAGGAGTGAAAAATGGCTGAAATCGTCGACGCCTCCGGGCTCTCCTGCCCCCAGCCGGTCCTCTTGACCCTGGATAAAATAAAGATCGTCAAGAGCGGCGAAATCGTCATCCTGGTGGACACCGACACCTCCAGGGAGAACGTCATCCGGGCCGCTGAAAGTCAGGGCTGGCGGATAAAGGAAGTTCAGTCAGAGGGCAGCGGGTTTCGTCTCACCATCGCCAAGGCCTAGATTGAGATGTTGGGCTTTCTCAAGCGCGGGCGGACCGAACCGTCGCTCAAGGGGTCCGCTGATCGCGGGATTCTCGTCTTTGAGAACACCAGCGAGGTCATCCGGGCCGAAAGCGTGCTCAAGGCCCAAGGCTGGCCCGTTAAAATCATGGGACCCCCACCCGAGATCCGCACCGGCTGCGATCTGGTCATCGAGTTTCCCTTGATCGAAGAGTTGAACATCCTGAGGGAGCTCGAGGCCGCCGGCTCGCCGCCGCTCGAGGTGGCGCCTGTTTCAAGCCCCCTTTTAAAGCCGGTGGAGCTGTTTCAAATCAAGGACTTTGGCCGGCATCTCATGGTCCGGGCCGCGAACATGAAACTGACGGTTGACAAACAGACGCGGATGATCGTTAACGTCTCTGGAGGCGGATGCCCGGACGTGCCCTATCTGGCCCAAGAAATGATCGGCCGACCCCTGGACGGCGCGCCGAGGCCGAGTCAAATAGGCCACACCTTGTGCGGCTACGCCCTTCAACTGGCCTATGAAGAGATGCAGCGCCGATGCTGGCCATAATCGGCACCGTTCCGGACGAGGCCTTTCCGCTCACGACCGGCCAGATGACCCTCAAAGGCGAAACCCTTTTCATTCAAGGGCGGCCAATGAGCGTGAACCGCGGCACCCCGGCCCTGGCGGCGGCGGCCATCGAAGCGGGCCAGGCCCTCGGCCTGCCCGCGCCGACGGGCTTTCTGAAGGGGGACGTCGGTCTCGGCCGCGGCAGCCGGGAACTGTATCGCTTCTTGGTCGAGCGCCTGCCGCGCTGCTCCTTCAAGGTCTTGACCTTTCACTACCTTCAGCCAGACGTGGACTGGCACAACAAGGTCCTTTTCAGCGTCGAGGAGATGAAGCCGCGGCCCATCCTCGTCGCTGACGCTGGGTTCATGTACGCGGCCAAGATGAGCGGCCAGGCGGGCGCCTATGACCTTTTCACCCCTGACGCGGGCGAACTGGCTTTTCTGGCCGACGAAGAGGCGCCTCACCCTTTTTACACCCGGGGCTTTATTCTGCACGAGAACGACCGCATCCCGGAGCTGATCGAGCGCGCCTTTGCCCATCAAAACGCGGCCCGCCTTCTCCTGGTCAAGGGCAGTAAAGACTTTGTCGCGGATAAAAACGGCCTCCAAGCGACCGTCATTGATCACGCCCAGGAAGCCATGGAAGCCATCGGCGGCACCGGAGACACGCTCACCGGCATCGCCTCGGCCCTGATCGCCAGCGGGCTGGACGTGGCTGAGGCGGCCCGGGCGGCCGCGGCGGTCAACCGGCTGGCCGGGCATTACGCCGAGCCGACGCCTGCCACTCAAGTAATTGAAATAATACATAATATACGTCGAGCGGCCGTCGAGGTTTTAGCTCTCAAACCGCCAAAAAAAGGGTGATTCAAGGTTTGTCAGACCAAAGCCGTCACCTCGACCCGTCCCTGAGTGTCCTGGACGTGGTCTCAAAATATCGGGCCGCGGAAGCAATCTTCAAGGCTTACGACGTCCTGGCCGGCGAGTGCATCTGCTGTCAGGCCCTGTTTGATTCCTTGGAAACAGTGGCCGCCCGATACAACCTGGACCTAAAAAAGCTGCTGCGCGATCTGGAACGAGCCATTGGAGACCAGGAAAAGGATCAGGGCCAGGCTTTGGCGGCTAAGCCAGAAAAAGCGGTTGACGCCTAGACCCCGCTCAGCTCCTCGACCCGGGCGGCCCAATCGACCTGGAGCTTCAAAGGCCGGTTCTGTTTGTCCAGACAGACGACGTAGCCGTTCTTTAAGCCAAATTCAAATATATCTTTGGTCAGTTCTACATCTTTTTTGCAGTATTCAGTTAACTTATCCATCTCATTGGCCCGAAACCAGGCCACGGCCTGGAGACCGTCAGCCGTCTTGGCCTGGCCCAAGGTCTGCTGGGCCAGATGGTCCAGGGAGACCCTGAAGCCAAAGGTCTGATAAAGGTCGGCCAGCAGGTCCAAGGTCGGCAAGGCCTTGAGGTCTTCGCCGGTGTAAGCGGACAAGACCTCGTAATCAAACCCCAGGATGTTGAAGCCGACCACCATCTTGAATTCCTTGAGCCTGGCGATCAGCTCCAAAACCTGATTCTCGCCAAAGACGCGATACTCATCCTTCAGGCCGTCGTAGAGCACGGCCACGGACAGGCCCATCAACCGGGCGTTGCTCCACCCGCCCACCTCCTGGGCCAAGCGCTGGGTCTCCAGATCGACCACCCCCAGGGAGAGCCGCATTGGCTCGACCGCCTTTAAGGCTGGCGGCGCGACGGGCTGAGGCGTCGAATCCTGGACCTGGCCCGTGGCCTTGTCCCAGGCCCGATGACCCAACAGGCC
>CAYXRH010000102.1:0-12055 GCA_964466355.1 uncultured Thermodesulfobacteriota bacterium
GTAGAAATCATGGGGTCCGAGGCTCAAAAAATACGGCGTCGGGCCGATGAGGGGAAACTCAGTCTGACCAAAGACCTCCGTGGGCACGAAACCCTCGTAGTTGGACAGATCCAGCTCCACGTACTGGACGAAGCGGGAGAGGTTGGCCACAACTAAAATTATCTCTTCCTCCAAGCGCCTCATGAAGGCCAGGACCTTGGGGTTTTCCGGAGACAGGAACTCGAGGCCGCCCCGGCCGCCGAGGGCCTTGAACCGCTTTCTTAAGGCCATCACCCGCCGCATCCACCACAAAAGGGAGCTGGGATTGCTCAGCTGGGTCTCGACGTTCACGGCGTCGTAGTGGTACTCGGGGTCGATGATCACCGGCAGGTAGAGGCGCTGGGGATTGGCTTTGGAGAAGCCGGCGTTGCGGTCCGGGCTCCACTGCATGGGCGTGCGCACGCCGTTGCGGTCCCCCAGAAAGGCGTTGTCGCCCATGCCGATCTCATCCCCATAATAGATGACCGGCGTGCCGGGAAGCGAAAAGAGCAGCCCGTTGAGCAGCTCGATCCGCTTGCGATGGTTGCCCAGGAGCGGGGCCAGCCTCCGCCGGATGCCCAGGTTGATCCTCATCTGGGGATCGGCGGCGTAGACGCGGTACATGTAATCCCGCTCTTCGTCCGTGACCATCTCCAGAGTCAGCTCGTCGTGGTTTCTCAAGAAAATGGCCCACTGCGCCGACTGGGGCAGGGGGGGTGTCTGTTCGAGGATGTCGATGATGGGCAGCCTGTCCTCCATGCGCAGGGACATGAACAGGCGGGGCATGAGCGGGAAGTGGAAGTTCATGTGGCACTCGTCGCCCTGGCCGAAGTAAGCCGCCGCGTCCTCGGGCCACTGGTTGGCCTCGGCCAGGAGCATGCGGTGGCGGTGCCGGCCATCCACGTAGGCCCTCAGCTTCTTTAAAAACTGGTGCGTCTCGGGCAGATTCTCGCAGCTGGTCCCCTCCCTTTCAAAGAGGTAGGGCACGGCGTCGAGCCTCAACCCGTCCACGCCCAGGCCCAGCCAGAAATCGAGGACCCGGAGGATCTCTTTTTGAACCTGGGGGTTGTCAAAATTGAGATCAGGCTGGTGGGCGTAGAAGCGGTGCCAGTAGTAAGCCTCGGCCATCGGGTCCCAGGCCCAGTTGGAGGTCTCGAAGTCCTTGAAGATTATGCGGGTCTCCCGGTACTTGTCCGGGGCGTCGCTCCAGACGTAGTACTCGCGCCACTTGCTCCCCTTCTTGGCCCGGCGGGCTCTTTGGAACCAGGGATGCTGGTCCGAGGTGTGGTTGATGACCAGCTCGGTTATGACCCTCAGGCCCCGCCGGTGGGCTTGGTTCAGAAAGGTCTTGAAATCGCCCAGGCGGCCGTAGTGGGCGTGGATGCCCGTGTAATCGGCGATGTCGTAGCCGTCGTCCTTTAAGGGGGAGGGGCAGAAAGGCAGCAGCCAGATGGCGGTCACGCCCAGATCCTGGAGGTAATCCAGCTTCGAGGTGAGACCTTTGAAATCGCCGATGCCGTCCCCGTCGCTGTCGGCGAAGGCTCGAACGTGAAGCTCGTAGATTATGGCCTCCTTGTACCAGAGAGGGTCATCTTCGAGCCAGACTTGGCCGGGCATGGGCTCGCTCCTCAGAGGTAATAATCAAAGTCCTTCTCGGTGCGCAGGCGACGCCGCAGCACGAAGACGTGGGCCGGGACGACCTGGGGATCGAGCTCAACGTAGCCCCGCGGCCCGGTCCAGATGTAGCGCGCGTCGCCCAGAAGATCGTGGACCTGATAGGGCAGCCCGGCCTTGACCCCCAGCTCGGCCAGATCGAGGGCCGCCCAGCCGGAGTGGGTGTGGTGGGGGTCGAGGTTGACGAAGACGAGGATGACGTTGGAGCGGTCCTCGCTGCGCTTGCTGAAGCAGATGAGGCTTTCGTTGTCCACGGGGTGAAAACGCAGGCCCTGGTCGCTCTGGAGGGCCGGATTCTCTCTTCTTATTCTGTTCACCCGGGCGATGAAGTCGCTCAGGCTGTCCGGCTTGTCCAACTCCCAGCGCCGGAGCTGATACTTCTCCGAGTCCAGGTACTCCTCGCTCCCGAATTCCAAAGCCCGGTCTTCCAGCAGCTCGAAGGCCGGGCCGTAAACGCCGTAGCTGGCCCCCAGCGTCGCCGCCAGGACCAGCCGGGCCATGAAGGCCGCCCGGCCGCCGGTCTGGAGGTATTCGGTCAAAATGTCGGGGGTGTTGGGCCAGAGGTTGGGCCGGAAGAACTCCTTGACTTCGGTCTTGGTCAGCTCCTCGAAGTAGTCCCTCAGCTCCGCGCGGGTGTTGCGCCAGGCGAAATAGGTATAGGACTGGCTGAAGCCCAGCTTGGCCAGCCGGTACATGATCTTGGGCCGGGTGAAGGCCTCGGCCAGGAAGATCACCTCGGGGTGCTCCTTCTTGACCTCGGCGATGAGCCACTCCCAAAAGGCGAAGGGCTTGGTGTGGGGGTTGTCCACCCTGAAGATCCTGACCCCTTCGGCTATCCAGAAAAGAACGACGCTCTTCAGCTCGGCCCACAGCTGGGGCCAATGATCCGTCTCAAAGTCAAAGGGAAAGATGTCCTCGTACTTCTTGGGCGGGTTTTCGGCGAACTGAACGCTGCCGTCGGGCCGGCGGCGGAACCATTCCGGATGCTCCTTGACGTAGGGGTGGTCCGGGGTGCACTGGAAGGCCAGATCGAGGGCGATCTCGAGGCCGTGCTCCCGGGCTTTGGCCACGAGGCGGCGGAAGTCCTTTGGGGCGCCGAGTTGAGAGTGGATTTCTTTGTGCCCCCCTTCGCTGGCGCCGATGGCCCACGGGCTTCCCGGATCACCCGGCCCGGCCTGGGGGGTGTTGTTGGGTCCCTTGCGGTTGGTACGGCCGATGGGATGGATGGGCGGCAGATAGAACACGTCAAAGCCCATGGCGGCGATGTAGGACAGGCGGGCCTCGCAGTCGGCCAAGGCGCCGTGCCGCCCCGGCTCAGGGGAGCAGGAGCGGGGAAACATCTCGTACCAGGCGCTGAAGCGGGCCTTCTCCCTGTCCACGACCACCTCGAGCTCGCGGCCGTAGGCGACGGCCAGGCTCCTGTCCGGGTGTCGGGCCATCAAGAAAGCCAGTTCCTCGTCCAGGGCCAGAGTGGTCTTGGTGGCCGTGGTCTCGGCCGAGGAGATTGAATCGGCCCATTGCTGAAGCTGCTTGGCCTCGTCTCCCGAGGCCCGCCCGCCGGCCTCCCGGACCAGCATCTCCCCGGCCTGAAGCTCGAGGGAGACGTCCTGCTTGGCCTGGTGCTTCTTTTTGAGCCGCCGCCGCCAGGAATCAAAGGCGTCCACCCAGGCTCTGACGGTGTAAAAATACCGCCCCAGATCAGTGACCCGGAAGGAGGCTCGCCAGCGGTCGTTTCCCAGAGGCTTCATGGGGACCTCGGTCCAGTTCGGGCTTTCGGCCTGACGATAGACCAGGACGCAGGCCACCGCATCGTGACCGTCGGCGAAGACGTCAGCCTCGACGACCACCCTTTGACCCTTGGTCCGCTTGATCGGAAATCGTCCGCCGTCGATCTCGGGCTCGACGGCCTCAACGACCGCTCGCCTTCTGCCTTCCTCTATCATGACTCCTCGATCGTCTTGTCTTGGTCCAGACCAAGCGACGAATTAAAATGAATAAAATTAGGCGGTCAGCGATTAGCCAATATAATTATTTTAACCCATCCGCGGTGGTTTGGAAAGGATTGGGCCGCCGGGGTGTCATCAAGGCCGGGAATTCAAAGGCTGAACGTGGCCACTGGTGTCGCCTCTCGCCAGGGCCTGGCCATATTCCAGGGGCGGCCGCGCTGTGGAGCGGTCATGAATCAAAACCCGGAGAGTTCTTTCGGTCTTCTGGCGCCGGTGGCGTTGGGAAAATCCTTGAAGACGCGAGCCTTCCGGCCGGTCTCGAGGAGGCGGTCGGCGGCCGGCATGAAGGCCATAAAGCGCTTTTTTAATTCATAAAAGCCGCGCCACCACACGTAGTCCAGGGCCATCATCGCCGCGCCCATCCTCGCTCTGCGGCCCTCGCGGTGCCACAGCTCATAATACTCCCACTCCAGCCGCTCATCAAAAAGCCTGGTCTCATCCAATAAGCCCTGGGCGTACAGCTCGGCCAACTTCTTCTCGACCGGCTTGAAGTAAATTTCGTTGTAAGCCTCGACGGCCTCATCCAGCCTGCGGTAGTGGCCCTCGATCCAAGTCCGGGAGTGGCATTGCCGGCAAACCTGCTTCATCCTCCGCCGCGCCGCCGGCCACTCAACCCCGGCCGGGAAGGGCTCGAAGTTCTGGGGTCTGATTGTCAGCGGGGCCTGGGCCTCCCAGGAGAGCCTCTCGGTCACGTCGTGGCTGGTCGAGGTCGTTCCCGCCCCGGAGATGTGGCACGAGGCACAGGTCGGGGCCCCATAGTCCAGCCCGGGCGTCCAGGTCCCGGGCGCGGCCTCGAAGTTCCAGCCCTGAGCGCAGGAATCGTAGATGGCCCCGTGTTTGGAGGCCTTGTAGATCTCCATCTGGGAATGCTCCGGGCCCACGTGGCAGCGCCCGCAGGCCTCGGCCCGCCGCGCTTCGGCCACGGCGAACCTGTGCCTGGCGTGGCAAGGGGTGCAGCTCCCCTTGGAGCCGTCGAGGTTCAAACGACCGACGCCGCTGTTGGGCCAGGTTCCGGGTGTCGGTCGGCCGTTTTTGAGGCGGAGGATTGTGCCGTGGCAGGCGAAGCAGCCCACGCTTCGCTCCACCTCGGAGCTGAGGCCTTCCTTGAGCCAGGGGTCCAGCCGCCACATGATCTCCACGGCGTGGGCGTGCTTGGAGCGGGCGTACTCTTCGGCCTGGTTAGGGTGGCACCGGGCGCAGTCCTGGGGCGTGACCACGGCCGAGACGGCCACGCCGCGCCCCTCCCCGCGGAAAGCGCTTTTTTGTCGGCGGTATTGTTCGAAATGAGCCGCGGAAAGGCCGGGCTCTCTCGGGCCGGCCTGATGGCAGTGCAGGCAACTGACCTTCATCCGGGCGTGGGTCGAGCGGCTCCAATCACGATGCAGACCCGGCGTCTCCAGGGCATGGCAGTCGAGGCAAGCCTCAGCCCTGGCGGTCGTCCATCTGACCTCGGTGGCGAAAGTCAAGGGCGGCCCCCACTTCCAGTAGGCCACGCAGAAGAGGATCAGAATGCCGGCCACGAGGGCCACGTTGGCCAGGATGACGAAGATTTTGAGGGTCGTCGCCCGGGCCATCTGGGCCGGCTCGGAAAGGGGGCCGACGGCGGCCACCCGGTCCAGCACTTCAGCCCCGTGGGGCGCCTCGGCCAGCTCCTCGGTCAAATCGCGGCCGGCCCGGTGGCGGCCCATGTGCACGCCCTCTTTCCACAATTTGGAATCCGAAACGTCGTAGATGCGGCCGGCCACGACCAGGTGGGCCGGGCCGCCGTCGGCGCCGTCGGGCAGCCCTCCTTTTTGAGCCCCCTTTTCTTTGAGCCGCCGGTCAACCCAGAGCGTGGCCGCGGCGGCCACGCCGACCATTAAAATGAAGAGGCCGACCTTGACCAGCCAGACCAGCCCAAAAGTGGTCGTCCACAACTCTTGGACGCTTCTGAGTCGCAGCAGGGTCAGCCCCACCCCGGTCAGGGCCACGACGACGATGGACATCCGGCCGAGCTTGACCTCGCCTTTGGGCAGGCCGCTGGTCAGGGCGCGCGGCCCCATGAAGAGGTGGACGTAAAAGATCGTCCCCAGCCAGATGAAGGCGGCCAGAACGTGGACAAAACCCAAGGCCAGACGACCCAGCCGCGGCCACCACCCTGGACCCTTGTCCTGGGGCAGGACCCAGCCGGCGCTGCGGAAAGCGTCGCCCGTGGGGGTGAGGGTCCCGCCGCCGTGAGGGTTTTCGTGACAGGCGGCGCAGGAGAGGTTGGTCTGGGCCGAAAAATCGACCGTGGCCCAGACGGGAGGGCAGCCGATCATTGAAAAGACAAAAAATAGCAAAAGCCAGTGCTTGAGGAGGATGTTTTTCAGGTGGAGGCTCATCACTCGAAAATGACAAAATCCGGGGCCGGTTGTCAACTGGACTCGATTTTGAGGTTCAACCCTTTTAAGCGGCGGCGAGACCCTCGGGACCGGGGATCAGCTTTTAACTTCATGCCCCCGCCGCAAAAGGGCGTTTTTCCTTGACTGGGCGTCGGGGCTGGAGATAAATGAGAGCACAGACGCCTGAAGGTCGATTCACTCAGGGCCTAAAATTGGGATGCGGCCATCCGCGGTGAGGGATAGATTCGTTAAACCTCAGTCCTAGCTTTGATCTTGTCCCAGCGCGGCCGAGGCCGGGAGCCTGAAGAAGGCCTCGAAAGGCCGCCTCGAAGCGGTGGTTTGTCCGGGCCCGGGCGGCTTCTTGGATAACGGCTGAGCCTGATCGTCGGTCATCTTGGGAAAATTAAGCCAGACCCTTGACGCCAACCCGAAGGGAGGAGGACCATGAGGACTTCAAGACTCATCCCCCCAATATTGGCCGCGTTGTTGATGGCCTGCCTTGTCTTCCCGGCCGCGGCGGCGGCGGAGACGGTGAATTTGACTTTCAGCGACTTTTTCCCCGCGCCTCACTTCAATGCCAAGCTGGCCGCCGCCTGGTGCAAAGAGGTCGAAAAAAGAACCAACGGCGCGGTCAAGATCACCTATTACCCCGGCCAGTCCCTCACCAAAGGCACGGAATGCTATGACGGCGTCGTCAGCGGGTTGTCCGATTTGGGGCAGTCGGTCCTGCAGTACACTCGAGGCCGCTTCCCGTTGAGTGATTTCATCAACCTGCCCCTGGGATACCCCAGTGGAGAAGTGGCCACGGCCATCATTAATGAGTTCTATGAAAAGTTCAAGCCCAAGGAGCTGTCAGATACCAAGGTGATGTACCTTCACGCCCACGGCCCCGGCTTCATCCACACCAAGGACAAGCCCGTGCACAAGATGGCCGATCTCAAGGGCCTCAAGATCCGCTCCCACGGCCCCACGGCCGAGATGCTCAAGGCGCTGGGGGCGACGCCGGTGGCCTTCCCCATGCCCGAACTGTTCCAGGCCCTTCAAAAAGGTGTGGTCAACGGCGGGATTTTCCCCATGGAGGCCAACAAGGGTTGGAAGCTGGCCGAGGTGGTCAATTACGCCATGGCCAATTACGCCATGGCTTACAGTCTGGGCTTCTTCGTGGTCATGAACAAGGGCAAGTGGGAGGCTCTGCCTGACGAGACCAAAAAGATCATCGAGGAGATCAATCAGGAGTGGCCCAAATTGCACGGCCAAGCCTGGGACAAGGCCGACTACGAGGGCGTGAGGTACTTTTTGAGCCTCGGCGGGCAGATGATCGGCATCGAACCGCAAGAGGCGCAGCGGTGGGCCCAGACCGTGCAGCCCGTCGTGGAGGGGTACCTCAAAGAGACCAAGGCCAAAGGTCTGCCCGGCGAGGAGGTGCTCAAGTTCACCCAAGCTCACCTCGAAGCGGCCCGAAAGGGCAAATTCAAGAGCAAGTACCTGGCCGCCGGAGATTAAAGGCTGGCTTTCAAGGACGGCGGCGGCCCGCGCCTCTTCAGGGCCGCCGCCAATAATGAGATCATCCTGAAGAGGATGCCATGAAGATTTTAGAGCGCTTGATTCTCATCCTCAAGGTCGCGGCGGGACTGTGTTTGATGAGCATGGTCATCCTCACCTGCGCCGACGTGGTCGGCAGCCAGTTCGACAACCCCGTTCTCGGCTCCGAGGAGCTGGTCGGCCTGATGGGCTCTCTCCTGTTGGCCTTCGCCCTGCCCGTGACCCACCACGAGAGGGGCCACATCGGCGTGGACCTTCTGTACCGTTATTTTCCCCCCCAAATCAAGCTGGCCACGGACGTGGCCATCAACCTCATCGGCTCGGTCTTTTTTTTCCTGATCGCCTGGCAGAGCTATCTCTATGCCGCCGAAATCAAGCGGGTCGGGCAGGTCTCGGCGACGATCTGCTTTCCCATACACCTCATTCTATACGGCGTTTCCTTTGCCTGCCTGGTCCTGGCCTTGGTGATCCTGTTTGATTTCTTCCGCAGTCTCGGCGGGATGAAAAATGACTGATTTCATCGTCGTGGGCGTCATCGGCATTGTCGTCCTGATCGTCGTGTTCTTCTCCTACATGCCCGTGGCCTATGTCATGGGTGTGGTCGGCTTCCTGGGCTTCAGCTACCTCACCAGCTTCGAGGCCGGATTGAAATTGTTGTCCCGGGACATCTACAGCGTCTTCTCCTCTTACGGGCTGACCCTGATCCCCCTCTTCATCTTCATGGGCTTCATCGCTTTCCACGCCGGCATCAGCCGCAGTTTGTACGACGTGGCCTACAAGTTTCTGGGGCGGGTGCGGGGCGGATTGGCCATGGCCACGGTGGTGGCCTGCATGGTCTTCGGAGCCGTGTGCGGTTCAGGCACCGCCACCGCGGCGACCATGGCCACCATCGGCCTGCCGGAGATGAAGCGCTACCGCTACGGAGACGAGCTGGCCACCGGCTCGGTCGCCGCCGGCGGCAGCCTCGGAACCCTCATGCCGCCGAGCGTGGTCTTGATCGTGTACGGCGTTCTGACCGAACAGTCCATCGGCCGGCTTTTTTTGGCCGGCATAATTCCGGCCTTCATCATCACCGCCCTCTTCTGCCTGGCCGTGGCGGTGTATTGCTGGATGCGACCCGATCAAGGTCCGAAGGGTCAAAAATTCGCTCTGAAAGAGATGCTCCTTTCCCTGCGGGAGCTGTGGGAATGCCTGGCCGTCTTCTTTTTTGTCATGGGCGGCTTGTTCTTTGGCTTCTTTACCCCCACCAAGGCCGGGGCGGTGGGGGCGGCGACCATACTGCTGATTGTGATCCTGCAAGGCCGGCTGACCTGGTCAGGCTTTGTCAGAGCCACATTCGACACCATCAAGACCTCGTGCATGGTTCTCATGCTCATCGCCGGGGCGACCATGTTCGGTCATTTTCTGGCCCTGAGCCGCATCCCCCTCTACGTCGGTCAGATGGTCACCGAGCTGCCCTGGCCGAACTGGGCCATCATGGCCGTGATCTGTTTCATCTATCTTTTGGGGGGCTGTTTTATCGACGTCTTGGCTCTCATCATGCTGACCATTCCCATCTTTTTCCCCATCACCCTCGATCTGGGTTATGACCCCATTTGGTTTGGCATCATCATCGTCTTGGTCGGGCAGATGGGCATCATCACGCCGCCGGTGGGCATAAATGCTTTTGTCGTCAAGGGCATCGCCCAAGACGTGTCCTTGGAGATGGTCTTCAAGGGCATAGTTCCTTTCCTGGCCGCACTGATCGTCGGCACCGCCCTGATGATCGCCTCGCCCGGCGTGATCAACTGGCTGCCCCAACTGATCCGCTAGCCTTCAAACCGACCATTCAAGGGATGAACCTCCCGGGGCTTGGGGCGCCGACGATTCGAGGACTCCGCGCCGAGGCAGCCCGGCCGCGGCTGGCGATGCCCGGTCGCCCCTGGGGCAGGGCCGTCTTGACCTTCACCTTTCGCCCGTCCGAAATGAGGTCAATCCCCCCGTTCAAATCGGTCCGGTAAACTTTCGCCCCGGCGGCTTCGAGGCGCTCGAGCAGCTCGGGGTCGGGCGAGTTGAAGCGGTTGAACAGACCCACGGAGATGAGGGCCGTCTCGGGCTCGACCCGGTCCAGAAAAGCCGCCGTGGCCGAGGTCCGCCCGCCGTGGTGGGGCACGTAGAGCGCCTGGGCTTTCAGATCGACGAGCCCCTCGTCGTGGAGGCGGCAGAGCTCTTCCTCGGCCCGATGCTCGATGTCGGCGGTCAAAAGAAAGCTGACCCCTTGATGCGAAACCTTCAAGACCAAGGAGGTCTCGTTCCAGTTGTCGAACCAGGCCGGCCGGTCAGGATCGGTCAGAAAACGGGGCGGCGGCCACAGGGCCTGGAGGCGCACCCCCTTCAAATCCAGACCCTCGTGGAGCCGGGCCAGGCTGAGCCTCTCCAAACCCAAGGCCTTCACTTGACCGAGCAAACCAACCATGTCCGGATCATCCGCGGGGTGACCGGGGTAGATGAAGGTCTGGGGGTGGAAATGCTCGAGGATGTAGCTGAGACCCCGGAAGTGATCCGGGTGCGGGTGGGTCAGGACCACGGTCTCGAGGCGGGTGATCTTCCGGGCCCACAGAGCCGGGGCCACGGCCAGGCGGCCGACGTCCACGCCGCCGTAAGGAGACCCGCCGCCGTCGATGAGCCAGTTTCTCCCGCCGGGCAGACGCAAAAGAATGGACGCCCCCTGGCCCACGTCCAGGATCGTCGCCCTGAGGTTGTCGGCGCTGCCCTGGCGCCACCAATAGACCCCGTCAGCCAAGGACAAGACCAGGACCAGGCCGAGCAGGACCGCGCCCAGCCGCCTTCGGAAGAGGATGAGCCCCAGGCCCGTCAGAAGCCCGTAAGCCAAAAAGATTTCAAAGGTGTTCAGGGTCGGGACGACCCAGCTCACCCCTGGCTGTCCGGCCGTCCAGAGGGCCAGTTCCGCCCCCGCGTGGGTCAGGTCTCCGGAGGCCTTCAAGACCCAGAAGCCCAGGGCGGGATGGACGAGGCTCAGGCCGAGTCCGACGAGGCCCAGGGGGACGGCCAGGAGGGTGTAGAGGGGGACCAGGATCAAATTCAGGGCCGCGCCGGCCAGGGGGACGCGGTTGAAAGCCCGGGCCAGGAGGGGCGTCAGGGCAATGGAGGCCACAAAGGTGGAGACGATCAGGGCAATGACGTAGCCGCCCGCCCGGCGCCAGAAGGGGTTGTCCCCCTTTAGGGCCAAGCGCTCCTCGAGCTGGCGGCCGGCCAGGATCAGGGCCGCCACGGCGACGAAGGAGAGCTGGAAGCCGAGATCAAAGGGGGCCGGCGGCCAGAGGAGGCTCAAGCCCAAGGCGGCGAGGACCAGGGCCGAGAAGGTGTCTTTGATGCGGCCGGCGGCCTGGGCCAAAACAGCGGCCAAGACGAGGATGAAGGCCCGCCAGGTGGCCACCCGCGGGCCGGAGAGAAGGGCGTAAAAGAAGACCGGCAGCAACGCGGCCGCCCGGCTGAGGGCGATGACGTTGGCGCGGAGGCACAGCCAGACCGAGCGGCTGAGAATGAGGCGAAAGAGGCCGGCGGCCAGGGCGGCGACGAGGGCCAGATGGAGCCCGGAGACGACCAGGAGGTGGGCTGTGTTTGTGTTTTGAAAGGCCCGGCGCTCCTCCGGCGTCAAGCCCCGGCTGTCGCCCATGAGAATGGCCCTCAGCAGTCCGGCCCTTTTCTCCCCCTGGGCGGCGATGATGGCCCGGCACTGGGACCGCCAGCCCTCGACCCAGCGCCACCACGAGTCCTTCCCCGGCGGCAGGACGGGCATGACGAGCCTCAGATCGCTGACACTGGCCCGGAGGTGGACGCGGCGATCAGCCAGATAGCGGCGGTAGGAGAAGGGGGCGTCGTTGGCGAAATCGATGATCGGTTTCAGGCGGGCCAAAAATCTGATCCGGTCCCCGTGGATGAGGGCCGGCGGCTCCTGGTCGCCCTTGAACAGCAGGAGCCTCACCCGTCCCCTGACCGCTTTCCCTTGTTGGCCCGAGGCCGTGATCGACTCGGCCTCGACGAGGACATAGGTCCCCCAGGCGGCAAAGCTGGGGGAGCCGACGACGGTCCCGGTGACCACGGCCCGCTGTCCGACAAAGGCGGCGAGGTGGTTCGGATCCCTGGGCTCCCGGGCGTAAGGAATCATCAGGGCCAGGCCCAACAGGAAAAAGGGCAGCAGGGGCAGGATCAACCTTCCCCTGGGCTTGCGCCGAGCCCGCCACACGGCGACCAGTCCGGCCAGGAAGGCCAGGCCGCCGCAAAGCCATTCGTCGTCCAAAGGCCAGGTCCAGCCGGGCCAGGCCCGGGGCAAAAACCGCCCCGCGGTCAGACCGGCCCACAGGGCCAAGGTCGCCGCCAGGAGGGGGCGGTGAATGAAACGGCCCGAGCGGAGGTCTTCGTCGGATTGGCTCATCTCGGCTCTGGGAACGG
>CAYXRH010000103.1:0-11928 GCA_964466355.1 uncultured Thermodesulfobacteriota bacterium
GAGATCTGCCTGGTCAGGGCCGGGCTGATCAACGGCCACGACTCGTCCTGGCCCGAATCCGAGACCGAGCCACACTCTTCCCTGACCCAGGCCAGCCGGGTGGCCCGGCGCGAGAGGGAATACCCGGACATCCTGGACATCCACCGGGCCTCCGAGGCTGTCAGGCCCGGCCAGGGATTTTGCCTCACCCCCCCGGACGTGGGCCTGCGGCCGGGCTCCTGGACCCCCCTGCCGGCCGCGTTTGAGGCGCCCGAGGCGATGAGTCTGGCCGAGGCCATGATGAGGCGGCGGTCCAAAAGGAACTTCGTGCCTCGAGAGATATCCAGATCCATTGCCTCAAGCCTCTTGGCCGCGCTGTGTCTGGACCGAGGCGGCGATTCCCCCCCCGGCCAGGGCGCCATCCAGGTCGGTTTTATGACCGAGCGGACGAGGGGCTTGAGGCCCGGCCTGTACGTGCTCGACAGACACAAAAAAGCCTGGGCCGCGGTCAAGGAGGGGCGGTTTTCCGGGGAGGTGGCCGCGGCCTGCCTCGATCAGGAATGGCTCAAGAACACCGGCCTCATTTTCTTGTTTCTGAGCGACCTCGATTTGATCGAGCAGGTCTGGGGGCCCCGCGGCTATCGCTACGCCATGCTCACCGCCGGCCGACTGGGCCAGCGGATCTACCTCGCCGCGACGAGCTTGAGCCTGGGTTGCTGCGGCGTCGGGGCCATCTACGATGCCGAGGCGGCGGCGCTGCTGGGCCTGAATGAAAACTCGCGTCTGCTCTACGTCGCCGCCGCCGGAGAGGTGAAGAAGTAGATTGAGAGTGTCGAAGAACACTCTCATCACCTGTTACGAAACCGAGTATACTCCCATCGGCTGCTCAGTCATGCTCAAAACAATGCTCTTGATCTGGGAATAGTGATCAAGGACCATTTTATGATTTTCCCGACCGATCCCCGATTTCTTATACCCCCCATAGGGAGTGTGCGGCGGCGTCATATGGTAGGTGTTGATCCACATACGCCCTGTGCGAATCCCTCGCGCCACACGGATAGCCCTGTTGATATCGCGGGTCCAAACACTTCCGCCCAAGCCATAATCACTGTCGTTGGCCATACGGATTACTTCTTCTTCATCTTTAAATCTGATGACCGAAAGGACTGGTCCGAATATTTCCTCTCTGGCAATCCTCATTTGATTATCAACTTGGGTGAAAAGAGTGGGTTGAACAAAAAATCCTTTTCCCAACCCATTTTCCTTAATTCTTTTGCCGCCGCATACCAGCTCGGCCCCTTCCTGCTGTCCCACTTCAACATAGGTCAATATTTTATTCAGCTGGGTTTCGTTGATCACAGGCCCCATCATTGTGCTTTTATCCCAGGGCAGGCCGACTTTTATATTTTGAAAAAGATCTACCACTTGGGCGAGGAAGTCATCGTAAATCTTTTCGTGAACAAAGGCTCGTGATCCAGCAGAACAGACTTGCCCGGAATTTCGAAGGATTGCAAAGGCTGCCCCCTCGATCGCCTTTTCCCACGGACAGTCTGGAAAGAATATGTTGGCGGATTTTCCTCCCAGTTCCAGGGTGACTGGAATCAGTTTCCTGGCCGCCGCTTCGGCCGCCGCATAGCCGACTTCGGTAGACCCCGTAAAGGAGAGCTTGGTGATGGCAGGGTGCTCAAAGAGGAATTTTCCCGTTGTCGGCCCGCGCCCGTTGATTACATTTACGACTCCGGGTGGCAGGATCTCCGACAAGATTTTGGTCAGCTCAAGCAGGGTGAGAGGGGTGTCCGATGAGGATTTGATCACCACTGTATCCCCGACTGCCAGCGGGGGGGCGATTTTCCACGCGGCCAAAACAAGAGGGATATTCCAGGGTATGATTGCCCCCACTACTCCTATGGGCTCTCGCACTATCATGGTGAGGGTATCCTTATCCGCAAACACCGCTCCTCCCTCTTCATCTCGGATAATCCCTCCAAAATATCGAAAAATATCTGCGGTTCTCGGAACGACAGCGCTTGAATCCCTGATGGGCATTCCGTTGTCCATGGTTTCAATCAGGGCCAACTTTTCGGCGTTTTGTTCTATTCCGTCGGCTATTCTGAGAAGGATACTGGAGCGTTCCCCGATGCTTGTATCTTTCCATGACTCAAAAGCCTTCCAGGCAGACTTTACGGCGAGATCAACATCTTCCTTTCCGGCAACAGCACACTTTGAAAGCAATTCTCCGTTGGCAGGACAAAAGGTGCTAAAAGACTCCCCGTTTTTTCCGTCAACCCATTTGCCGTCGATAAACAACTTGTAGCTTTCGTCGATATCCGCTGGCATTCCATTCTCCTTTTCCAAAAGATCGAATAGGTTCGTCAAAAATTAGCTAACCTTTCACCTAATCGATTTAAGGCTTTACTTCGGAATTACCTCGCAAAGTCATTCTCAATCAGCCAAGGGGCTCTCTTTGGCCCTTTAATAGTCCCAGATGCGACGTTGAACCTGTTCTCCAAGTCGACAGCAGAGCTGGTTTTCACGCTTTGAGCCGCCAAAATAGCTAAATCACCGATCTTGAGCATAGCTCAGCCTCAATGATCAGATCAACCCTCTGGTACGCAATGGCTATCATCCAAACACCGCTTCATAGTGCCGGGCCAAAGGAAATGCTGAGGCCACCTGAACCTGCCATCTCCGGCCATGATAGGCCACCTTGGCCCCGAGCTTGATCAGCCCCTTGACTGGTTTGGCTCATTTTATTATATAGTTAAATTGATTATTGTGTCTTTTTATTCAACTCCGCCGGGTAATTCAGGGTGATGGGACCAAGATGAAGGAGGGAATCATGCTCGCTCTGGGCCGAATTTTTAGCCTGCTCGTGGTCCTCGCCCTGGCGACGACGCCGGCCGCGGCCGCGGATTGGCTTCTCTATGACGACTTCGAATCAGGGGGCCTAAGCCCGGTCTTGTGGCGCGAGACCATTGACAACGGCTCGGTGGAGGTCATCGACGGCCGGCTGCGCGTGGTCCATCCCCCTGGCCTGGCCAACTCCCTCAACGGGCTCACCTTCGCCCTCTGGCCGGAGTACATCAAGGGCATCAAAGCGACCATGACCATGGACTCGGCCACGGGCGACCTGCGGGGCCGCATCCACGGCTGGCTGGGCATGGTCGGCGATCATCCGGTCAAGGAGGCCTTGCAGCTTCGCCCCAACCCCAACCGCAATTACATCCACGCCTGGATGGGCGAGTTCGAAGATCATGAAGTCTGGCTGATAGATCTTTTCTGGGCCTATTTCAAATCGCCGCTCAACCTCATGGGTCAGCCTTACACGGTCACGATTTATTTTGACGACGAGTTCATCAGATGGAGCGTCGAGGGCTTGGGCACGATCCAATTTCACGAGGAGAATGAGATAAACATCACGCCGCTGGAGGGGGAGGAGTACAAGACCGATAAATTCATCGGCGCCAAGGGCTACAGCGCCGAGGCCGAAGGCGTGGTCTACGTCGACGACGTCTACGTCCAGTTTGAGCGCTAGCCTGGCTTCAAAACCGCCTCTAATCAGCCCGTCTGCGCGATCACCCGGCGGCTGACGGTCCAATAATGATGGCCCGAGATGGCCAGATTCACGGCGTCGGGGAAGAGGGCCAGATGGCGAGCGATCACCCGGGCCAGGAACCGCCAAAAGGCCCGCCGCCCTGGCTTTTGAAAGCCCAACAGCCACAGTATCTTAAAGAAAGCTTTGACCTCATCGCCGCTCGGCTTCTGGGACGGCAGGTGGGGGTTAGGCCGGTATTGATCCAGAAACGCGGCCACTCGCCTGTAGTAGGCCTCGGGCTCGTAAAGCCTTTTTAAAACCTCCTTGTAGCCGGCGATCAAGGGCGCCCGACCCATGATGGGCTCGAAATTGAGGGCCTCGAGGTCCATGTTGTCGCCGCTGGGCATCCCCCGAAGCCGGCCTTCCTTCTTCATGCGGGCGTGAAGCCTGGTCCCCGGCGGAACGGAAAGAAGACCGACCATGGCCGTGGGTATGGCCGCCTCCTCAATGAAGCGGACCTGGTCGTCGAAGATGGTCGGCGGATCGGCGTCAAAGCCGATGATGAAGCCGCCCATGACCTCGATGCCCTGAGCGTGGATGGTCTTCACGGCCGCCACCAGGTCGCGGTTCTGGTTCTGGCGCTTGTCGCATTCCTTCAAAGAGGCGGCCGCCGGCGTCTCGAGGCCTAAGAAGACGTACCTGAACCCGGCCCGAGCCATCAGGTCGAGGAGGTCAGGGTCATCGACCATGTCCACGCTGGCCTGGGTCATGAGAACAAAGGGGCGCCCGCGCTCAATCTGCCACTCGGCCAGGCGGCGCAAAAGCGCCTTGGCCTTTTTTTTGTGGCCGATGAGGTTGTCGTCCACGAAGAAGACGAGGCCGCGCCAGCCGGCTTTATACAGCCTCTCCAACTCGGTTAAAACCTGCTCGTTGGTCTTGAAGCGGGGCTTCCGGCCGAAGAGGGCCGTCACCTGGCAGAACTCGCAGTCAAAGGGGCAGCCCCGGGAGAACTGAACCGGCATGGTGCGGTAGTCGGCCAGATTTAAAAGATGCCATAAGGGCGGCGGAGTGCGGGTTATGTCCGGCAGGCCTTGGGGCCGGTAGACCTCTTTGGCCCGCCCCTGGGCCAAGTCACTCACGAACAAGGGCAGCGTTTCCTCGACCTCGCCCAGAAGGACGTGATCCACGCCAGGGACGCTCTTCTCCTCGGTGCTGAAATGAGGCCCGCCGGCGACGACAAGCTTGCCGTGGGCCTGACACCTCCTGATGACCTCTGCGGCAGACTCGGCCTGGATGGTCATGGCGCTGATGAAGACCATGTCCGCCCAGTCCAAATGCTCGGCCATGAGAGGCTCCACGTTCATATCGACCAGCCTTTCATCCCACTCAGGGGGCAGCATGGCCGCCACGGTCAAGAGGCCCATGGGTGGGATCAAGGCCTTGATGGCGGTGTATTTCAAGGCGTGCTTGCCGCTCCAGAAGGTGTCGGGATAGAGGGGGGAGACGAGCAGGACCTTCATGGTTCAACCTTAATCTTTATTTTCACCGGCCGCGACTGAGGGCGGTCCTGGCCGCCAAAGGATCATCAAGCTCATTTTCGAGACCAACGTTAACCCAAGGCCAGGGTCTCATCAAGGATAAAACGAGGAGAAAAGTCTTTTAAAATTGAAGCCTAGTGCTGCGTCCCTCGAGTGGTTTATATAAGAGGGCGTGGCCACATGACTTATGATCCTGGCCTCAAAGAGGCGACACTAGCTTGAGACCGTGGCGAAACGGCCCTTTTGTCCCGATTACGGCGTTTATTGGTTTTCTCGAATACTCACATATGACCCTCATATGCTGCGCTTCTCGAAAACCTCGCGCCTGGTCCTCGAACCAAAATATGGTTTCGCCGCAGTCTCAGCTTCGTGAGCCCTTCAGGAGGCGCCGCCATTGACAAGGCCGCGCTTTTGCCTAAAAGTGCGGCCCTGGTGACCAATTAATGAGGATGAGCCATGCTTCGAGTCCTGGCCGGCGCGTTCATGATCAGCTTTTCAGCCGTGTTCGTCAAAATGGCCCACGTCGGACCGACGACCTCGGCCTTTTATCGCATGCTCTTCGGCGGAGTCATCCTTCTCGCTCTGGCCCTGGTGAGGCGCGAGACCTTGTGGAAGGGCTGGTCTTCTCTGGCTCCGGCCGCGGCGTCCGGGTTTTTCATCGCCGCCGACCTTTTCATCTGGCACCGCTCAATTCTTTACATCGGACCCGGCCTGGCCACCATCCTGGCCAACCTCCAGGTCTTCGGCCTGGCCGCCGCGGGGGTGTTGTTCTTCGGCGAAAAGCTCAACTGGCGCCTCGCCGTGGCCGTCCCCCTGGCCTTTGGGGGCCTGCTTCTCCTCGTCGGCCTGGAGTGGTCCTCGCTGGAGCCTAGATACAAGCTCGGCCTTCTCCTGGGCGCCTTGACCGCCTTGTGCTACACCGCCTATCTCCTGACCCTGCGCCGCTCCCAATTAGGCCCCGACCCGCTGCCGCCGGCCACAAACATGGCCGCCGTCTCCCTAATGGCCATGCTGCTCCTGGGCCTCGGCGCGGCCGGAGGGGGCGAGAGCTTCGCCATTCCGGACGTCCGGAGCTGGGAGGCCCTCCTCGGCCTGGGGCTGGTCATCCAGGTCTGGGGTTGGCTCCTCATCTCCACCGGGCTGCCCCGCCTGGCCGCCTCCCTGGGCGGACTGTTCCTTCTTCTCCAGCCGACGATGGCCTTCATCTGGGACGTGGCCTTCTTTGACCGTCCGGTCGGCCTTAAGGAGGCCCTCGGCGCCCTGCTGACCCTCGGCGGCATCTATCTCGGCTCCCTCAGACCCTCAAAATAGATTTTGAACCCGTTGCCCCCAAGAGAGGCCTCGCCCGTCCAGGGAATTGATTTTGCCGGCCCTGAGTGATGTGGTAATCTTAAAGGGGCGGCTAAGCCGACGTTCCGCCGAAAATGCGGATGCCGGTCCTTCGGCCGCCTCAAAAGCCTGCCCGAGGTTTTGATGAGCCAGGTCGCCGAGATCATGCTTTCCCAGGCGGTCGAGCTGGCCGAGAAGCTCGAAGCGGCCGGAGTGCTGGCCTACTGGGACCAGATCGAGGATCTGACCTCCTTGAGAGAGACCGCCGAGCGCATGCCCTTCATCATCATCGTCCACGGCGACAAGGACCGGACCAAGGCCGAGGCCGTCTCCAGCCGGGTGGTCAGCGCCCCCAAGGCTGATTTGACCCGTCAGGCCCAGATGAGCCTGGGCGTTCTCTCCGCTTCGGCCCAGGGGCTCTTCAACAGTGGAGACATCCTCGTCTGTCTGGCCGGACCGGCCGGCGAAGGTCGAGTGGACATGATCCAGGTGGTCAAGACCACCGAGGCCGGCACCCTGCTCTGCTCCCAATGCCACGACGCCTGGGAGGACAAGATCCCGCCCCAGGTCTTCCGCGCCGTGCTCAGCCTGGCCGTGGAGCTGGCCCACGAAGGACGCGAGGGAAAGCCCATCGGCACCATCTTTGTCATCGGCGACCACGCCAAGGTTCTTCAGTTCTCCCGACAGACCGTCTTGAATCCCTTTGCCGGATATCCTGAGGACCAGCTGTCCGTGCTTCACCAGGCCATGAAGGAAACCATCCGAGAGTTTTCCAGCCTCGACGGGGCCTTTGTCATTCGCGGCGACGGCGTTCTCAACGCCGCCGGCCGCCAGCTCCAGGCCACCGCCAGCGACCTGGAGCTGCCCCAGGGCATGGGCGCTCGCCACCACGCCGCGGCCGGCATCACCGCCGTGACCGAGGCCGTGGCCCTGGTCATCTCCGAGTCCTCGGGCACCGTGACCGTCTTCCACCGGGGCCAGATAATCGCCTCCCTCGAAAAAGCCGGGCCCAGCTTCGGTCTGGAGTCGGGAGGCTCGGTGTGATTGATCTGGTGACCAGACTCAAGGCGACCCTGCCGGGGCGGATCGCGGCGCCAGCCCCTGGCGACGGCTCGCGGCCGGCGGCGGTTCTGGTGCCGCTTTATGAGGACGAGGCCGAATGGCGGGTTCTCTTCACCAAGCGGACCGACAAAGTGGATCAGCACAAGGGCCAGATCTCCTTCCCCGGCGGCGCCAAGGACCCCGAAGACGAGAACCTCCGCTCCACGGCCTTGCGCGAGACGGCCGAAGAAATCGGCGTCGACCCGGGCGACGTGGAAGTCCTGGGCGCCCTGTGCCCCTTGAAGACCATCTCCAACTTCCTCGTCCATCCCTTTGTCGGCGTCATCCCCTTTCCCTACGACTTCAAGTTGAACAGCTTCGAGGTCGACTCCCTGGTGGAGGTGCCCTTGGCGCAGCTCATCGCCGAGGCCGAGGCTCAATTTTCAGCTCAAGCCCCGGCCGCGAGCCTGAAATTCAATCGCCGCGGAGAGATCATTTGGGGAGCCACGGCCCGGATCATTTTCCAATTCTTGAAGACCGTTTTCCTGGATCAAAAGGAACCAACGGCGGGAGGTCTCAGATGATTGAGTGTCCTGTCTGCGGGAAGTCCTTTAGTTCTGGCCGAGGCGTGATCTATCTGAATGAGGAGTACTGTTCCCCGCCCTGCGCCGCCAAGGCGGCCGAGGAGGGTCGGGACGCCAACGAGCCGGCCGAGCTGGAGCAAGCCTAAGCCTGGCCCCGGTCTCGCAAGGCCAGCTCGATCAAGCGCTCCAGGAGAGCGGCCAGATCAAGACCGACCGCCCTGGCCGCCCGGGGCAGGAGGCTGGTGACGGTCATGCCCGGAATGGTGTTCGTCTCCAGGATGTAAACCTCATCCTCGCTTAAAACGAAATCGGTCCGGGAATAATGCTCGATGTCGAGGGCCTCGTGCGCCGTCAGCGCCGCGGCCTGGGCCTTTTTGGTCGCTTGCTCGCTGATGGGCGCGGGACAGATTTCATCGCAGGCCCCGGGGGTGTATTTGCACTCGTAGTTGAACAGATTGGACCGCTTGGGCCTTATCTCCACGATGGGCAGGGCCGTCAGGCCGTGGTCGGGCAAATCCAGGACCCCCACGGTGAGCTCCGTGCCGAGCAGATACTCCTCGACGATGACCCTGGGGCCGTATTCAAAGGCCAGGTCCAGGGCCGGCTTCACGTCAGCCGCGCTTTCGACGAATGTCAGACCCAAGGTGGAGCCTTGCCGGGCCGGCTTGACGATGAGGGGCAGCCCCAGCTTCTCGACGACGGCCTCCTCCCTGACCGGCTCTCCGACCCTGAGGACGACGTCATCGGCCACGCGCAGCCCGACCTGGCGATAGCGCTCCTTGGTCAAAATTTTGTCTATGGTCATGGCCGAGGCGGCCACGCCCGCCCCGGCGTAGGGCAGCCCCAGGCAGTCGAGGAGGCCTTGAATGCGACCGTCCTCGCCAAAGGGTCCGTGAAGGTTGATGAGGACGGCTCGAATTTGAGGCTTGAGCTGAAAAAGCCGCTCGATCTCCTCGACCGGATCGATCAAGACCACCTCGCGGCCGGCCTCTCTCAAGGCCTCGGCGCAGCTCCGGCCGCCGGCCAGGGAGACCTCCCGTTCGCCGGACCATCCACCGGCCAAGATGGCGATGAGATTCTTGGACATGCTCACTCCAGGTCCTCAAAAAGCGAGTTGATTTTTTCCACATCCTCTGGCCCGATGTCGAGCCCCTCAAAAAGTTCAGCCTCCAGCGAGGCGCACTGGTCGGCCAGGCGCTTCAGGCGAGTGGCCTTGTCGGCCTCAATGCCGTACCGCCTCATCAGATCCTCGAGCCGGGCCTTGAGAGGGACGACGCGGTCGTGCAAAACCCTCTTGTCAGCGTAATTGACCACCACCCCTGGGGAGACGAGCCCCCTCCTTCCTCGCGCCCGTTCGGGATCAACGTGGTCGGCGACCACTTCGGCCGGGTCGGGATAACCCAAACCGGCCAGAATCTCAAACCCGCGTTCGGCGTGGTCGCAGCGCTGGTGGAGGCACTCGGTCTTGGCGATGTCGTGCAGCAGAGCCCCGGCCTCGATCAGGGGCAGATCGAGCCTCTTGCCGGCGCGAATCAGGGCCGCGGCCAAGCGAGAGGCCGCCTCGGTGACCACCAGGGAATGGAGCATGATGTTGGGCCTCATGTCATAGCGGGCCATGAGGGCGAAGCAGGTCTCCTTGTCCGGAACCGGCCCCAGGCGGCCGGGCGGCCAAAAGCAATCGATGATGAAATCAGCCGCGGCTTCGAAATCGGCTGAATCGAGCCAGGTCAGATTCGCTTTCCAGGGTTGCCCCTTCTTTGGACCGGCCAGGGCCAGGAGGAGCGGATCACCAAAAAGCCTCGGCTCGGCCCCAGGAGCGAGGACCTCGATCTTGAAACCGGGCCGCGTCTTGAAGCCCTCGACCAAGATGAGGTCCAGGTGGGCCATCCCGGCCGCGGCCACCGCGGGCCCGGCGTCGCCCGGTCGGGGCCTGAAGGAGACCTCGCGGCCCGGTCCGCTGACGCTCACCGCCTCGGCTCCGGCCTCCAAAAAACGGTCCGAGTCCTTGCCCGGTGCGGCGATGGGTCCAGGGTGGCCGTGGTGTTTGACCACGCCGACCCTAATCCCCCGTCGGGCGAGGACCTTCACCAGACCGCTGATGAGCGTGGTTTTGCCGCTCTTAGAGAATCCGCCGAAGGTCAAGAGAGGCGGCACGGCTCAGACCAGGGGCGCGGGGATGATCAGGTCCGCGCCAGGCGCCGCCCGAATCATGACCCCGGCTCAGCCCTCTTTCCCGCCTTCGGGCTCCTGGGCCAGGTTCAAAAGCCACTCGTAGCGCCGGTCCACCTCGGCCTGGATGGTGGCGATGTCCTCGGGCTTTAAGTGTGCGAAGCGGCGTTGAGCCTTGAGATACTCCGCCACCGGCTTGGGCTTGGTCACCTTCCGGGAGATGAAATACCGCCCGTCGATGACCTCGTACAAGGGGAAGACCTTGGTCTCCACGGCCAGCTTGGATAGCGAGATGGCCGAATCCGGGGCCGCGCGCCAGCCGGTCGGACAGGGGCAGTAAAGGTGCAGATAGGCCGGCCCGGGGGCCGTGGCCGCCTTCTTGGCCTTGTTCATCAGGTCGAGATAATAGGCCGGGCTGGCCGTGGCCACGTAAGGGATGTGGTGGGCGGCGACGATGGCCGGCAGGTCCTTCTTCCAGGTGTGCTGGCCGATGGACTTGCGGCCCGGAGGAGAGGTGGTCGTCATGGCCCCGTAAGGGGTCGAGGAGGAGCGCTGAATGCCGGTGTTCATGTAGGCTTCGTTGTCCAGGCAGATGTAGACGAAGTCGTGGCCGCGCTCCAGGGCGCCCGAGAGGGCCTGGACCCCGATGTCGGCCGTGCCGCCGTCGCCGGCCATGGCCACGACGACCGCATTCTCGTCAGGGCTGATCCGGCCCTTGCGCTTGAGCGCCTTGCGGCCGGCCTCGATCCCGGAGGCGACGGCCGCGGTGTTCTCAAAGGCGACGTGGATCCAGGGCACGTTCCAGGCCGTCTGGGGATAGGGCGAGGTGACGATCTCCATGCAGCCGGTGGCCGAGGCGACGATAACCTCCTTGCCTATGGCCTTGAGGGCCTGGCGGAGGGCGAGAATCTCGCCGCAGCCCTGACAGGCCCGGTGTCCGCTGGCGATAGCCTCGAACTCGGGCATCTTTTTGGGTGAGAACTTTGTGAAATCCTTGAGCGCCTCGGCAGCGCTTTGATACTCGGCCATCTCTTAATCCTCCCGCACGCCGAAGAAGTCGAACCGGCGGCCGAGCTTTATCCGCTCGCCAGCCAGGGCGGCCATGTCCTTGAAGTCGGCCACCGTGATGTCCCGCCCTCCGAGTCCGGCGACAAACGAGGCCACCTGGGGGGCGTCGGGCCGGCCATAGAGGAGGGCCTTCAGCTCGGTGGCCACCGGCGCGCCGACGCCGCCGTAGGAGAAGGACCGGTCGACCACGGCCAGCTCCTTGAGTCCCTTGATCGCCTCTAAGAAGGCCTCGACCGGGAAGGGCCGCCAGAGCCGGATGCGAACCAGCCCGACCTTCTTGCCCTCGGCGGCCAGCTCATCGACGGCTGTCATGGCTGTCTCGCTGACCGAGCCCATGGTCACTAGGGCTCTCTCAGCCCCTTCCATGTTGTAGGTCTCGATCGGCTTGTAAGTCCGGCCGAACTGATCGGCAAAGGCCTGCCAGTGCTCTTCAATGATCGGCAGCGAGCCGGCCAGGGCCACTTCCAACTGGAGCCTCATCTCCGAGTAGACCTCAGGCACGCCGACAGGCCCGTAGGTCTGGGGATTGTTGGGGTCCAAGCGGTAGGCCGGCTTGAATTTGGGCAGGTACTTGTCCACCTCGGCCTGCTCGGGGAAGATGATCGGCTCGATGACGTGGGAGAGGGTGAATCCGTCCAGGTTGACCATGACCGGCAGCAGGACCCGGTGGTCTTCGGTGATCTTG
>CAYXRH010000104.1:0-11806 GCA_964466355.1 uncultured Thermodesulfobacteriota bacterium
AAAACAGCCAATCAGGTCTCATTTAAGGCTCTCGTGAAATATCCGGGCTAGGCGCGGGGGCGTCTTCGGTCAACCGTTTCGCCATTCGTTAATTCACAAAGGAAAAATGGTATAAACTGCTTCCATGGACAACCTGGCCCCGGAAGCCCTCCTCCAAAAGGCGGCCGTGGTGTTGGTGCGGCCCCAGATCCCGGAGAACGTCGGCGCCGCGGCCCGGGCCCTGAAAAACATGGGCCTGGGCCGGCTGGTGGTCGTCCGGCCCAAGGTCTGGAGTCTGGAGCGGATGCTCACCCTGGCCGTGCGCACCGGACGGGAGGCGATTCTGAGTGAAGTGGCCCTCTTCACCGACCTGGGCGAGGCCCTCGAACCCTACGAGTGGGTCGTCGGCGCCACCGCCCGCTGGGGCCGCTTCCGGCGGCCGGCCGGTCCGCCCCGGAGCGTGCTGAGTGAAGCGGCCGGGCTTTTGCCCCGCAACAACGTCGCCCTGGTCTTCGGCCCGGAGGACAACGGACTGACCACCGACGAGCTGAAGTTGTGCCATCGCCTAGTCTACATCCCCGCCGCCCCAAAGGCCTCCTCCCTCAATCTGGCCCAGGCGGTCATGATTTTGGCCTACGAGCTGAGGCAGGCCGCTCTTCTCGACGGCCAGACCGTGGCCGAGCCTCGCCTGGCCCCGGCGGCCGACATCCAGGGCATGTACGGCCACATCAACGAGGCCCTGGACGCTATCGACCCTGAGGAGCACTACGCCCGCCACGTCTGGCTCGAAGCCCTGCGCCGCCTCTTCAACCGGGCCCGTCTCCAGCCCCACGAGGTGAGGTTGATCAGGGGCGTCTGCCGCAAGATCGTCTGGACAATGGAGCGCCGGAGGGTGGAATGACCCCGGCCCAGGTCAGGGAGGCCGCGGTCAAGGTGAGCGGCCGCGAGGGGCCCTACCCCATCAAGTGCGACACCTCTGACTTCTTCGCCGTCCAGGCCGGCGACGTCGTCGCCCTGGGCGAGGAGTACTATCTCATCCGGGGCGAGGTGCGGGAGGGGCGTTTCGGCATGGAGGGCGAGCCCAAGTTCTGGGTCAAGCGCGCCCTCAAGCTGCCCGAAGGCCGGCGGGTCATCATGAAGCTGGTCTTTTTCGAGTCCTTCGAGGCCAATGTGGCCGGATTCAAGTTCCGCTGCTACCGCTCCCCGGAAAAGGAAGGACGCATCCTCCAAAAGGTGGCCCATCATCCCGGCTTCATGCACGGCCACTCCCTCCGGGACGAAAAGGGCAACCTGGTTCGCGTCCTGGAGGTCATTCCCGGCCCCACCCTGGCCGACATCGTCGGCGACCTCCACCATCTGCCCCACGAGGTCTACTTTGACAAGCATTTCCCGGATCTTTTCCGCCGCTTCGCCCAGGCCATCGAAGATCTGGCCTTTCTGCACGATCAGGGAGAGGTTCACGGGGACGTCCGGCGCGACCATTTGATTCTGGATTCCAAACACGACCGCCTGCGCTGGATCGACTTCGACTATTCCTATCACTACAGCCGGGCCAACCGCTTCGCCTATGATCTGTTTGGCCTGGGCAACTCCATCCTTTTTCTGGTCGGCGGCGGGGTGTGGTCGCTTTCAAGACTGCGGCGAAAAGGTTATAATGCCCTCCTCGAGAAGCTCGAACCAGATGACATGAATGTCGTTTTTCACAATAACCTGGCCGATCTGAAGAAGCTCTTCCCCTATCTTCCCGAGGAGCTGAACCTCATCTGCCTCCACTTTTCCGAAGGCGCGCCGGTCTTTTACGAGCACGCCTGGGAAATACTGGACGACATGCACCGCTTCTTGAAGCGAAGGTGAAGGAGCGCCGCTTTATGGATCCCAGACGTCGCATTTTGGTGGCGGTGGATCTCTCTGAAAACGCCGCGAAGATGATCGAATACGTCGGCCTCATCCTCGGCGGCCGGGCCGACATAAAAGTCGTCATTCTTCACATTCTGCCCGGGTCAATGGCAGACCACTTCGCCACGGAGCAGGAAAGCCGCGGCCATCAGAGTCGCCTCAGGGCCCAGGCCGAGGTTGAGGTCCACCGGCTCAAGGAGCGGCTGGTTGGCGCCGGCCTGCCCGCGGAGAACGTGGAGGCCGTCGTCCTGACCAAGGACTGCCCTTACCTGGGCCAGGGCATTCTGGAGGAGCAGCAGACCAAGGCCTTTGGCACCGTGGTCGTCGGCCGTCGGGAGATCTCCCGCATCGAGGAGTTCTTGCTCGGCTCGGTCTCCTCGACCGTGGTGCGCCACGCCAAGGACTGCGCCGTGTGGGTGGTGGAATGAGAAAAAGCTCTCAGTGTTCATGCAAGCTCATCACCGGGCTGGTTCTTTTGGCCGCCGGGCTCTTCTTTCTCGGCTGCGCCAAGACCGGCCTCAAAGCCGAGGTCCAGACGCCCCGGGAGATGTTCGAGGCCAAGTGCAGCTTCTGCCACGCCCTCAACAAGGCCCTGGCTCAGCCTCACACTCAAGCCGGCTGGATTAAACTCGTCGACCGCTGCGCCAAGAAGCGTTTCTGGTTCATCAGCTCCGAAGAGAGAAGACAGATCGCCACCTACCTTTTCCAGGTCCGACCGGCGGCCGAGGAGCCGCCCCCCAAAACGCCGAAACCGATTGCCGTTGAATTCACCAAGGAGAACCGAGGACCGAGGTGACCCCTCGTTTCGGCGGCCCGGGTGTGAAAAAAGGAGACCGAGCGGGAAAAGCCTTGCGCACTTGGCGACGGCTTTGCTCCGGACAGAGCGAGGTTAGGGCGAGATAAATAGATAAATTTATTTGATTTATTTGCGAGCCCTTCTTCTGTCAAGCCGATGGCACGCCTTCTGCTACCTCAAGAGGTCAGCAGGAGGTGGCCCATGGAAGAGCGGAGAATGACTGATTTAATCCTCGAGGGGCTTTCCGGCCACGCGGCCGAACTGACGGCGCTGGGCATTGAGGTGGACCGCCAGTTCTTGGCGGAGTTGGGGCTCACTCTTTTCAAAGAGGCTAAAAAGAAAGGCCTCGATAAGACCATGGCCTCTTCTTTAAAGCGGGCCGCCACCACGAGCGTCGCGGTCAACCTGGGGCTCTAGGAACTTTCCGACCTTGTTTCTCAAGGTCGGTCAAACACTCTATGGCCATTTCGAGCCGAATGACGTTGCTCGAAATATAAAAATAATTCCTTGAAATTACAATAAAATTATTTTATCTTGCGCCCATAGTTGAAGGCGTGTTAATTGGATTGTAATCTGCAACAAGAAAGCAAAAGGAAACAAACAGGACGGCTCATGACAGAAAAACCCCGTAAAATAAGGGCTGATCATCTGGAGCAGTCTATTCAGGCCGAAGCGCCTCATATCTATTTCAACGGCTTTTCAGCCACCCTGGGGGCTGGAGATGTCATCCTCGTCCTTTTACGTCAAGGGAGGCAGGTCGGAGTTCTAAATATGTCATACACTATGGCTAAAACACTGGCCGAGAAAATGAACACACTGGTCGACATATTGGAGTCCAAGACTGGCCAGCAGATCATGACAAGCGATTTTGTGGCCCAGAAACTGGAAGAGGAGGATGAGGATGACACTCCTTAGCGCCAACCTGATCCCGTTGACAATACCTGTCTGCACAGTGTCCACCACGGTTTATTTTGTCGATGAGGCTCGCTCTTTTGATTTAACCCCAACCATCCTGGCCAACAAAGAACTGAGCGATAGCATCAATCGAGCGCGACAAACCGCCAGGAGGGGCGGCGACTGGCTCAGTTATGATGAAGTGTTCGGAGACTGAGGTGTGGTCGCGGAGGCGCGATTTGAACCTGAATTTTTAAATTGCCTCAAAAAATATTCAGCCCTAAAGAAAAAAGTCAAATCAAAAGTCGATCTAATTCTTAATGCTCCCCAGGGCTACGGCGAACCATTAAAATATAACCTCAGGGGGCTCACCAGCGCACCCTTAGGTCGCAATTTCGTCATCATCTACGCCTACTGCCGTGAATGTCGGCTCATAAGGACATCAAACAGACAATGCCTGCGGCGACTGCCGGGAAACACCGGACGAAACAGTGCGCTTCTTTGCCTTTGGACCACACGGTGAGGCTTATATCATGGCTGACGACTTGAGGAGTTAGAGGAAGGCCGCACACCGTAAGAGCACACAACCTGAGCGCCCCTCACGGCCCGGCGGTGATGACCAGACTGACCCGCCTGTTCCGGGCCCGGTTTGAGGGCGAGTCGTTGGCGGCCAGGGGCCTGGTGTCGGCCCGGCCGATGATGGTCAGTCGCTTCGGTTCGAGGCCCTCATTTATTAAAAATCGGGCCACCGCCGCCGCCCTGGCCGCGGAAAGCTCCCAGTTGGACGGAAACCTGTCGGTGGCGATGGGCAGATCGTCGGTGTGGCCCTCGACCTCGACCTGATAATCCGTGGCTTTCAAGCGGGCGGCCATGGCCGTTAGGATCGGCTCGGCCGATTCGTTGAGCCGGGCTTCGGCCGACGGAAACAGCAGACCGCCGCGAATGTCCACCACCACCCCTTCGAGGCGTCGCCGCACCTCGACGTTCTCGACCAGCTCGGCCGTGTTCAACAAAGAGGCGATCCGGCGCTGAAGCTCGTCCAGATCGATCTCCTCTCGAGGGGCCGAGGGCACGCCCATGGCCTGGGCCATGATCTTGGCCACGTTTTGATACTTCCTGGCGTTGAAGGAGGATATGGCCGCCAGGAGGATGAAGAAGCACAGCAGAAGGGCCATCAGATCGGCCAGGGAGAGATGCCAACCCTCCTCCTCGCCCTCCTTTGGCCTGGCAAAGAAGACCGGCCTGAAGCGGGACATCGATCAGGCCTCCTTGCGCACCCTGGCTTCGATGGCCACGGGCCGTTTTCTCTTTTCGGAGCGGGGTCTGATGGAGGCCCAGCGCCGCGGCGGCAGGTAGGCCTTGAGCCGATCCAAAATCATCTCGGCCGGCATCTTGGACTGAATCAGCAGCAGACCCTCGGTGATGATGTTCATCAACAGCACCCGCTCCTCGATGGAGCTCTCCACCTTGACGGCGATGGGCAGAAAGACCAGGTTGGCCAAGAGCAGGCCGTAGAGGGTCGTCACCAGAGCCACGGCCATGCCGGTCCCGATCTGCTCAAAGGAGCCGCCGCCCATGGACTGCATCATGGCGATGAGGCCGATGAGGGTGCCGATGATGCCAAAGGCCGGCGAAAACTTGGCCGTGGTCCGCAGGATTTGGGCCTGGGCCATGTCGTGGCGGTAGGTGTTTTCGATGCGGGTCCGCAACACCATCTCCATCTCCTCGGGCGGATAGCCGTCGACCAGCATCTGCAACCCGGCCTGGAGAAAATAGTTCTCCGTGGCCCTCACCTCCAGCTCCAGCTTGAGCCGACCCTGACGGGAAGCCTGCTTGGCCAGGTAGACGATCTCGCGGATGTAATAGCCGATGGGCAGCTCCTCGCGCCTCAAGGCCCGTCCGAAGAGGCGGATGACCCTCAAGACCGCCCGCAGGGGATAGCAGACAAAGGTGGCCGCGAAGGTGCCGCCCAAGACGATGGCCAGCCCGGGCAGGTTCAAGAAAACGATGATCGTCTCGGTGGAGGAGTAGGTGGCGTAGACCAGAACGACCACGCCGAAGATGAAGCCGATGATGGTCGCGGCGTTCATGAATCCGCCCTCAAGCCCCCTTGCTCTCTTGGAGGCGAGTCTGCGGGGCTATGTCCCGCAAATGTACGCTTCACCAAGGCGGCCGCGGCTCAAGAGACGCGACACTAGCCGATGCCTTTTATGTCCTTGATGGCCTTGATCAGCTTGTGCTCCTGATCTATGGCCAGCCGTTCGTCCACCTTGCTCAAGGACTCCATCTGAGCCTGGATCATGTTGGCCATTCGTTGGGACAGATTCTTGAGCACTTTGGCCCGAACCTTGTCCGAAGCCTCCTTGAGAATGTGGGCCAGGTTCTGGACCCCCACCCGGCTGATGGCCTCTTGAAGGGCGGCGTCGTCGACGAGAAGGATGTCCTCGATGACGGCCAGGTCTTCCGGTCTCAGCTGCCGGCGGCGGCTTTTGCGGAAGAAATCCTGGCCCATCTCCTTGGCCCAACCCAGGGCCGTGTCCCGATGCATCAAAAAGATGTGGGGTGGAATCTCGCCGCGGGCCATCTTTTTGTAAATCGTCTCCAGATCAGACTCCACCGCTCGGGCGAACTCCTCCAGATCCAAAAGGTCTCCTGCCCCCTCCACGGCCAGTTCGGGCCACTCGTCGACCATTCGCTTGGCCTTGAGGGTCAGCCTCTCCGGCTCGCGGATCATTATCATCCTCACCGGGCGCTTTTTGGTCTCGACCTTCTCGCGGAAAGTGGCCGGATCAACGCTTTTGGAGCGCCTGGTCTTGGTCTTCTGGCCGATTTTGATCAAATTGACCGACTCCAGCTTCTTGAGGCTGGTTTCGGTGATGGCCGTCGGCAGGCTCAATATCTCCTTGATCCGCTTGGTGGCCAGATCGTACTCCAGATCGACCTCGGCAAGATGGTCGGCCTTTTTGGCCTGGCCGCGGTGGCCGGCCATCTCGTCTGGAACCTGGGCCGTGGCCATGAGCTGGAGAACGGCGCAGACCTGCATGATGGGGTAGCGCGGCCGCTGGCCGAAACTCATGGCCGGGGTCTGGTGGAGCCACTCGATCATCTGGGTGACGAAACGGACCATCGTCTCGGGCATCTTGGCCAAGAGCTGGTCCCAGTGTTGCCGGGTGATGGTCAACACCTCGGTCGCCTCGGCGGCCACGGCGCTGGCGTAGCGGAAGCGAGCCTCCCTTTTGGTGAACGCGGCCTCGCCGAAGATGCTTCCAGGGCCTAGAATCCCCAGCTCCAGGGGGCCGTCGGCGCTGTAACGGATGAGGCGGACCAGGCCCTTCCTGATCAGATAGGCCTCCTCGGCGCGTTCGCCCTGGGAGAAAATACTGTCGCCCTTTTTCAGGTTTCTGACCTGGCTCACCTTTTAGGCGCCCCCCCAAGAATTGATCCGCGGGACAGGTTAACCATAACCGAGCCGAGACTAAAAAACAAGACGAGCCCGCCTTCCGGCGCCTGGCTTTGCCTCTCTCAAGTGGTTTATTTCTGCCTGATTAAGGGTTAAGAAAAAGACCCGATTTGCCTAAGTTTCTGGTACAGTGGGGATAGAGACAACCCACTGACCAGAAAGGACAAATCAGGCCATGGCTCATTGTAACACGATCATCCACCAGATGCTCAAGATTGTGCCGAGACATGTTTTGGCCACCCTTGACAAGGCCCACACTACAGGCCGCAAAGCCAGGACATTCAGCCGCTGGGATCAGTTCGTCCACCTGGTGATCATCCATTGGATCATGACGGCTATCTGCCAGCTTTTGTCACAATCGCTGAGGCCAAACGTCACCAGAGCAACACGGCCAAGGTCTTGCGCCTGCCCAAGGGCTCCATCGTCGTCATGGACAAGGCCTATGTCGTTTTCGCCTGGCTCTTTTCCCTGACCAGCCAGGGCATCTTCTTCGTTACCAGAATGAAAACCAACGCCCCCTACAAGGTGATTAAGAAAAACAAACATGACCCTCGGATGGG
The DNA here is from genome assembly GCA_964466355.1 of uncultured Thermodesulfobacteriota bacterium. Taxonomy (GTDB): domain Bacteria; phylum Desulfobacterota; class Desulfarculia; genus CAYXRH01. The sequence goes on from CAYXRH010000104.1 coordinate 7,586, forward strand.
CGTCACCTCCGACCAGATCATCTAGCTGACCAACAACAAATGGACCGACTATCCGACCGCCCTGCGCTGAATCGGCTATCTGGACAAACAGACCGGCAAACATTACCTCTTCCTGACCAACAACTTCAAGCTCTCCGCTAGGACCATCGCCGACATCTACAAGGACAGGTGGCGGATCGAGACCTTCTTTCGCTTTATCAAACAAAACCTCAAGATCAAAGCCTTAATCGGCAACTCCCATAACGCCGTCCTGACCCAGATCTATATCGCATTGATCGCTTATCTTTTGCTCTGCTATCTCAAGTTCCTCTCTCGCCTCGGCCTAAGCCTCCACCAGCTTCTCCAACTCCTCCAGCTCAACCTCTTTCGCAAAGCAACCATTCAGGACCTCTTTTAACCCTCAGCTTCGCTTGACTGGACAAAAAATAATAATTTTTTCTTTGAGAGGGATTGACAAAATTTATCTGATCCTGTATATTTATTATCTAAATGGTATACAGTAATTGCCTTTTTGTCGGAAACTTAATGCTGTGATTTTATTTTAATTAGTTTATTTTTAAAGGTGTATGATTATGCATGATTTACGTTTTAACTTATTTAAAAAGTTGCAAGAAATTAAGCAAACCTTTTACAACCTTTACAATGAACAGGATCGCCAGCGAGCGGGCCGGGAACTAGAAAATGTACTGTATGAGCTATTTGCCCTGCATGACTTGAACCCCCATAGATCGTTCAGGGTGGCAGGGGAAGAGATCGACGGTTCGTTTGAACTTGACAATGAGATTTACTTGCTGGAGGCGAAGTGGGAATCTGCCAAGGTTTCGGAAAGGCCACTACTTGAATTCAGAGGAAAAATCGAAGGAAAATCGCAATTCACCCGAGGTGTTTTCCTGTCTGTCAACGGCTTCACCGAGTCCGCGAAGGAAGCCATCGCCAGGGGCAAACAACCCTGTTTCTTCCTCATGGATGGCTATGACCTGGCTGTTGTCCTGGAAGGGCATATTAATCTCAAGACATTGTTAAGAAACAAACGGCGGTGCTTGGCTGAAAAGGGCAGAGTGTATGTTTCTGCCAAGGAGTTTCAAGATCAATAAATGGGCTGTCGAAAGGAAGGTGGATTGCTCCCCCCAGCTTACAGGTGAAGGGCTGGAAGTTCTTCGAGAGATGTTGCATCGACTCTTGATAAGAGCCGCGAAAGCCCGTGATGTGGTGATGCCTTAGAGGGTTTGCGGCAGGGCAGCTGCCCAATAAACTGACTGCAACTTTTTCCCTCGTAGCCAGCGGATTTCAGTTGTCTCTTGGCCTAATTACGGGGAGGCCGCCTGTCCGGGTTCAGCCTCAGGTGTTTTCCTCCGGACTGGCAGATTTCTGTGGTAAAGCCTTTTATATAAGAGGTTCCCCTTGAAAACACGAGCCGCTCACGAGAGGCCCTCTAGGCCCTCGGTCTTGGCCCCTCGCTTTTTGAATTCACTTGAGGGGGCTTTCCGGAAAATGGTTTACTAACCGCCGTCCGGCTTGTTAGAATCCAGGAGGTTGTTATGCCGGCCCGCCTGGAAGTAGCGCTCAAAGACCACCTCTTCGACCCGGCTGGGGCGAGCCTGGTCAAGCGGGCCCAGGAATACCTCGGCCTCGAGCTTCAAAGTGCCCGGTTGATTCAGATCTACACCTTTGACCTGCCCCTGAGCGACCAGGAGCTAGAAGAAGTCGGCCGCCAGATCTTGACCAACCCGGTCACCCAAACCTCGTCCTTCGAACCGCTGGCCCAAGACTTTGACTGGCTCATCTGGGTCGGCTTGAGGCCCGGCGTCAAAGACAACCCGGGCGACACGGCCAAGGAGGCCGTGGCCGATCACTTCAAGCGCCGCTTCGCCCCAGAGGAGAAGATCTTCTTCTCCCAGATGTACGCCATAAAGGGGCCTGAGCTCAAAAAGGAGGACCTCGAGCGCCTGGCCAGGGAGCTTCTGGCCAACGATCTCATCCAGCAGTGGCGGGTCATGAGCCGCGCGGAGTGGAACGTCAAGACAGGCATCGGCCTGATTTTACCCAAGGTGGAGCTTCTGACCCGGCCGACCTTCCAAGAGATGGACATCCCCTCCGACCAAGCCCTGCTCTCCCTTTCCGACCAGCGCTCCCTGGCCGTCCATCCGGCCGACGCCCCGGTGATCCGGGCCTACTTCGAGCGGCCCGAGACGGCCGCCGAGCGATCAAAGGTCGGCCTCGGCCCCCGACCGACCGACGTGGAGCTGGAGTTCATCTCCCAGGCCCGCTCGGACCACTGCAATCACAACACCTTTCAGGGCCTTTTCACCTACCGGGACCTGGCCAGCGGCCAGGAGAGCGTCATCGACAATCTCTTCAGGACCTGCATCAAGGAGCCGACGCTGAAGATCCAATCCCAAAAGGACTGGGTCGTCTCGGTCCTGTGGGACAACGCCGGCGTGGCCGCCCTGGACGAGAACTGGCTTTACACCATCACCGGCGAGACCCACAACTCGCCGTCCAACATGGAGGCTTACGGCGGAGCGCTGACCGGCATCGTCGGCGTCTACCGCGATCCCATGGGCACCGGACTCGGCTCCAAGCTGATCATGGGCGCCTACGGCTACTGCGTCGGGCCGCGGGATTACCGCGGCCCCCTGAAACCCCATCTCCACCCCCGCCGGCTTTTGGACGGGGTCATCGAAGGAGTCAAGGACGGCGGCAACAAGTCGGGCGTGCCCACAGTCTTCGGGCTGGTCTACTTTGACGAGGCTTACCTGGGCAAGTGCCTCGTCTACGTCACCGCCCTGGGGCTGATGCCGCGCCGGGCGGGCGGGCGGCCGACCTGGCAAAAAAAACCCCGGCCGGGTGATCTGATCGTCATGGCCGGGGGCCGCGTGGGCAAGGACGGCATCCACGGCGTCACCGCCGCCAGTGAAGGTTACTCGGACAAGACCCCGGCCGGCCACGTCCAGATCGGCGACCCCTACACCCAGAAGAAGCTCCACGACTTCCTCTTGGAGGCCCGGGACGAGGGGCTGATCACCTTCCTGACCGACAACGGCGGCGGCGGCTTGTCCTCTTCGGTGGGCGAGTCGGCCCGCTTCAGCAACGGGGCCGAGGCCTGGCTGGAGAAGGTGCCCCTCAAGTACGAGGGCCTGGAGCTGTGGGAGATCTGGGTCTCCGAGTCTCAGGAGAGGATGACCGCGGCCGTGCCCCCGCAGTTCGAGGAGCGCTTCTTTGACCTGGCCCGCAAGCACGCCGTGGAGGCCTGGGTCATCGGACGCTACACCGACACCGGCAAGCTGCACCTCAAATACGAGGACAAGACCTGCGCCTTCGTCGACGTGGACTTCACCACCCAAGGCTTCCCCCAGTGGCGCTTCGAGGCCGAGTGGATTCCGCCGCACCTCAGGGGCCTGACCGAGCCGGTCCTGGCCGCGCCGAAGGATTACGGCCTTTTGCTGGCCGAGCTTCTGGCCCAGCCCAACCTGGCGGCCAAGAACTGGGTCACCCGCCAGTACGACCACGAGGTCCAGGGCGGGGCGGTGGTCAAGCCCCTCATCGGCCGCGACAGAGACGTGCCCTCGGACGCCGTGGTCTACCGTCCGGTCTTGGACTCAAACAAGGGCCTGGCCCTGAGCCAGTGCCTCCACCCCCGCCTCGGCCTCATCGACGCCTATCACATGACCGCGGCCACCGTGGACGAGGCCCTCAGACGGGTGGTCGCCGTGGGGGCTGATCCAGACAAGGTCGGGGCGGTGGACAACTTCTGCTGGCCGAGCATCCTCCACGACGCCAAGACCAACCCGGACGGAAAGTTCAAGGCCGCCCAGCTCATTAGGGCCTGCTGGGCTCTGCGCGACGTCTGCCTGGCCTACGGCGTTCCCCTTCTCTCGGGCAAAGACTCGATGTACGTCGACGGCGTGGTCGAGGGCCCCTTTGGCGAGGGCCGCAAGGTCAGCGGCCTGTGCACCCTTCAGGTCACGGCCACGGCCGTGGTCGAGGACGTGCGCCGGGCCGTGACCCTGGAGCCCAAGGCGGCCGGCGACCTGGTCTATGTTCTGGGTCTCACGGCCGACGAGCTGGGCGGCTCGGCCTATTATCAGCTTCTGGACCGCTTGGGCTGCCGCTGCCCCGTCCTCGACCCCGAGGCCTCGTTCAAGCTTTACGCGGCCTTTCATGAGGCCGTCAGGGCCGGGCTGATCCGTTCGGCCAAGGTCATCAGCCGCGGCGGACTGG
>CAYXRH010000105.1:0-11682 GCA_964466355.1 uncultured Thermodesulfobacteriota bacterium
AAGGCCTGTTACCCTCACCCTCAAATTCGTTCGAACAACCAAACCAAAATACTACCTTACTTGAATGATCGCCAATCAGTATTAAAAATGCCATGTCCCGGAACCGAGCCATACTCTCGACCAACCGCTCTGAGGCGAGGCTGGCCGCGATCCTGAGAAAATCAGTTCACGGCTGGCTGGCCGACCCCTTGTCTGACTCCCACTTCACCCTGATCAAACTCGCCGGACCGCCGTTTAAACTGATGAGCCAGTGGCAAGAGATTTTGATCGTCGATACTTATGATCTGGGCCGCTGTCTGGTTCTGGACGGCCGCCTGCAGGTGGCTGAAAGCGACGAATTCATTTACCACGAAATGCTCATCCATCCCGCCGCCTTGCTGCTCAATGGACCGCGGCGGGTTTTGATTTTGGGCGGCGGCGACGGCTGCGCCGCCCGGGAGCTGCTCCGCTACCAGTCCGTGGAACGAATCGACCTGGTGGACATTGACGCCAAAGTGGTCGAGGTGGCCAGGGATAAGCTCAACAAAATTAATAATAACTCTTTAGAATCAACCAGAATATCGGTCTTTATTGATGACGTGACCAAATTTTTAACCCAGGAGGATGAACCGATTTGGGACCTCATCGTGGGGGACTTGACCGACCCGTTTGACTACGCTGGCCGAACCGACGAGCTGACCGCCGCCCTTTTCAGCCCCGCCTTTTATAATCAAGTCAAAACCCGATTGGCCCCGGGCGGCCTGTTCGTGGTTCAGACCGGCGGGCTCAGCTTCAAGCCAGAGCTGGCCCGGCTCCACGGCCGTCTTGTTCATCAAATCGGCCAGGCTTTTGGTTTTCAAAGCCTCGTCGGTGCGTTCGTGCCTTCATTTGAAGAATATTGGACCGCGGTTCTGGCCTCAGATCAGCCGTTAAAACCCCTCGAGCTCAAGGTCAAGGCCAAGCTGAGTCAGTTGGGCGTCCGAGGCCTGCGTTTTTACAATCAGACCACCCACCTGAACCTTTTTCACCCTCCCCTGCCCCTTGAAAAAAATCTATAAAAACCGAGGCGGTGCATTGGTCAGATAAAATTCAAGTCGCCATGCCTGCCCGGGAGCACAAGCCGCCGAGCAGTTCGGGCGTCAGATAACGCAACGAGCCCAGATGTTTCTTAAAATAAGGCTCTGCTTGGTCCCGGGAAGAATGGATCAGCTCCGGGACGTCCGAGCAGATGATAAAGTTCCAGACACAGTAAAAAGAAGGGATGAACGCACCGTAACTTTCAGCCTGGCCAAAGATCCTCTTGAAGGTTTCGAGCAGCTCGGCCGTCACGCCTCGGCCCACGTCCTGATAATCCGCTTGGGCGGCCAGCACGCCGTCGGGCTTCAGCCGCATCTTGAGCTGAGTGAAGAATTCAAAATCAAACAGGTCTCTTGAAGGCGACTCCTGATGGGGACAGGTCAGGTCAAAGATGGCGGCCTCAAAAACCTCCTCGGTCGACCTGATCCAATCGGCGGCGTCAGCGATGACGATCTCCACCCGAGGATCATCCAGAGCCCCGCCATGCCAGGCCAAGAGGTGTTGACGGGCCGCGGCCAACATCATCTCGTCAATCTCCACACCCACCACCCGCTCGACATTAGGATGACAAAGGCACTCCCGGATGGCGGCGCCCTCCCCCACTCCGAGGATGAGGACGCTGACGGCCTCTCTGCGGCGCAGTCCCAGGAGGGCCGGATGGACCAGGGATTCGTGATAGATGAATTCATCCGCTTCAGCGGACTGGGGATCATCGTCAAGGACGAGCATTCGCCCGTAGGCGTGGGTGTCGATGATGTCTATCTTCTGATAAGGGCTGTGGGCCGAATAAACGACGTCCCTGACTGAAAAAATGTGACCACGATGCTCGTCCAGCTTTTCGACGAACCAAAGCTGGCCGTCTCGCCTGATCAAGCCGCCTTTAACGGAAAAAAAGTCTGCGTCCACCTGAGTCTGTTCCGCGTTCTGAAAAGCTAAGGTTTATCTCTCGCCGCGGCCCCGTGGATCAGGAGCCGCGGCTTACAAAGACGCGAATCAACGGTTTAGGGATCAGCTCTTGCCGCAACAACTGCCCGGCCCGGCGCAGCCGGGCGCCTGACCAGGGGTGTAACCGCAGCAGGCGGTGTCACCAACGCCTGGCAGGCCCGAAGCATGAGCCTGATAATTGGCCGTGACCGACAACAGCTTGCTCAGCCTCACTCCGCCGCACTGTGGACAGGCGATCGTTTCGTCCCGCCCCAAGACAAGATGCTCGGTCACTGCGCCGCAATCGCGGCAGAGATATTCGTACAAGGGCATGACCAACTCCTCACTCTAATGGGCGCACCCACCGCCGTGGTCGCGGGCGTGGCCCTGACAAACCTGACCGGGCTCAAAATGGGGCAAAACGCCCCGGGCCAAGAGATCGAGGTTGTCCTGGACTGTCCCTTCCACGGCCCGAAAGACCTTTATGCCCGCGGCGCCCAGTCTCATCAAGGCGCCGCCGCCGATGCCGGCCACGACCAAGGCGTCCACCTCGCGGCCGCCGAATTTGCTCAGGGGCTGGCACTGGCCGCCAAAGCCGTGCTCACTCGCTCCAGCCACGCTCTCCGCTTGATTGGTTTCGGTGTCGACCATCAAAAACGCCGGAGCTGAACCAAAATGGCCGTAAACCATGCTGTTCAGGCCTTCAGCGGCTTCAACGGGAAAACAGACCTTCATTGCTCCTCCTCTTTTTTCATTCCGCCCTCGGGTGGATGAACGACCAAGCGGCCGCCTTGGATCAAGGCGGCCACGATTTTGCTGCGGCCAGACTTGACCGCCCTTTGCACGCTGCCGCGGGAGACGCCCATCCTCACTCCGGCCTCGTCCTGGGTCAATCCTTCCAGATCGCACAGCCTCAAGGCTTCCAGCTCGCCAGAGGTGATGACCAAGGCTTGCCGGCGACAGGCCCCCCGGCCGGCCGGCCCAAAGATCTGGCCTCTCCACTTGCAGCCGCAACGTCTCGGTTTTTTTGGTCTGGGCATTTTGTGCTATCGCACAAAATACCAGATCGTGGAGTAGAGTCAAGGCTTTTTGTTAACTAAAAGAAAGGAGACGCTTTTCATGATTTTGGGTTCTAGGAGGGTTCACACGCCCAGATAGGCCGCGCGGACGTGATCGTTGGCCAGGAGGTCTTCGCCCGCGCCCGAAAGAACGACTCGCCCGCTTTCGAGAACGTAGGCCCGATCGCACATGTTCAAGGTGTGATGGACGTTTTGCTCGACCAGGAGGACGGTCACACCCTCTTTATTGATTTTTTTGACGATCTTGAAGATGTCTTGCACCAGGATGGGGGCCAGCCCCAGGGAGGGTTCATCAAACATCAACAGATTGGGTCGGGTCATCAGCCCCCGCCCCACAGCGACCATCTGCTGCTCGCCGCCGGAGAGGGTGCCGGCGGCTTGCCTCCGCCTTTCCTTGAGCCGCGGGAAAAGGCCGTAGACCCATTCCAGACTGTCCGTTCGCTTGGCCTTGGCGTGGGGCGACAAGGAGCCCATGATCAGGTTCTCCTCGACGGTCATCTCGCCGAACAAGCGGCGCCCCTCGGGCACGTGGGCGATGCCCATCTCGATGATTTCATAGGGTTTGCGGACATGGATCGGCTGGCCCTGGAAAATTATCTCCCCCTTGCTTGGACTGAGCAGGGCCGAGATGGTCTTCAGGGTGGTCGATTTGCCGGCGCCGTTGGCCCCGATCAGAACGAGTATCTCCTCCTCCTTGACCTCAAAGCTGACCTGCCACAGGACTTGAAGATCGCCGTAAAAGACGTCTATGTCCTTGATCTCAAGCACGGGCCTCCTCGCCGAGGTAGGCCTCGATCACCTTGGGGTCGCGGGAGACTTCCCGCGGCGTTCCCTCGGCGATGGTCTGGCCGTGGTTTATGGCGTGGATGCGATCAGAGATGGACATGATCACCTTCATGATGTGCTCGACGATGATTATGGTCACGCCCGTGTCCCGGATGCGCTTGATCAGTTCGATGGCCTCGTCCAGCTCGCTCGGGTTGAGCCCGGCCGCGGTTTCATCCAACAAAAGAACCTTGGGCTTGGTCGCCAAGGCCCTGGTTATCTCCAGCCGCTTGCGCGAGGCGATGGGCAGGCTGCGGGCCAGTTGATCAGCCTGCGGGCTCAGACCGCAGAATTCTATGACCTCCGCGGCGGCTCTTCGGGCCTGGGCCATGGATTTGTTTCTCAGAAAGGCTGAGGCGATGACGTTGTCCATGACCGTCATCCGCTTCAGCGGCTTGACCACCTGAAAGGTCCGGCCCACGCCCAGGGCACAGATCTGATGCGTCTTGAACCCGGTGATGTCCTGGCCGTCAAAAAGGATGCGGCCAGAGCTCACCGGAAAGTAGTGGTTGATCAGGTTGAAGATGGTCGTCTTGCCCGAGCCGTTCGGTCCGATGAGGCCGAATATCTCGCCCGGCAAGACCGTGAAGCTGACGTTGTCCACCGCCCGCAGGCCGCCGAAGGTCTTGCTCACCGAATCGAGTTCCAGAACGGCCACTCCTGACCTCTTCTTTAGCCTGAACGGCTGAACACCCGTTTGATTTTGGGCCAATCGCCCACCAGACCGTTGGGCATGACCAGGATGACCACCACCACCAAGAGGCCGAAGGTGAGCACGTGGGCCTCGCTGACGTACCTGGTGACCAGATCCATGAAAGGCCAGCCCGTGGCTTTGCTCAAGGATCTCAAGGCGCCGAAGCCGGCCGTGCGAAAGACCTCGGAGACGGCGACCATGACAAAGGCGCCCAGGGCCGGCCCATAGATGGTCCCCACGCCGCCGACGATGCCGACCAGGATGGCCATGATGGAGATGTCGTGCAGGGAGAAGACGACCTCTGGATCGATGAAGCCCATGTAGTTCATGTACAGGGAGCCGGCCAAGCCGGTCAGAAAGGCGGCGAAGGACAGGGAGACCATCTTGAAGTAATGGGTGTTGATGCCGATGCTCTCGGCGGCGTCTTGATCCTCCCGGATGGAGACGAAATAATAGCCCAGCCGGGTGTGGGCGATCATTTCCACGGTCACGATCGAAGCCACGGCCAAGCTCAAGGCGATGTAATAATACGGCACCTTGGAGACAAAGGTCTGCATGATGAGGATGCCGACCATCCCTTCGGTCAGATCCTCCCAGATGGTGGCGATGTGGCGGAATATCTCATTCAAGGCCAGGGTGGCCAAGGCAAAGTAGGCCCCCCGCAGCCGAAAGCAGATCCAGCCAAAGGGAAAGGCCACGGCCAGGGCGATGAAGCCGCCCAGGGCCAGGCCCCACCAGGCCGAGAGGCCCAGCTTGTGGGCCAGGAGCCCGGCCGTGTAGGCCCCCACGCCAAAGAAGCAGGCGTCTCCAAAAGAGACCTGTCCGGTGTAGCCGGCGATGATGTTCCAGCCCGAACCAATGGTCACCCACATCAAGACCAAAACCATGAGGTGGCGATAATAGGCGTCCTTGACCACCAGGGGAAAGATGATCAACACGCCGAGGAGGATGAGGGGTCCTTTTCGCTGGCCCATCATGGCTAGACCTTGGTCAACCACTTGAAGCCGCCGGGCAGGAAAAGGAGAACCAGCACAAAAATGCCCAAACCGACCAGGTCCTCCCAGTCCATGCCGATGTATGTCGCCCCAAAAGCCTCGGCCAGGCCCAAGGTGACGCCGCCGAAGATGGCCCCCACCGTGGAGCCCAGGCCGCCTAAAATGGTGATGACAAAAGCCTTGCGGGTGAAGGGGCCGCCGATGTCTGGAAAGAGATAGTAGACCGGCAAAAGAAGCGTCCCCGCCGCGGCGACCAGGGCGGCGCCGAGGCCCATGGTCAGACTCCTGATCCGCTCGGCGTTGACGCCCATCAATTGAGCCGCCTCCACGTCCTGGGCCACGGCCCTGACGGAGCGTCCCAGGTCGGTCTTGATCAAGAACAAGAACATGCCCGCCGTCAGCGCCGCGGCGAAGAAAAAGGCGATGGTCAGGGCCACGGAGAAGGATATGCGGCCGACGAAAAAGGTGGCGTTGGAATAACTAGTTTTAACCGAAAGATAATTGGAGCTGAAGATAAAGCGCATCACCTCGGTCAAGACCATGCCTATCCCCACGGTCATCAGCACTTGGTTTTCGGGCAACAGGGACTCGACCTTGATCAAGGGGTTCAAAAAATACTTTTGCATCACCACGCCGACCACAAACAAGGCGGGCATGGAGATGAGCAGCACAAGGTACGGGTCCAGGCCAAGATAATGAAAACAGGTGTAGGTCAAGTACATGGACAACATCATCATCTGGCCGTGAGCCAGATTGATGATGCCCATGACGCCCATGATAATGGTCATGCCGATGCCGATCAAGGCGTAGAGCCCGCCTTTGAGGATGCCGGCCACCAGGGTCTGGAGAAAGATTTCCATTCTCACCCCGCGGCAAGAAGAGCAAAATGGAGCCCTCCCTTAACGATGAGGGAGGGCCCGGACGACAGGTTATCTCTCAGACCACTTCGGCACAGGGAAGACGTAGGGTTTGGTGGCCACGGTCTTGGGCCATACCGTCTCCAGGTTGCCGTTGATCCACTGGACGAGGAAGGTCGGCAGGGAGTTCTGCTGCTTCTTCTTGCCGTAAGAGGTGAACTTGACCGGACCAAAGGCGGTCATCATGTCCGTGGTGACCAGGGCTTCGCGCACGGCCTTGGGCGTCAGCTCCGCGGCCCGGTTTAGGGCGTCGGCGATGACGTACAGATCGGCGTAAGCCTCGGCCCCGTGGTACTCGGTCGGTTGCTTGTGGCGCTTGACGTAGTTGTCATAGTATTCCTTGGCTCCAGGATAGGGCACCTGGGGCACCCACAAGGTGGCCGAGAAAACGTATTGGGTCGCTTCGCCGGCGTTCTTGTAGAATTCGGGCAGGGTGAAACCGGCCGCGCCGCCGACAAAGAGCTTCGGGTTTAGATCAAGCTCCTTGGACTGGCGCATCAACAATCCGGCGTCCATGACGTAGGAGATCATGTAGACCATGTCTGGGTTGGCCGCCTTGACTTTGATCAAGAGGGGCTTGAAGTCCACCGCCCCGGCTTCGTAGCCCTCTTTCATCAACACTTTTAAGCCCATTTGGTCGCACTGTTTCGAAAAATCCTTTGATCCAGACTGGCCGAAGAGGCTGTTCTCGTGAAGGATGGCCACGGTTTGGGGTTTGACGACTTCGGTCAGGAAGGAGTTGAGCCCCTTGGGATATTCGCTCACCGGCGGATTGAGGCGGAAGATGTAGTCCCAGCCCTGCTCGGTGATCTTGTCCGCCGAGCCGGTGTTGACCACAAAGGGCACCTTGCGCTGTTGGGCCACGGCGCACATGGCGTAGGTCACCGAGGAGGAGTACCCGCCGCCGACGACGATGACCTTGTCCTGGGCGATGAGCTTCTCGATGGCCGACCGGCCGACGTCGGGCTTGGAGGTGTCATCCTCGATGATCAGATCGATCTTCTGGCCCTTCACGCCGCCGGCGCCGTTGATTTCTTCCAGGGCTATGAGAAAGGAATTGCGTTCAATCTCGCCAAACTTGGCCTGCTTGCCGGTGAGGGGCAAGACCACTCCGACCTTGATCGCGTCCGCGGCCGGAGCGAGGCCAGCCCAGGCCAGACAAAGGCCCAGGGCTAAACACAAAAACCACCACTTGGTCCTGCGCATTTTCTTCCTCCTTACAAGCTCGGTTTGAGGAAACCCGGCCCTGATTTAGGGCTTAAGACCGGGAAAAAGAAAACATGTGGCCGAATCTGACCAACCTTTTCATGGGATCGTTTTTGTCTGCGAGCCCGGTGTTAGAAGCGTTATAATCAAAGATCGGCCTGCTCTTTCTAACTTTAAGAGATGATTAATAGTATAATCATGGCCGCTGATTGTCAACGGCCAAAAGCCCAAGGGGGCGCGGCCGCTGATCGTCCTGAAGCGTCCGGACGCCCGGAGAAAGTCAGGCTCGCGAGGAGAAATTTGTCCCGCCGAAGCCGAAACGCATCACCCGACTTCCGGCCTCGGGCCGTCAGGGCGGCCAGGAACTGGCTGTCCGAGATCGGCCTGCCCCAGAGCCTGCCGTTTCGACCTGACCCTTTTCAAACCGAGGCGGTGAGGCTCGTGGCCAAGGCCGACGTCCTGGTCTCGGCCCCGACCGGCTCAGGCAAGACCTGGATCGCCGAGCAAGCCATGGACGGGGTTCTGGCCCGAGGCGGCCGGGCCTGGTACGCCTCGCCCCTCAAGGCCCTCTCCAACGCCAAATACCTCGAATTCTCGGCCCGGTTCGGACAGGATCTGGTCGGCATCCTCACCGGAGATCGCAAGGAAAACCCCGGCGGGCCCATCATCGTCGGCACCACCGAGATCCTGCGCAACCAGCTCTACGACGCCATGGCTCAGGGACAGACCCTCGGCTCTGATTTGGTCGTCTTGGACGAGGCCCACTTTCTGGCCGATCCAGACCGCGGGGTGGTCTGGGAGGAGGTGATCATTTATCTGCCGCCCCGGGTGAGGCTGCTCCTCCTCTCCGCCACCTTGGCCAACGCCGAGGAGCTGGCTGACTGGTTGTTGCGGGTCCGCCGCCAACCCTGCCGCGTGGTCAGGGCCAGGGGCCGCCCGGTGCCCCTCAAGCCTCTTTTTTTGGCCCCGGACGGAGAGCTGAGGCCCCTGATTGAAAAAGGCTGGCTCGCCCCTGGGATCGAGCACCTCCTGAGAGGCAAAAAAAACCTGAACCGGCCCATGCCTCTTGATCGAGTCCTCAAGGCCTTGGAGGTGCTGGATCTGCTGCCGACCATCATCTTTCTGACTTCGCGGGCCGATTGCGACCAGGCCCTTTCGTTCGCCCGCCAGAAGCTGGTCGGGCGGTGGGCGGAAAGCAGAGCGCGAATGAACCAGACCCTCGATCAGTTTTTGGGTCAGCACCCCTTTCTTAAAACTCATCCCCAGATCCATTTTCTGCGTCGTCACGCCGTGGCCTCCCATCACGCCGGACACCTGCCCCATTTTCGCCTCCTGATCGAAAGGCTGATGCAAGCCGGTTTGTTAAGAGCCATCTTCGCCACCTCCACCGTGGCCGCGGGGGTGAACTTCCCGGCCCGCACCGTGGTCCTGCCCCAAAGTGATCGCTTCAACGGCCACGAGTTCACGGCCCTGAGCGCCACCGAGATGATGCAGATGACCGGACGCGCCGGCCGCCGCGGCATGGACAAGGTCGGGTTCGTCGCCTTCACCCCCGGCCCCCATCAGGACTTGAGGCTGGCGGCCGATCTTCTCAGCGCCCCGCCCGAGCCCATCGAGAGCCAGATGCGCCTCAGCTTCTCCATGGTCCTCAACCTGCTTTTGTCCCATTCTCCTGAGCAGATCAAACCTGTTCTCAGCCTCTCGCTGGCTGCTTTTCAGACGGCCGGACAGGCCCAGGGGCGACGGCCCGAATACCTGGACGAGCTGACCCAAGCCCTGACCCAAAGCTCTTGCGGTGGCCTGGAGGAAGCCATTCTGACGCGCCGCCGCCTGGCCCAGGCCCAGGACGAAATGGCCCGGGTGGAGAATGAATGGGACGACCTCCTCCGTCGCCTCCGATTGATGAGCCTCCTCCAACCCGGTCGCGTCTTTATTGATCAACGCCGGCGCGCCTGGCTGGTTCAACTCGCCGCTGAACGCCGAGGGCGAGCCGGCGTCGTCGCCACCCCCCTGACGATTAAGATGAAATTAAAGAGAGGACGGCTGCGACGCAAATTCATCCCTCTGGAGCGAATCCAAAGCGTGACGGCCACTCTGGTCCCACTCAAGCCTGACAAGCTCCTCATTCATGATTTGCGGCGTCTCGATGACGATAATCTCGGTCCGCCTCCCCCAGACTTTAACCTCTCCCCTGAGAGCCAAGCCATCCTGAACCGGGAGGAGGAGAGGCTCAACCACCTCCACCAGACGGTGGCGGCCAGCCCTTGCGCGCAATGCCGGCTCCAGAGCCGCTGTTTGAACCGAGGCCGATTCAAGTTGGCCCGCCAACTCGACCAGGCCGAGAAGTGGTTCGAGCGGCTGGCTCAGGAGGAAGAGAAGCTGTGGATCAGCTTCCTGAGACGTCTGGAATTTTTAAAAACCGAAGGTTTTGCTGACCAAAAAGGAAAGTTGACGCCCCGAGGCCGATGGGCGGCCGGTCTGCGCTTGGATCATCCTTTGGCCATTGCCGAGGCCATTCACCGACAGGCCTTGCCCGTGGATGACCCGTCCCTTCTGGCTGGCTTGATGGCTCCTTTTGTTCTCGACCGCGATCGGGCCTGGACGCCGGTGGATAAAAAATCCGTTTCCGGGACGGCCTTGCACGCCGCCTTCCTCAATCTGGAGAGGGAGATTTCACCTTTTCTGGATCGTCAGAAGACGGCCGGTTTTTCCATCCCCCAGTTGCGCTTGTCACCGACGATGGCGGTCTTCAGGTGGGCCTCTGGAGAAAAATGGGAGGACCTGGCCCGATCTTTCCTGGTCGAACCAGGCGATCTGGCCTCGCTGATATTCCGCACGGCCGAAAACCTGCGGCAGCTGGTCGGCCTCAAGACAAGCCACCCCGCCCTGGCCGCGGCGGCTGAGCGGGCCCGAGACCTGATCTTGCGGGAGCCGGTCGTGGTTCCCCTCTGATACCAAGTTGCATTCAAAGGTGTAATTTTGGTTGGTTGTTCTCTTTTCAGGTCGAGGGTTCGGACGTTCTCAAGGCTCGCTTACACGCGGCCTGGTGCCAGGGCTTAAGTCTCCGACACCGCCCAAATGACCATCGCCCCCTTTCAAGGAGACGAGGGAGAGGGTAAAGAGATTAACCACCGCCGGGTTTTCTCAGCGACGGCTTCTTAGTATCCATCATTTGTATAAATCCAGACCGCGATCCCCACAGGGCTGTTGAGGGCCTGTTCGCCGGTCTGGGCGTCTGTGCCGATGATGCCCACGTTTTCCATGACATTCCCGAAGTAAAGGGGTTCACAGTTATACCAGACCTCGGCCAAGCCAGGCGCTTGGCCCTCAGTCGGGACGACGTAGGTGTGCCCGGCCCAGGGCCTGTCCTCGACGCGCCAGTTCAAAGTCCCGCCGCCAGTGTTTTCGATGTGGAGGACGCCGATCAAGTGGGGGCAGGGATCGCCGTCGCGGTGAGTCAGACTGATTTCGGTGGGCCAGACGCTCAGATACGGCCTCGACTCAGGCGGCAGGGTGGTTGTGGTCGTCGTGGTCGTGGTGGAACTCGATGTCGTGGTCGGCATGGTCGTCGTGGTCGTGACCTGGCCCGGCACGCCCGCGACCCAAACGACATCGCGGTCGACCTGGACGTGGGAGCCGGAGTCATAGGCCAGGACTAAAAATTCGCTCTCCACCGGCGGCCTGGGGCGGCAGTCGCTGTCGTAGGTCAGTTTCACGCTCGCCTTTTCGCCCGGCTGGAGATCGTCGCCGTAGGTCCGGCTGAAGTGCAGCCAGGCGCTCGGCTCGTCTGACTCGATCAAGATCCAATCGATTGGACCGAAGTGATTGTTGAAGATGGACAGGTCGCCTATCTCTTTGGGGCAGGCATCCTCGCCCTCGATCCAGGTGAAGGTCAGTTCGGACGGGGTGGTGATGATCGCCCCCACCAGGTCCTCCTCTGCCGAGCGGATAATGACCCCGCTCACCGCCACCGAGCGGGCCATGAC
>CAYXRH010000106.1:0-11679 GCA_964466355.1 uncultured Thermodesulfobacteriota bacterium
GTTCAAGCCCGAGCCGGAGCCGCAGCAGAAGGTCTTCTCCCGGATGGTGTTCTCGGGCATCTCGTGGAAGTTGTTGACCACCGACTTGATGACGTAGCGGGGTTCTTCCAAAAAGCCCATGCCCCGGGCGGTGTTGCAGGAGTCGTGGAAGGTGACGATCTTGTTGTCGTTGCGGCTGGGGTCCAGCTTCAGCTTGCCGTGCTTGATGATGTCGGCCAAGAACTCCATGATGTGAATCATCTTCGTCGACTTGGCCTGCTCAAAGACCGTGCCGGTGATGGGCGACTTGGGCACCTCCAGAAAGTCGGCCGGGCCGTTGAAGGTGTCCATGTACTGGTTGACCACCCGCCACATGTGGCCGCACTCGCCGCCCAGAATCCACTTGACCCCCAGCCGTTTGGCCTCGGCGTACATCTTGGCGTTGAGCCGCTTGGCCATCTCCAGGGAGGTGAAGTAGCCGAAGTTGCCGCCCTCGGAGGCGTAGGTGGACCAGGTGACGTCCAGGCCCAGCTCGTGAAAGAGCATCAGATAGCCCATGCAGGTGTAAGTGCCGGGGTCGGCGAAGACGTCGCCCGAGGGGGTGATGAATAAAATCTCGGCCCCCTTGCGGTTGAAGGAGGGCTCGAGCCTGAGGCCGGTGACCTCCTCGATCTCGTCGACGAAAAACTCGATCATGTCCTTGTAAGCGTGAGGCTGAATGCCGAGGTGGTTGCCGGTGCGGTAGCAGTTGGCCACCGGGGCCTGAATCCAGTCAATGTTGAGGCCCAGCAGGTTGGTCAGCTCCCGGCCGATGATGGTCACCTCGGCCGTGTCGATGCCGTAGGGGCAGAAAACCGAGCAGCGGCGGCACTCGGAGCACTGGTAAAGGTAATACCAGATCTCCTTGAGCGCCTTTTCATCCAGCTCCCTGGCGCCGGCCATCTTGCCGAAGAGCTTGCCGCCGGTGGTGAACTTTTTGCGGTAGATGGAGCGCAGAAGCTCGGCCCTCAAAACCGGCATGTTCCTGGGGTCGCCCGAACCGATGAAAAAATGGCACTTGTCCGCGCAGGCGCCGCAGCGCACGCAGATGTCCATGAAAAGCTTGAAGGTGCGGTGCTTGTCGAGGCGTTCCTTCATGCCGCCGATAAAGATCTCCCGCCAGTCGCCCGGCAGCTTCCAGTCGTCCTCGACCGGGTTCCAGTTGCGGGCGTTGGGGAAACCGACGTAGGCCAGGTTCTTGGCCTGGGCCCCGTAGCAATAGACACCTTTTTTTATGTCGAGTGGAGCGTCCAGCCACCGCTTTCGGGGCGGCTTGTAATGAATGTCGGCCAGGGCTTCCGGCTTGGGGGTTTCGTCAGCCACGTCGTCACTCCTTGTCCTGATCCGTGGAGGTTTCAGGGTTCTTTTGAGGGGCTTGAGCTTCCTCGGTCGCCTTGGCGGCCTCCTCTCCCGCCCCGCCCTCAGTCGGGGCTGGGGGCTCCTCAGGCTCTGGCAAAGGCTTGTCCACCGGCAGCCCGGCCTCGACCATGCGCTCCCTGAACTCGTCCTCGTAGGCCTCGTAAGAATGGACCTTGACCGGGTAATCCCACGGATTGACGTGCCTCACCGCCCGATTGGTGTTGGCCATGTTTCTGGTGGGGCTCAAGAAAACACCCGGCGCGTGGACCAGCTTGCTGAAGGGGAAGTAGCCGAAGAGGCAGGAGACTAAAAAGAGATGGATGTAAAACCAGACGCTGATTCCCTCCGGCGCCCGGGGCTGAAAAGAGACCAGCCCCATGGCCAGCTCCTTGATGTAAACCACGTCCACCCTCAGAAAATAGCGCATCAAGATGCCGGTGAAGGCGATGGCCATGATCAAGAAGAGGGGGAAGTAATCATTGGCCAAGGAGATGTAACGAAGCTGGGGAATGACCGCCCGTCTCAGATAGAGGTAGATCACGGCCAGGAGAAGCACGACGCCGCTGATCATCAGGCCGGGCAGGTATTCGAACGGGGTGAGGCCCATCTCAAAAAAGCCGTCCAATTTTTCGAGGAGGTTGACCCAGCCCGGCACCGGTTCAATGAAGAACCTGAGGTGCCTCAAGAGAGTGACCAGGAAAGCGTAATGAAAGACGATGGCCCCGAACCACAGCCACTTGGACGAGGTGAAATCGAGCTTGGGGCCGCCTCTCAGTTCGGTTCTGGTGTTGCGGAACAAGGACCTGAAGAGAAGAATCTCCAGGATCATGCGTCCGACCACCCCGCCGGTGGAGCTGGGGTTTTCCAGCTCATTGCTCTTGATGAAGGGGAGGTCGGTCTTCATCTGCCCGGCCGTGGTCGGAATGCGGAACGGCACCGGCGAGCGCGCCCAGTCAACGAGGCGGTAGACCACGCCGAGTATGAAGGAGATCACGGCAAGGTAGGGCACCACCACCCCGAACAAGCCTCGCAGGCCCGCCAGGCCCACTCCCAGCCAGGCGATGAGGATGAGAGCGATTACGGCCAAAAACGCAAACGACATGCCCATCTAATGCTACCTCGTCTCCTGTGAGGACATCTTTTAGTGGCTCTCTTGATTGTCCGAAGCTTCATCCAAGTCATCGACGATCATCTTGGCCCGCTTGAGCAGTCTGAAATGCAACCTTTGAGCTTCGCTGACCTTGATCTCCCAAAGCTTCTCCCGGCAGGTCATGTAGACCTCAAAGGCGATCAAGGCCAGAGCGTCTATTCTGGCCTCAAAATCCATGAGGTCCCTAAGAAGCCCCTCGTCACTCAGCTCCTTGGTCAGCTGCTGTCTGATGACTTGTTTTAAAAGAAAGACGAACGACACGCCCTGGGAGGCGGTGAAGTCCTGGACGGCCCTGATTCTGATGATCCCATCCAGCGCCGCGGCGGTTTTGGCCTGGTCCAGGCCGACGAGCAACTGGTCAAAGACGGTCTCGATGCCCTCGGAGATGGCCTGCCCCACGGGATTGGCGAACCGATCCCGCTCCTTTAGTAAAAACCTGGCCGTGTCAGGGGGATAGGTCTCGATGATGAGCCTGAACCACCGCTCGAGGATGGCCGGTTTCTTTTGGGCCAGAAGAGTCTCTAAGTTCATACCCGGCCGCTTGCCGCTCTTATAACTTGCCTTAATTACTAATCAAATTAATACCGAAGCTCGCTTGTACTTGCGTGAACATACACAAATGGCCATTTTCTGTCAAGGCCAAACTTGTGACCGCCGAACCCCGAAAACAGGGCTAGATCCCAGTATTTGAGCCCTGGGATGCCTCTCCCTAACCCCGGACCTCGCCCCGATGGGCCAAATAGTGTTTTGCTTTGGTTGCTCGAACGAATCAGAGACGGGACACACCAAACCTCCTCGCCTTTTTCAAAAGGCTCGCCCTGAACAGGCCCTGGACCACTCATGGGGCCAGGCCGGGCCGAAACCCAGGCCACCAATAGGCCTTAGAAAGGCGACTGGCGAGCTGTCTCTAAAAGCCCCGCCGGTCCGTTGGGCTGGAGAGGCCACTGAACCAAACAAAGGCCCGGACGAGACGCAACGTCCGGGCCGTTATGCCGCCGGAGGGTCGGTTAAACCTCGGTGACGGTGATGGCGTCTTGCTCGCACACCTCGAGGCAGCTTTCGCAGCCAAGGCACTCCTCAGCGTTGACCGGAACGGCCTTGCCATCCTGCATCTCAAAAACGTCAACCGGGCACACCTCCACGCACTCCTCGTCGCCGATGCATTTCTCAGCGTCAACCTCGACCTGGAAAGCCATATCGAATCTCCTCCTTTACTTCTACCCCTGTTTGTCAACCGACGAACGCGCGGCCAATCGCCACGCTGAGGAGAATCTTTGGCGCTCTCGATGGCGCCTGTTCCGCCTCAGCGTTCAAATCGGCCAAAACACTCGACTGATCTCGGCCGGACAAAAGCGGTGCACTCACCGCTAACATGCCGGCACAACTACATTTCCCCGGCGATAGGCCGCGCCCCGGGCCGGGTAGTTGCATATAACCCGGCCTCAGAGATGTTGTCAAGATCAAAACAGCGGGTTTTTTAATCGAAAAAATTCAGCCTCGCCTAGTGTCGCGTCTCTTAAGTGGTTTGTATAAGAGGGCGCAGCATTGACTTATGGTATCTACTTTGGAGACGCGACACTAGGCCCCAGAGGGACTAGGGCCAGGGCCAGGCGCCGTCTCTCGGGCTCCACCTCGACCACCTGAACCTGAACCTCTTGGCCAACGTTCAGCTCGCCCTGAACCGAGCGGCCATCTCCGGCGGCGTCGATGGAGCCTCTGACGCCCTCGGCCACCTCAACCAACGCCCCGGCCTCGGTCAGGCTGGTCACCTTTCCGGTGAGCACCGCCCCGACCGAGATGGATTCGTTTAGCTGAGGCCAGGGGTTGGGGGTGAGCTGCTTCAAGCCCAGGGCCACCCGCCGGTTGTCCATGTCCACGCTGAGAACCTGAGCCTTGATGACCTGGCCCGGCCGGAAGACTTCCTGGGGCGAGGGCGGATCAATATCCCAGGTGATATCTTTGCGGTGGACCAGCCCGTCGATGCCCTGGGCCAGAGAGATGAACACGCCGAAGTCGGTCACGGTCTGAATGGCCCCCTCGACCACCGTCCCTGAGGGGAAGCGTTGCGCCAGATCGGGCCAAGGATCGGGCTGGGTCCGCTTCAGGCTCAAGGCCAGCTTGCGGTTCTCCGCCTCGAGGCTCAAGACCACCGCCTCGACCAGCTCGCCCTCTCTGAGCATCTTGTTGGCCGGCCGGACGTTGCCGCTCCAGCTCATCTCGGTGATGTGAATCAAGCCCTCCAGCCCCGGCTCGATCTCGACGAAAGCCCCGTAATCGACCACGTTGACCACCCTGCCCTTGACCTTCACTCCGGGCTGATATCGCCCGGCGGCCTCGGACCAGGGGTCGGGGTGGAGCTGTTTCAGGCCCAGGGATATGCGCTCCCTTTGGCGGTCGAACTTGAGGATCATCACCGCCATCTCGTCGCCGACCTTGACCAGATCAGAAGGGTGTTGAATCCGACCCCAGCTCATGTCCGAGACGTGCAAGAGGCCGTCCATGCCGCCGAGATCGATGAAGGCGCCGTATTTGACCACGTTCTTGACCACGCCCTTGACGACTTGGCCTTCCTTCAAGGCCGCCAAGAGTTGGTCCTTCTGGGCTCGACGCTGCTCCTCGAGGATGGCTCGGCGGCTCAGCACCACGTTGCGGCGGCGGCGGGAATACTTGAGTATCTTGAACTCCAACGTCCGGCCCAAGAGGGAGTCCACGTCTCTCACCGGACGCAGATCCACCTGGGAGCCGGGCAGGAAGGCCGACACGCCCGTGTCGACCCGAAAACCGCCTTTGACGCGGCCGACGATGGTGCCGGAGATGGTGCCGTCAGCGCGGCAGGCTTCGGCGATGCGCTCCCAGGCCTGAGCCTCGCCGGCGCGGCGGTGGGAGAGGAGGACGACCTCTTCCTCGCCGTCCATGAAGTGGGATTCGATGACGACCTCGATTTCGTCGCCGGGTTTGACGCTGACCTCGCCCAGGGCTCCTAAAAACTCTTCGATGGGGATCTCTCCCTCGGCCTTGTAGCCGATGTCAACCACCACTGATATGGGGGTGATCTCGACGACCCGGCCGGTGACGACCTCCCCTTCCTCGAGTCCGCTGAGGCTTTGTTCGACCAAAGCGGCGAATGAGTCCCGGTCCAGCTCGTCGTCTTCGAGCGGATGACCGCCTCCCTTTGAATCTCGCTCGGACTCGACCAACCATCCACTCCTAGATCCACCCGGCTGTCCGGGTTGAGGTCCCCCAAAATCGACCCTCGCCTCAGGATTAATAAACCCATCCGGCCTCGAGGGCGACTTATAGTGGCATATTCCGTTGATCCGGGCAAGGGATTATCTGAAGCGGCCGGCGCCGATTCTCCACATCTCAAAAGCCGCGGCCTCCTGACCGCGTCTCGGGGCTGAACGCCGCGGGTCCGAGGCGCTCCGGGCGGGTTTGAAAATTAAAATAAATGTGGTAAAAAAGTTCGTTTTAAACCAGATGTTGAACTACATTGAGAGTGTGGCGAAACCACATTTTGGTTCGAGGACCAGGCGCGAGGTTTTCGAGAAGCGTGGCATATGAGGGTCATGTGTGAGCATTCGAGAAAACCAATGAACGCCGTCATCGGGACAAAAGGGCCGTTTGGCCACAGTCTCACATTACGAAGCCAATCCGGCTGATGGATGGGAGCTAAAAGCGATGATAGAAGAAAGAGAAGTGATGGAGGTTGACGTCCTTTTCGTCGGCGCGGGCGTCTCCAGTCTCAGCGGGGCGATACATCTTTCCAGACTCATCGAGGCCCACAACAAGAACGTCGAGAGCCAGGGCGAGGCCTTGAGCGAGGTGATGATCGCCGTGCTGGAAAAAGGACCCTACGTCGGGGCCCACGCCATGTCCGGCGCGATCATGGATCCGGTGGCCCTCAAGGAGTTGATGCCTGACTTCGCCGACAAGGGCGCCCCCCTGGAGGCTGAGGTGATTGAGGAAGAGGTCTGTCTGCTGACCAAAGGGGGGCGAATAAAGGCGCCCTTCACCCCTCCGCCGCTCAACAACCACGGCCACTACGTCGTCTCCATATCCAAGCTGAGCGAATGGCTGGGCAGCGTGGCCGAGGAGCGCGGGATCGACATCTTCCCCGGCTTCGCCGGCACACAAATCCTCTACGAGGGCGAGCGGGTCATCGGCGTGCGCACCGGGGACAAAGGCGTCGACGCCAGCGGCCAGAAGAAGAGCAATTACGAACCGGGCATCGATCTTCAGGCCAAGGTGACGGTCTTTGGCGAGGGCACCAGGGGCAGCCTGGCCAAGGACCTCATCAAGAAGTTCAATCTGAACGAGGGTAAAAACCCCCAGAACTACGTCGTCGGCGTCAAGGAGGTGTGGCAGGTGCCAAAGGGCCGCTTCGCCCAGGGAAAGGTCATCCACACCATGGGCTATCCCCACCGTAGCGAGACTTACGGCGGCGGCTTCATCTATGGCCTGAGCGGCGATCAGGTCGCGGTGGGCCTGCTCACCGGTCTGGACTACCAGAACCCCTACCTGGACCCCCACCGCGAATTCCAGAGGTTCAAGCTGCACCCCTTGGTGGCCGGGATCATCAAGGACGGCGAGATGGTTCAATACGGGGCCAAGACGGTGCCCGTGGGCGGCTATTTCGCCGTGCCCGAGCTGTGCGTCGAGGGAGGGCTGCTCATCGGCGATTCGGCCGGCCTGTTTATCTCCCAGAAGATAAAGGGCCTCCACACGGCCATGAAGTCAGGCATGCTGGCCGCGGAAGCCATCTTCGAGGCCCTGGTCAAAAAAGACTTCTCCAAAGCCCAACTCGAAGGATACCAGCGGGCGGTCTTTAAAAGCTACGTCGGCCGGGAGCTTCACAAGGTCCGCAACTTCCATCAGGCCTTTCAGAAGGGCCTCTGGCTGGCCCTGATCAAGGCCGGGGCGCAGTACGTCCTCGGCGGCCGCACCCTCAAGGAGCGCCTCCCTGCTGAGCCGGATTTCAGCCACCTCAAAAGGGTCAAGGAGGTCTACGGCACCGCCGTTCCGAGCGACGAGCAGAAGGGCGAGTTCAAGTTCGACGGTCAGCGGACCTTTGACAAGGAGACCGACGTCTACTACTCGGGCGCGACCCACGAGGAGCAGCAGCCGCCGCATCTAAAAATACTCGACCTCAACATCTGCTACACCACCTGCGCCCAGGACTTCCAAAACCCCTGTCTCAGATTCTGTCCGGCCAACGTCTACGAGATGGAGGTGGACGAAAATTCGGGCCAAAGAAGCATGAAGCTCAACTTCTCCAACTGCCTCCACTGCAAGACCTGCGACATCAAGGACCCCTTTGAGAACATCAACTGGGTGCCGCCCGAAGGCGGCGGAGGGCCGAAGTTCACCAAGATGTGAGTTCAACCGAGCGTCGCTCTTGAAAGCCGTCCCGAGGCCGGATTTCTTGGGGAGTCCGGCCTTTTTCATCTTTCTCAAAGAAGCGGAGGTTTGATTAAAGCCAACCCCTTTTTGAGCCGTAGAAGAGAGGGAAGATTGAGGGGGAGAAGATGCGCACTCTGTCAGCCTGTGTGGGCCTGTGGCTAGTCTTTTCTGTCCTTTGTCCGGCCGCGGCGGCCCAGAGGGATGAGCTTCCGCCGGCCGCCCTCGGCGCGGGCGACCTGGCCGACCAGATCACCGCCTCCTTGAGGGGCGCCAAGGAGCTGACCGGCCGGCGGGTGGCGGTGCTGCCCTTTGTCGACCTCAACGACCTCCAGGTCGTCTCCGATCTGGGCCGGGCCGTGGGCGAGGAGCTGGCCTCGGCTCTTCACTTCCGCAACTTCCACCTGGCCGAGATACGCGGCGACGACCGCCTGGTCATGGCCCGGCGGGTGGGCGAGCTTTACCTGGCCCGGACCGGGCCCGACCGCCTCGCCCCGGCCCAGGCCGCGCCGGTCCAAAACGTGGCCGAGAAATACAATCTGGGGGGCTTTGTGGTCGGCACCTACGCCGTGCTTCCGGGCGGCTGGCTGGCCGGGGCCCTCCAGGGCCGACAGCTCACCGGCGACAGGGTCGCCCTCAACGCCCGCCTCATCGAGCCCCTCTCCGGGGCCGTCCTGGCCGTGGGCTCGGTCCAGATCCAACTCGACGACACGGTGGCCGCCCTGCTCAAGCGGCGCACCTCGGCCCAGCCGCCTCCAATCCAGAAGATCAAGCAGAGGGAGTTTTAGCCATGCCTCGGCTCGCCTTTTCCCTTGCCCTCTTGAGCGTGGGCTGTCTCGTCCTGGGCTGCTCTTCGGTGCGCCTGGAGCGAACCACCCAGGACGGCAAGGTCATCGAGGACTACCGCCCCGGGGCCTACACCTTCACCCAACGCTCCCCCACCGGACGGCAGCGCCTGGTCTTGACCCACGGCTCGACGTGGCTGCAAAGGCTCGTCGGCCACGGGTTTCACGAAAAGGAAGCCGAGGGCTTCATCGACATAATCAGCCGCCTGGCCGAGGACATCGAAAAGACCCTCTCCCAAAGCGGCCTCTCGGGCGATCAGATCGCCTTGCTGGCCACGACCTTTGTCAACCTCGACGACCTCTACTCCACCTCAACCTTTGGCCGCCTCTGCTCCGAGCAGCTGGCCGCTGAGCTCAAAGCCCGCCGCTTCAGGGTCATAGAGCTGCGGCGGACCAAGGACCTCTTGGTCCGCACCGGCGCCGGCGAGCTGGCCTTATCGCGGGAATCAAAGGAGATCCAAAACTCCCACGAGGCCAGCGCTCTCTTGGTCGGCACCTACACCCTCACCCCCAGGCAGGTGGTCCTCATCGCCAGGGTCTTGAAGACGGCCGACAACTCCCTCTTCGCCGCCGGCACGGCGGTCTTCAACCGCCGGGACAACCTCTTTTTAAACTCCCTTCTGTTGAGCGAGCAAAAAACTCATCACCAGGCCCAGGCCCCCCGCGCGCCCACGGTGGGCGTGGCGGCCCGCTTCGCCGAGCCCCTGGCCGGCGGATCCAGGAGGAGGATCTCCAGCCCGCGGCCCCGTCCAAGAGAAAGTAGGTGAGTCATGGTGGAAGCGGCGGTCAACAACTGGCGCTACTGGGTCTCGGTCCTGATGGTCGGCCTGGCCCTCATTTTAGCGGGCTGCGCTCCGAGCACGGCGCCGCTGGTGGCCGGCGTGGTGCCGGGTGCAATCATCGGCGCGGCCCTGACCATGCCCCCGGCCGAGCCGACGGAGGCTGAGGAGAAAAAGAAGCCGGTGGAGGGCAAGCTGGCCGGTCCGGCCCAGCAACTGGCCTCGGAGATAGCCGCCTGGCTCAACGACGACGGCGTCGAACGCGTGGCCGTGACCGCCTTCGTGGACGTCAACGATCTGACCCGAACCTCGGCCTTTGGCCGGACGATGGCCGACGCCCTCATCGCCCTCCTCCACCGCCAGGGCCTCGAGGTCGTCGAGCTGCGCAAGACGGCCAACATCCTCATCGAGCCCCGGCGGGGCGAGTTTTACCTCTCCCGCCAGGTGGCCCACCTGGCCGCGGAGCACCAACTCTCGGCCGTGGTGGTCGGCACCTACGCCGAAGCCATGGACGTGGTCCTCATCAGCGCCCGGCTCGTGTCCATCGAGGACGGCCAGGTTTTGTCCACGGCCCTCATCGAGCTCCCCAAGTCAGGCGACGTGGCCTACCTTTTGGAGGACCAGACCGTCCCGCCCACGGCCCACCTGGCCTTGATGAGCCCGAAGCCCAAAACCCCGGCCATTCCCGCCCCAGAGGTGGGGGTCTACGAGCGTCCGCCCAAGCGCCCGGCCAAAATCAAACGCTGAGATGAATTAATAAGGTGACTCCGGCTCCGGCGCGAGCAATATCTCCTCGGGCTCTTCAGCCGGCAGCCGGCCGGCGAGGACGTCGCTGAGCTCGATCAGCAGATGGCGGATCAGATCAGCCGGCACCTTGGCCTTGTGGCCATAGGTTCTAAACAGGAGATAGTCCTGAGCCGGCCGGGGCTCGCTGGTGGCGCTGGCCTTGAGGTACCAGATCGTCATCTCTCTGACGCTGTCCACGACCCTCAGCTCCACCGTGGCCTTGCTCGGCTCAACGTCGCCGCCCCAAAAAGACTCCTGAAGGTGACCGATTATGACCACGTCGTAGCCGAGAAAGCGCCCCCGCTCAATGGCCTGGTGGACGTTGCGGAAGGTCTCGGGGATGACCTCGATCACCCGGGCGAAGCGCCGGGTCAGGAGGAGCTGGTGAAGCTGGTGGGCCAGGTGGTTGTTCAAGGCGGGATCGACAAAAGGGCTTCCAAAGGGGAAGATGCCCACCCGGGCCGCGGCCAGATCGGCTTTTTGGGGGGTGATGATCGGCTCCAGA
This sequence comes from uncultured Thermodesulfobacteriota bacterium, assembly GCA_964466355.1. Taxonomy (GTDB): domain Bacteria; phylum Desulfobacterota; class Desulfarculia; genus CAYXRH01. Next base: position 10,840 of record CAYXRH010000106.1, read on the forward strand.
TAGAGCTTTGTCTTTGGCTGGGGCGCCAGTGGCAGGGAGGGCGTGACGCAGCCGCTCAGGCCCAAGCCCAGGGAGGCCCAAAAGACCAGAATCAACCAGGCTAAGCGAGGCATGGACTCTCCTTTTGGCCCTCAGAGGCCGAGACGAAACATTGCTCTGGGGAGGTGGGCCTTTTTAAAAACCCTGACCGCCCCATCACAGCCTCACCGAAAGCAAGACTCAGGCCAAAATCAGGCCAGGGCGTGGAGATGACTCGTTTTTGAGCGGCGGGCTCTGGAAAGGAATCCTCGGCTCAAGGCCGCCGCGCCGCGGCCAGGGGTCTTAAAAAAATGATTCCGGGATCGTCCCGGATAAAAGGCCCGGAAATCGCGGCTTCAGGGTCTTGAAACAACCTCTAGTCGTACCGTCCCGGAACGTCAATGGTCGTGCAGGAGTTGGATCCGCAGGCCCTGCTCGTCAGGCCGGCCTTTTTAGGCCGCGTGGCGGCGCCGATGGTGTGAGAGGAGGGCGACATTAATTTGACTATCTCCCAGGACTGGCACTCGGGGCACTTCAGCTCCACCTCGCCTCGGCCCAGGATGAGGAGGTCGAAAACGTGGTCACAGGCCTGACATCGAAACTCATAGATGGGCATTCTCTTCCTCCCTTGTAGGTCTTTTAATGTCTCTTGGCGGCGGAGTCAAGACAGACCTCCCCGGCCGTCAGCATCAAATCAAGGCCTCTGGTTTTGTGTTGTGGTTGGGAGGCTGGGGCGGTTTGGCCTGGCCGGGGACTGTCTTGAGCACACCCCCTGAACAGAAAAGCGCTCGCGCCTTCGGTGCCCGGACAACAACTTTGTTG
>CAYXRH010000107.1:0-11660 GCA_964466355.1 uncultured Thermodesulfobacteriota bacterium
CCAGTATTTCTTCATCAACGGGACCTGCTTCCTTAAAGTGGCCCAGATGAGATCAATGTCCTTGATGTTGTTGGGGTCCTGTTTGGTGTAAAGGGCGGCGTACCACATGTTGGTCCGGATGTCAGACCAGCTGCCCAGCTTGCCCTTGAGATCCTCCTGGAACAGTAGGGCCGCGCCCAGCTTCTCCGCCTTTTCCTTGGAGATGTGCTTGGTGTTGTAAGCGATGCCGGTCTGGCCGTAGTCATAGGGCACGCAGGCCAGCTTGCCGCCGCTGATCTTGCGGAAAGGCACCATCAGAGCCGGCATGACGTTCTTGAGGTTGGGGATCTTGGACTCGTCAATGATGGCTCCAAAGCCCAGCTGCCAATAGCGCTGATAGTCAAAAACACCGCTCAAGTGGGCCAGGTTGAACTCGCCGCCCGGAGGGAAGGAGGCCTTGACCCGGGTCAGATAGGTGTCAGTGGAGCCGAACTCGCCGTCAATGACCTTGACCCCCGTGGTCTTGCTAAACGGCTCGAAGGCGTGCTTGCGAAACGCCTCGGAGACGGTGCCGCCCCAACCGTCGAAGCGGATGGACTTGGCCGCCCAGGCTCTGCTAAAGGGCCCGCCCGCCAGACCGACGGCCGCGCCGGCGAGGCCCAAGAGCTTGAGAAAATGACGCCGGCTGACGTCTCCGTCCTGGTAACGCTGGTGAAGTCTCTCAAGTCCTTTAGTCCAAACAGTTTTCACCATCCTCCTCCTTTTTGAAAGGGTTGATTTGAATGGTTTGACATATCGCCTATGTTGTCCTCCGGGCGAACCGCCGCGACAAGTAACCAGCCAGCAGGGGGGTGAAGATGGTCAGGATGACCATGACCGTGCCCAGAGCGTTGATCTCGGGGCTGATTGAATTGCGCAGCATCCCCAGTATCTTGACCGGCACCGTCCGGTTTTGGGCCGTGGCCCAGAAGAGCGTGGCCGTGATGTCATCAAAGGAGATGGTGAAGGCGAAGAGAACGCCGGCCATGATGGCCGGGGCCAGCAAGGGCAGGGTCACCTCCCTGAAAGTCTGCAGGGCGTTGGCCCCCAAGACCCGCGCCGCTTCCTCGTACACCCTTCTGATGCCCACCAGACGGGCCTGAACCACCAGAAGCACAAAGGGCATGGTGATGACCACGTGCCCGATCAGAAGAAGAAGGAAGCTTTTGGGCTGCTGTAGCCAGCGGATGAAAAGCAGCAAAGCCACGCCCAGAATCACCTCTGGAATCATGATCGGGGCCAGGAGGACGGTGTTCAAGGTGTTTTTGCCCGGGAAGTCGTAGCGGACAAAAGCCAGGGAGGCCAGGATGCCAAAGAAGGTGGCCAAAACAGCAGTCAGGGAGCCGAGGAGGAGGGAGACCTTGAAAGCCTGAATGATGGCATCGTTCTGGGCCAGCTTGACATACCATCTCAGGCTGAAGCCCTTCATCGGAAAACAGCCGAACTGCTCTGGGTTGAAGGAGAGGATAATGACCACCACAATGGGCGCGAACATGAACACGTAGACCAGAAAGGTGAAGAGGCGAATCAGCGACCAGCCCGATATCCTCATCATCGCCTCTCTCTAGCCTTTGAGGGCCTTGAATATCTGGCCAATACCCAGATAGCGGTTGTAGGCGTAAACGATGGTGAAAAGAATGGTCAGCAAGATCACGCTCATGGCCGAGCCGAAAGGCCAGTCCAGGGTGACGATGACCCTTTTGAAGATCAGGTTGGAGATCATCTCGTTTTTAGCCCCTCCCAGAATCATGGGCGTGATGTAGGTCCCTGAGGTGAGCACGAATATCAGCAGGCACCCGGCGCTCACCCCGGGCAGACTCAAGGGCAGGGTGACCTCTTTGAAGGCCTGCCACTCCGTGCAGCCCAGGCTCTTGGCCACCTCGACCAGGCTTTTGTCGATTCCCTCCAGGCTGACGTAAATATTTAAAATCATGAACGGCAGCATGTATTGGATCAGACCCATGAGGACCGATCCCTCATTGTAGAGCATGGCCAGGGGCGAAGACAAAAGGCCTGAGGATATGAGCAGATGGTTGATCAGGCCGGTCTCGCCGAGGATGTTTATCCAGCTCAGGGTCCGAATGATGTAGCTGATCCAAAAGGGCAGCATGATCAAAAGGAGGAGCAAAGACTTGAACCTGGTCTCGCTGCGATAGAAGAAATAGGCTGGTATGTAGCCCATGACCACGCAAAAGAGGACCGTCTCCAGGGCGATGCGAAGACTTCTTATAAGAATGGAAGGATAAAAGAAGTCAGCGAAAAATTTGGCGTAATTGCCGGATTGAAAGGCCGGGATGTCCGCCCCGGTGGCCGCCCTGAGCCAAAAGCTGTAGACGACGATGAACGAGACCGGAATGACCAACAAAAAGAAGATCGCGCTCAAGGCCGGCGCGAGCAAAGCCCAGGGCTGCCAGTTTTTAGACCGCATCACATCCGATCATCATCGCCGCCAAAATCCCCGTCTTTGTCTTGCCAGCTCATGGCCGTCTAGATGAGCAAACAAGAGACCCTCATATAGACTGTTTTTATTATGTATAATAATCAGCCACAGAAGTCAACCGTCCGATTTGTCCGCGAGGCCACTAATATCCCAATTTAACAAAAATATAATTAATAATTATAATATCCGCCTCACCGATGCTTTACCTAAATCAAGCAGCTTGTGGAAAAGCGCCCGCCCGGGCAAACCACTTTTGGATAAATGGCCAAGAGCCAGCCGCGGCGACGAAGCCGCGGCCAGGGAGGTGGGCGAGTTAATCCGGACCGACGCAGGGGGGCCAAGCATGCCGATTCAATCTTGAATTAACCCTCCTGGTGTTGCGTCCCGGAAGTTAAGGATCATAAGTCAGTGTGGCCGCCTGGACGGGGCGGCGGTCGGCTGGCGGCTTGTAAGTCGCCCATTTCGGCCGCCTGGCGCTCTCCTTTAATACTATTTTTCCATTGAAATGAAACAAACGTATCTTAATCCGCCCAGGCCCTGGCGGTGGTGACTTCTTCTATCAGCCGTTTAACTATTCCCTCGATCACAAAGGAAAAATAGTATAACTCCTCGGTCCTTCAGGCGCTTTGCTTTTTCAGCCACATGGGTCAGGCCCAAGGGCGGCCGGCTCCGCTGCTCGCTCGACCAGCAGACCACCGCCCCGCTCTTTTATATAAATCACTTAAGGGACGCGACACTAGAGCGGTCTTACAATTTTTATGGACTTTAGGCCCCATGAGTCCAGGCGGAAGAGGCGATGGAGAACCATCATTTCTTGAGGCGCGGCGCCAAGGATACCTTATTGCCTGACGAGCCGATGTTGTGTTAATCTTTGACTCACCATGAGGGCGTATTTCGCCTGAGAAAGGATCTTTTAAACAAAGAGGACTGAAGTGAAAAGGATCAAAGTCAAGGAATTTATGGTTTCCCTCGAGGAGTACGCCACGGTTGACCAGGACGCCACTTTGTACCAAGCGATCATATCTTTGGAGGAGGCCCAGGAAAAATTTGACCGCGATCGCTACCGACACTTGGCCATACTGGTCTTGAATAAAAACAAGCAGGTCGTGGGCAAGGTCTCCCAGGGAGATGTCTTGAGGGCCCTCGAGCCGAAATATGGTCAGATGATGGACTTTGAACGCCTGACCCGAAGCGGCTTCAGCCCGAATTTTCTGAAATCAATGCTCAAGGACCACCAGCTCTGGGAAGCCCCCATGGAGGACATCTGCCGTCTGGCGGCCAAGACCAAGGTCAAGGACATAATGTACACCCCCCGAACCGACGAGTACGTCACTGACGACACCTCGCTGGCCGAGGCCATCCACCGTATAGTCATGGGCGACCACTGGTCTTTGTTGGTCACCAGTGGCGATAAAATCGTGGGCATTCTCCGGCGGACCGACGTGTTTAAAGAAATCTGCAACATGGTCAAAAAGTGTAATATCTGACCTGGTGGAGAGCCCGCTGACATCTGAGCCAAGGGTCGATATTTTTAAAGCTTTGTCTGTCCGAGGCGTTCGCCTCGGGCTGGGAGCGTGGTACATCGTGAATCAAATTGTCGGCCCCAGGGGCCGAGGGGCGACGTCTTTTTGTGCGCCACCAAGCATCACCCTGACGCGAAGGGGGGTCATTTGAGATGCGAGTCACCTTCATCGGCGCCGGCGCCATGGGCGGCCTCTTCGGCGCGGTGATGACCGAGGCCGGGCTCGACGTCCAACTGGTCGACATCTGGCCGGAGCACGTCGAGGCCATCCGCCAAAACGGCCTCCAAATCGAAGACGAGGGCCGGCGTCGACGCGTCAAGCTGGACATTCACCTCGACTATCAAGACACGCGGCCGGCGGATCTGTGCATCGTCTTTGTCAAGGGGCCTCAGACCGCCGAGGCGGCTCTGGCCGCGGCCCACGTTCTGGCGCCCAAGGGCGTGGCCCTGACCCTTCAAAACGGCCTCGGCAACGCGGACATCCTGGCCGAGACCATTGACCCCCCCAGGGTCATCACCGGCACCACCTCCTGGGGTTCAACCATTTTAGGTCCTGGCTCGCTGCGTTACGCCGGAAAGGGGCCGACCGTCATCGGTCCTTGGGCTGGCGGTGACATGCTCAAGGTCAAAGCCGTGGCCGAAACCCTGACCAGGGGCGGAATCGAGACCGAGACCATGACTGACGTCAAGGCTCTGGTTTGGAAAAAACTTTTAGTCAATTTAGGCATCAACGCCATCGGAGCCCTGACTCACATCCGCAACGGTCAACTCCTGGACCTGGAAATCACCAAGGAGCTTTCCCGCCGGGCCGTGGAAGAGGGCATGGCCGTGGCCGAGGCCTTGGGCGTCGCCATCTCTCAGGACGCCGTGGAGCACTGCTGGTGGGTGGCTGAGCAAGTCGCTCAGGCCCGGGCGTCCATGGGCCAGGACGTGGACGCCAAAAGGGAGACCGAAATCAAGACCATCAACGGCGCCATCGTCCGCTTGGGCCAAGAGCTGGGCCTGGAGACTCCGATCAATTTCGCCCTGACGGCGTTGGTTGAAACCTGGCAGTATCATTACCTCAACCGGTGAAGGCACAGACAGCCTTCAGCCTTTGGGCCTTGTCCTGCGTCTTGCCACTGCGGGTGAGGAGGAAAAAGTGAAAAAGAAATTGACTCGCTTCGATCTGCAGCAGATGAAGGAAAAGGGCCAACGGGCGGTCTGGATGACGGCCTATGACTTCATCACCGCCCAACTGGCCGAAGAGGCGGGCATGGACATGCTCTTGGTCGGCGACAGCCTGGGCATGGCCGTGTACGGCTACAGCGGCACCATCCCCGTGACCATGGACCAGTGCATCTATCACAGCGAGGCGGTGAGGCGCGGCGCGGCGAACACCTTTGTCATCGGCGACATGCCCTTTGGCGCTTATCAAACCGGCCTCAAGGACGCGGTCAGAAACGCGGTCCGCTTCCACAAGGAGGCCGGGGTCGATTGCGTCAAGCTCGAGGGCGGCCGGCGAGTGGTCGATGTCATCAGGGCCATCTCTGACAGCGGCATGCTGGTCATGGGCCACATCGGCTTGACGCCGCAAAGCTCCGGAGCCCTGGGCGGCTTCAAGGCCCAGGGCCGCACCGCCGAGTCGGCCGTGGCCGTCATTGAAGACGCCCGGGCCGTGCATCAGGCCGGCGCCTTTTCCATCTTGATCGAGGCCGTGCCCCCAGAGGTGACCAAGATCATCACCCTCGAACTGCCCGTCCCCATCTACAGCATCGGCGCCGGCGATTGCGACGGCCAGGTCATGATCTGCTCTGACATCCTGGGGGTCTTTCAGGCCTTCACGCCAAAATTCGTTAAAAAATACGCCAATCTCGGCCAAGAAATGCGCCGGGTCTTCGAGGCCTACATCGCCGACGTGCGCCAGGGGGCCTTCCCGGGTCCAGAGCACACCTACAAAATGATCGAGGGCGAACTAGAAAAACTCCGCGCTTTGCTCCGGCCATAAAGAGGCCGCCACGGCGGGGCGGCCCCGGCGGTGGTGGAGGTTTCGTTTGCCTTGATGAGCGAGCGATCAAGGCCGAAATGGTCTGTTAAGTTGTTAACAACAAAGCCAAAGTGGAGGAAAGGTCATGAAACGTCTAGCCTTTGCCTGTGTGTTGGTGTTGGCGATGGTGGTGATGATCACTCTCCCGGTCCAGGCCAAGACGACGCTCAAGCTGGCCACGGTCACCCCGGCGCACCACGCCTACACCATGGGCGCGGTGGAGTTCGCCCGCCTCATCGAGGAAGGAACCAAGGGCGAGGTCATCGTCAAGGTCTTTGGCGGCGGTCAGCTCGGAAAAGGGGAGCGGGAGCTTTTGGAGGGCGAGCAAGTCGGCACCATCGACCTGGCCGTGACCGCGACCGGTCCTGTGTCCAACTTCAGCCCAGACATGGGCGTGGTGGATCTGCCCTTCCTGTTCACCAGTCCGGAGCACGTGGACAAAGTCCTGGACGGCCCCATCGGCCGCACGCTTTTGGACGATCTCGAAAAAGCCGGCCTCAAGGGCTTGGCCTTTTTTGAGAACGGCTTCAGAAACTTCACCAACTCCAAACGACCGCTCCTCAAACCAGACGACTTCAAAGGCCTGAAGTTCAGGACCATGGAGAACCCGGTCCACCTCGCTTCGGTCCGCCAGCTCGGCGCCCAGGCGGTGCCCATGAGCTGGGGTGAGGTCTACACCTCGCTTCAGACCGGGGTGATCGACGGCCAGGAAAACCCCATCGCCATCATCCACGCCTTCAAGTTGAGCGAGGTCCAGAAATACTTGAGCCTCACCGGCCACTTCTACTCCCCTGCCCCGCTGACCATGAGCCTCAAAAAATTCAAGGAGCTCAAGCCGGAATGGCAGAAGCTTTTTCTGGAAGCGGCTCTCAAGGCGGCGGCCTATGAGCGCAAGCTCATCCGGGACAACGAGGCCAAGCAGCTCGAGGACTTGAAGGCTCAAGGCATGGTCGTGAGCACGGTGGACAAGGCCATATTTGTGGAGGCCATGTCTCCAGTCTACGACAAGTTCGGGCAGAAATATCCGGCCTGGAAGGAGACCCTGGAAAAGATCAGGGCCGCTGAGTGAGCCCCCCGGCGCCGGAGGCCTTCGCGGCCGGGTGATGGAACTGGGTTAGGTCCTATGGCTTAGAGCGCTTGGGGGAAGACGCCGTCCGGCTCAAGGGAAGCCGGGCTCATTCCCCTGAGCGCCTCTGAGTTGAAGGCTCGGTCAGGGGATGATGGCCGAGGGTGGCCGGATCAGCGTCCCCGTCCCAGCCGCGGTGATGGTCAAGGGCTGGTCTGGGTTGAGGCAGAGCATTTAGCCGCGCCTGCCGGCGCGGCCTGATATTGAGACTACCAGTGTTGGAGAGGATCATGCACGACATTGATGACGCCCTGGGCCGCGTCTGCGAGGCGGCTTTGATCGTCATTCTGGCCGCCATGGCCGTGGTCGTCTTTGTTCAGGTCATCTTCCGCTATCTCCTCCATCTGCCTTTATTTTGGACTGAAGAGCTGGCCCGCTACTGCCTGGTCTGGGCCTCTCTCCTGGGAGCCGGCGTGGCCGTGCGCCGCGGGCAGCACATCGCCGTCACCTGGTTCGTGGAACGCTTCCCCAAGGCGGTCGGCCTGGCCTTGAGCGTCGTGGCCCGCATCTCTGTAGTCGTCATTTTGGTGGTCATGATGTGGGGCGGGGGCAAATTGGTCGTGGTCACCAGCGCTCAGATCAGCCCGGCCTTGCGCATCCCGATGGCGGTGCCGTATCTGGCTCTGCCCCTCGGCTCAGCCATCATGCTCTTTCACATCCTCGCCTCCATCCTGCCTCACGGCCGAGCGTCCGGCGCGCCGTGAGGTCATCCTCGCTCAGGGAATGAGGTTGCGGCGGTCGTGGTTGTTCTGATCTTACTGATCTCCTTCGTATTCTTTCTAATCATCGGCGTACCCATCGCCTTTGTCCTCGGCCTGACCCCGCTGGTGGCTCTGCTGACCCAGGGCGAGACGCCCCTGGTCTTGGTCGCCCAACGCATCTTCACCGGCATGGACAATCCGGTCCTGATGGCCATCCCCTTGTTCATTCTGGCGGGCAACATCATGAGCGCCGGCGGCATGACCCAGCGCCTGGTCAATTTCTGCAACGTGCTGGTGGGCTCTTTTCGCGGCGGCCTGGCTTACATCAACGTAGTCATCAGCATGCTTTTCGCCGGCATCACCGGCGCGGCCGTGGCTGACACCAGCGCCGTGGGCTCGATCCTCATCCCGGCCATGATAAAAGACGGCTACGACAGTGACTTCTCCGCCGCTGTCACGGCGACCTCATCGACCATCGGCCCGATCATTCCGCCCTCGATACCCTTTATCATCTATGGCGTCCTGGGCGAGGTCTCCATCGCCTCCCTGTTTCTGGCCGGTTTTGTGCCCGGAGTCATGCTCGGTTTCTTCCAGATGGCCGTGGTCGGCTATTACGCCCACAAGCGCCGATATCCCAAGAGCAGCCTGCCGTCTCTTAAGGCCATTCTCAAGATCAGCCTCGACGCGGCGCTGGTGCTCATGATGCCGATCATAATCCTGGGCGGGATCCTCACCGGCGTGTTCACACCCACCGAGAGCGCCTGCATCGCCGTGTTCTACGCCCTGTTCATCGGTCTGTTCGTCTACCGGGACATCCGGCCCCGAGACTTGGTCAAGATCCTGATCGACACCGGCGCCACCAGTTCGCTGGTCATGCTGGTCATTGGCACGGCCAGCATCTTCTCCTGGCTCCTGGCCAGCGAGGAGATCCCCCAGATCGTTACCCAAGGCATCCTCACCGCCACTGAAAACAAGTTACTGATTCTGCTTCTGATGAACGCGCTCTTGCTTCTGGTCGGCACCTTCATGGAGACCACGGCCTCCCTGATCATCCTCACCCCGGTCCTGCTGCCCTTGATGCTCAAGATCGGCGTTGACCCCCTCCATTTCGGAGTGATCATCGTCCTCAATCTGGTCATCGGCCTGACCACGCCGCCGGTGGGAGTCTGTCTGTTCATCGCCTGTTCCATCGGACGGACCAGCCTCGAAAGGCTGTCGCGAGCCATCTTCCCCTTTCTCCTGGCCTCAATCGCGGTCCTGTTCATCTGCACCTACTGGGCGGATCTGGTCATGTTCGTGCCCAAGTATTTCGGCTACAAGCCCCTCGTGCCCTGATCGGGCCTCGCTTGCGCCCGGTCGGGAGGGTGTTCGCCCCCCTTCAGACCAAATTGCTTTCAAGTGATCACCAATCAGTATCAGACTCGGTCCGGCCGGATGGTGAACATGACGATCATGTTGTCCGAGCCGCAGCCGAGGCGCAGCTCGGCCGTCTCGCTCTTCCACACCAGGCCATGGGGCGACGCCTGACCGAGGCCAAAACTCTCCTCAATGGCCCGCCGGGCCCGGTTGTAGAAAAGCTCGGCCGCTTCGGAATCACCGGCCACCTCGGCGATCCACCGAAAGAGCTTGCCGCCCCAGAAAGAGAGATAGGCTGTCGTTCGCCATTGGCTTTCGGCCAGATGAGCGGCCGGCGGCTCTTGAAGCGCCTCGGCTCGAGGCTTCAGAACGAGGTGGCCATCCAACAACTCCAGCTCAGGGTTGAACACCACGTACAGGCTCTCCCGCCACCTGGCCCCCAACCTGCGTTTGGCCGCCAGTCCCTGGCGTTTGGCCCCGATCTCTTTTCTGAGCCTGCCCCAACCGGGCGCGTTGGCGTCTTGGCCGGGCCTGATGAGCTGACCGTTGACCACCAAGAACAAGACCGGCAACCGGCCTGACTGGCGCGGGGGGCGCTCTCTCGTTTTTTTATCCAGCATCCACCCACCTCTGAAAACCTCATCCGGCCTCTCAAGCGACGGCCGCAGCATTTTAGCGCTTCTTTGGTTGCTTAAGAAAGCTAGTCTACTTTATCATGGGAGATGCGAACAACATTCTCAAGCGCGGGGAGCCGAATTTGCCCCTTTTGAAGGGAGATGGCTGGCCATGAGATTAAAGTCAAGAACCTGGTTGGCCGCAGCCGGATGCCTTTGTGTTCTGCTCTGGCCGAAGCTGTGTCTGGGCGAGGAGCTGATCGATCAAAGAATGAAGATGGTTGAGCAAGCCATAGCCCAGATGAAACGGGAGCTGACTTTGGAAGCGGTGGAGCTGGAGATCGAGATAGCCAGGGACGCCCTGAGCGACCAGAAACTCCCCAGGAGCAACAAGTACTATTCGCTGATTCAATACAGCGAGGACATCAGGATGAGATACAACCAGGAGGAGGAGTGCATCAAGGCCGTGGTGGAGATGAAGCCCTGGGCCAAGAAACACAAGGACAGGGAATACATGATGGAAAGGATCGCCCGGGTTTTGCAGTCTTTAATTGAGAATGGTTGTCTAACTGAAGGGGATGCCGCCGAAAGCGCAAAGTGGAGAAGTAATATAATAATTGAATATTATGATAAAGGGTTGAAGGAAAAATTAGCTCAGTGGAACGACGGCAAATTGCTCTTGAAGTCAGATTGACGGCCCTGGACCGGCTCGGGGTGGACAGGCCCGGCGACAATGAAATATTATTCTTTAATGGTTTATCGTTGCTTTTATTTGACCTGATAATTTTTTCAATCCTGGCCTTTAGGGCCGTTTAAAGAACCCAACGTGGGGTCGATGGCCAACATCATCCGCCACTGCCTGATGAAGGCCACATCCCGCTGGCGCAGAATCATGTTCCGCTGACCGGCCCCGTATTCATAAAAGCCCTGGCCGGATTTAAGGCCCAGCTTGCCTTGGGCCACCAAGTCGGCCAACGATCGGGGCGGGGTCTGGGAGGCGTTCAAATCCTTGAACAAATAGCCAGCCACGCTCAGAAATACGTCCAAGCCCCCCAGATCGGCGGTTTTTAGGGGGCCCAGCCAAGGATAGCGAAAGCCGAGGCCGCAGCGCATGGTCTGATCCACGTCTTCGGGCGTGACCACGCCGCTCTCGATGAGGTGCAAAGCCTCCCTGAAAACGGCGAACTGGAGGCGATTCAAGCAAAAGCCGGGCACGTCCTGCTGGATGACCACCGGCCTTTTGCCCACCCTTTTGGCCAGAGCGTAGATCAGATCCACTGTTTCCGGGGCGGTGCGTCGGCCGCGGATGACCTCCACCAGGGGCACTAATTCCGGCGGATTGATCCAGTGCATGCCACCCACCCTCTCCGGCCGCCGGCAGGCCGAAGCGATGTCCGTGATGCTCAGCCCCGAGGTGTTTGTGGCCAGGATTGTTTCGCTCGGAGTCAAAGACTCCACCTCCCTGAACAGCTCCTTTTTGAGGGTCAGGTCTTCTGGCGCTGCTTCCAAGACAAAGTCAACCTCGGACAGGGCTTTTTTTAGCTCGGTGGTCACCGCCACCCGCCCCCTGGCCTCCTGGGCCGCTTCCGCGGAGACGACGCCTTCCTGAACGAGCACCGCCTGGCAGTTTTCTATCCTCATCAGGGCACCTTTCAGCTGCTCGGACTTGACGTCAAAGAGTCTGACCTCCAGGCCGGCTCCGGCCAGGCAGAGGCCGATGCCCGCGCCCATGGTCCCGGCCCCCAGAATGGCCGTGGTGCGCACGTCCTCAGCCTTCATGTTTCCCCCTTCCATTTTTTAAAGGTTCTCGACGAATTCTTTGGGAAAAGGCGGATAATACGGCGGTATGCCCGGAAC
>CAYXRH010000108.1:0-11582 GCA_964466355.1 uncultured Thermodesulfobacteriota bacterium
TCGGGGCGCCAAAGGCGCGAGCAGTTTCTGTTCAAGTGATGGTTAACCGATGTGATCGCCGACAAGGCCTTGGCGCAAACCGCTTGTCGCTCCGCGGCCTGGACAACAAGTTGTCCAGGCCCCCCAAGACAAAGAGAGTTTATGACTTGCCTAACCTCCCTTAAGTCAAGATCAAATCTCAAAGTTGGTCTAAAGCAACTAACCCCACTCCTTCAGCTCAACCTCTTTGGCCAGGCAACCGTTCAGGATATCTACAAACCACCGCCGCATAATGATTCATTACTCAATGACAACAACCAGTTAACCCTCGGCTTCGCTTGGCCGGACAGAAATGTAACTGATTATAATAACAGTGAATACTTGTCTTTTGGCCGCGAGATGATCCTTGCTTTTGATAGTCTAATCTGTTATTTTAAGACGCCTTTTCTTGAGGCTCTAGAATGTATCTACACTGTGTGAGGAGCAACCTTGGTCGGCCAATCTGAACCGCGCAAGATTCAAGTCAGCCTCGAGGAGGAGATAAAGCGCTCCTACCTCGATTACGCCATGAGCGTCATCATCGGCCGGGCCCTGCCCGACGTGCGCGACGGCCTCAAGCCGGTGCACCGCCGCATTCTCTTCGCCATGCAGGAGCTGGGCAACGTCTTTGGCAAACCATACAAAAAATCGGCCCGCATCGTCGGCGACGTCATCGGCAAATACCATCCCCACGGCGACGCGGCGGTCTACGACGCCTTGGTCCGCCTGGCCCAGGATTTCGCCATGCGCTATCCCCTGGTGGACGGCCAAGGCAACTTCGGCTCGGTGGACGGCGATCCCCCGGCGGCGATGCGTTACACCGAGGTCCGCCTGGCCCGGATGGCCGACGAATTCCTCGCCGACCTGGACAAGGAGACGGTCGATTTCTTCCCCAACTACGACGGCTCCCTGAGCGAGCCCTTTGTCCTGCCGACCCGGGTGCCCAACCTGCTCATGAACGGCTCCTCGGGCATCGCCGTGGGCATGGCCACCAACATCCCGCCACACAATCTGGGCGAACTGGTCGACGGTCTGGTGGCTCTCATCCGCCGGCCGGAGCTGGATATTGAGGAGCTCATGGCTCTCATTCCGGCCCCGGACTTTCCCACCGCGGGGTTCATCTACGGCCGCGAAAGCTTGAGGGAGGCCTACGAAACCGGCCGGGGCTCGATCCGTCTCCGCGCCCGGGCCGTCATCGAGAGGCAGGCCCGGGAGCGGGAGGCGATCATCATCACTGAGTTGCCCTACCAGGTCAACAAGGCCCGGCTCATCGAGCGCATCGCCGAACTGGTCAGGGACAAGAAGCTCGAAGGCATAAAAGACATCCGCGACGAATCAGACCGGGAGGGCATGCGCGTCGTCCTCGAACTGCGGCGCGGTGACGACGCCCGGGTCATCCTCAACCGGCTCTACACCTTCACGGCCATGCAGACCACCTTTGGCTTCAACATGGTCGCCATCGTCGACGGCCGGCCGGAGGTGCTCTCGCTCAAGGACATGCTCGGCCATTTCATAAGCCACCGCCGGGAGGTGGTCACCCGCCGCACGGTTTTTGAGCTCAAAAAGGCCGAGGAGAGAGCCCACATTCTGGAGGGTCTCAAGACCGCCCTGGACCACATCGACGAGGTGGTCGACATCATCCGCCACTCTGAAAGCCCCCGGGAGGCCAAAGAGAGCCTGATGAACCACTTCGGCCTCAGCGACCGCCAGGCCCAGGCCATCCTGGACTTGCGTCTGGCCCGCCTCACCGGCCTGGAGCGGGACAAGATCGACGAGGAGTACATCTCTTTGATCAAGGCCATCGCCCGCTTCCGCTCCCTTTTGGAAAACGAGTCGCTGTTGATGAACGAGATCGTGGAGGAGCTTTTCGAGGTCAAGAAGCGCTACGCCGACGACCGCCGGACCGAGATCATCGCCTCGGCTCAAGAGATCAGTCTCGAAGACATGATCGTTGACGAGGAGATGGTCGTCACCGTGACCCACACCGGCTACATCAAACGCAATCCCTTGAGCCTCTACCGCTCCCAGCGCCGCGGCGGCAAGGGCAAGACCGGGGCCCAGGCCCGGGAGGAGGATTTCGTCTCCCTCGTCTTCTCCGCCTCGACCCACGACTACTTCCTCTTCTTCACCAACCGGGGCCGCGTCCACTGGCTCAAGGTCCACCAGATCCCCCAGGCCGGTCCGGCCGCCCGGGGCAAGGCCGTGGTCAACCTCCTCGCCTTGGAGTCCGGGGAGCGGGTGGCGACCATCCTGCCCGTGTCCGAGTTCGCCGAGGGCCTTCACGTCCTCACCGCCACCCGGCGCGGTCTGGTCAAAAAGACCGATCTCATGGCCTTCTCCCACCCCCGTTCGGGCGGCATCATCGGGCTTTCCCTGGAGGAAGGCGACGAAGTGGTCGCCGTCAGGCTGACCGACGGAAAAAAGAACGTCTTTCTGTCCACCGCCTTGGGCCTCTCGATCCACTTCCAGGAGGCCCAGGTCAGAGCCATGGGCCGCACGGCCAGAGGGGTCAAGGGCATCGAATTGAGTCCGGACGACGAGGTCGTCTCCCTGGAGGTGACCGATCCCCTCGAACGGGTGGCCACCATCCTGACCGTCACCGAGGGCGGCTTCGGCAAGCGGACCAAGGTCAGCGATTACCGGCTCCAAACCCGGGGCGGCAAGGGCATCATCACCATCAAGACCACTCCTCGAAACGGCCACGTCATCGGCGTGGCCCAGGTCAACGACCAGGATCAACTCGTCCTCATCGCTGAGCAGGGCAAGCTCATCAGGATCCGGGCCAACGAGATCTCGATCTTTGGCCGCAACACTCAGGGGGTGAAGCTTTTCGAGTTGGCCCCGGGTGAGAAGGTCGTCTCTCTGGCCCGGGTGGCTGAGGATGAATAGATCAAGTCTGCTCGCAGGCTGGCTGGCCGCGGCGGCGCTGTGCCTGATCATCTTTGGGTGTTACACTCCGGCCGACGAGGCGGCCCTGAAAAAAGCCCAGAGCCTCCTCGTCTCCGGCCGGGCCGAGGAATCGCGGGCCGCTTTTGAGCGCTTCATTCGGGAGCACCCCGAGTCGAAATATTTGCCCCAGGCCCTCTTCGGGCTGGCCACGGTGGAGCATCTTCACCTCCGCCGCTACGATCAGGCCCTGAGAGCCTACCGCCGCCTGGTGGCCCTCTTCCCTGACCACGACCTGGCCCCCGAGGCCTTGGAGAAGATGGCCGACCTCTACGCCAACAACCTCAAGGCTTACGCGGCCGCGACCGACGTCTACGCCGCCCTGACGCAGGACTACGCCGCCCAGACCGGCCGGGACGACTATTATCGAGAACGCGCCGCATGGTGCTATTTTATGATGGAAGACTTTTCGAGGGCCCGGGAGGCCTACCGCGCCCTGGTGGAGTATTATCCTGACTCGCCGCTGGCCGAGAGAGCCAGCGTCCAGATAGCCGACTCTTACTACGTCCAGGATAAGATCGTCGAGGCCCTGCGGGCTTACGAGGAGGCGCTGAAGCGGTTTCCCGAGGGGGAATTCAGGACGAGGATCCAATTTCGGATGGCCAACTGCCTCGAAGAGTCAGGCCGGCTCAGGGAGGCGAGAAAGCTTTACCGGGAGCTGCTCGAGACCTATGAAAACCCCGAGGCGGTCAGGATCCGCCTCTCCAGCGTGGAAAACCGCCTCAAGAAGGGGCTCAAATGAGGACGGCCGTCATCGGGGCCGGGGCCTGGGGGACCGCCCTGGCCCATCTCCTGGCCTCAAAGGGCGAGGAGGTGGTCATCTGGGCCTACGAGGAGGAGGTCTCGGCCGAGATCAACGCCGCGGCCCGAAACTCCGTCTTTCTGCCCGGAGTCAAGCTCCGTGAGGGTTTGTGGGCGACCAGCCGTCTGCCGGAAGCGGTAAACCGGGCCGAGGCGGTGGTCCTGGTCACGCCGTCTCAGGTCCTGCGCCAGGTGGCAACGCGCCTCAGCGGCCATCTGCCCCCTGAAGCCCTCATCATCTCGGCCTCCAAGGGGATCGAGGAGCAAACGCTCCTGACCATGACCGGGGTCCTGAGCGACATCCTCGGCCCAGGGGCCAAGAACCGCCTGGCCGTGCTCTCCGGGCCGTCATTCGCCCAGGAGGTGGCTCGCCGGGCGCCCACGGCCGTGACCTGCGCCGCCTTTGACGAGGCCGCGGCCCATTTTTTCCAGCGGCTTTTTTGGACCGATTGGTTCCGCGTCTACACCTCCTCTGACGTCGTCGGCGTGGAGCTGGGCGGGGCCTTGAAAAACGTCATGGCCATCGCCGCCGGCATCTGCCAGGGTCTCAACCTCGGTCACAACACCTTGGCCGCCTTGATCACGCGGGGACTGGCCGAGATCAGCCGTCTGGGCGTGACCTTGGGGGCCGACCCTCTCACCTTTCTGGGCCTGGCTGGGGTGGGCGACCTGGTTTTGACCTGCACCAGCGCCCAGTCGCGCAACCACACCGTGGGCTTGAAGCTGGGTCAAGGCCTCGACATAGAGGAAATCTTGAGCGGCATGAAGGCCGTGGCCGAAGGGGTCCGCACGACCCGCTCGGCCCACGACCTGGCTCGAGAGCGAGGCGCGGAGATGCCCATCTGCGATCAGGTCCACGCCGTCATCTACGGCGGCCGGCCGCCCGAGGAGGCTTTGTCCGCCCTGATGTCCCGGGACCCCAAGCTGGAGCGCTGGGGTCTGGAGTGAGGCCTTGAAATGCCCCCCTTCTGGCCCATCAGCCACACTGCCGACCTGGGCTTGAGAATCAGGGCCGGCGACCTGGCCGCGCTCTTCATCGAGGCGGCCAAGGGGCTGGTTTTGTTCCTGGTGGACGAGTTTCCGGTTCAGCCCATCCTGTGGCGGGAGATCGAGCTCGAGGCCCCGGACGAGGAGCTGCTTTTGGCCGACTTTCTCTCCGAGATACTGGCCCTGGCCGTGATCGAGGGTCTGGCCGCGGTCAAGGTCGAGGTGGACGAGGTGCGTCAGAACCGCCTCCAGGCCCGGCTGGGGCTCAAACCCGTGTCTGAGCTGGGCGGGCTCAAGCAGGAGATCAAGGCGGTGACCTATCACGGCCTGGAGATCAGGCGCCGGGGAGGCCAGATCGAGGCTCAGGTCATATTTGACGTCTGATGCTGCTTTGTCTTTGAGGGCATGGTTTTGGTCGGTTGTTGTCGCTTCAAAGCGAGAGTGAGATTTATACTAAGAGCGGCAGCTCCCGGCTGAGGCGGACGGCCTGGGGCGTCACCTCGGCCTCCACGGCGGTCATGACCACTCCTTTTTGACGAGCCTGGCGATACAATTCAGCGTAGGTGGGATCGATCTCTTCGGCCGGGCCGAAGACTTCGGCGTCCGAGCGTTGGACGACAAAGACCATCGCCCCGGCGGCCGGCGGCTTCAGCCGGCTCAGCTCGATCAGGTGCTTGGCCCCCCGGGCGGTCACGGCGTCGGGGAAGAGGGCGCGGCCGTCTTGGACCAGAGTCACGTTCTTGACCTCCACGTAAAGCGGCCCCTGGGGCCGCTCAACCAACAGATCGAGGCGGCTTTTAGAGCCCAGCCTGACTTCCCTTCTCACCGCGCTCGCCTCCTCGAAGATCTTCAAGGCCCGCCGCTCGGCCGCCCGGGCCGCCAGGCGGTTGGGGACGAGGGTGTTGAGGCCCACCCAGCCGCCGTTTATATAGATCATCTCCCAGGTGAAGGCCGTCCGCCGGCCCGGCCTGGCCTGGGGAGAGAGGCGCACCGGCGCGCCCTCTTCGAGACAGGAGAGCAGCGAGCCCGAATTGGGGCAGTGGGCCGTGACGAGGCGGCCGTCTTCAAGCGCCACGTCGGCTAAAAAGCGCTGGTAGCGCCGGCTGAGGCGGCCGGGGACCAAGGGGTGGGGGAAGGTGTGGCGGATTTCGTTGAGGGCTTGGCTTGATTTTTTGTCGTGGCCCGTCCGTTTATCAAGACAAGTCATGGGCTCGCATCAGGCGCCATTGCTCGAAAAGGTTCGAAGGCGTGGTCTTTTCAAAGCCTAGCCCGCATATTTCACCAAAGAGATAGGCAGTCTCTTATACTTCAAATAGTTGCCAAGAAAAAGGAGACTGTTGCGCCATGACGGATTGTACCTCGAAAGCGATCAGGTTTCCAAGCTGTAAAGGTCGAAGGATCGAGGTCGAGTTCAGCGGCGGAGAAGTGAGGAGCGACGGCGGCACGTCGCGGCCGGGCGGTTTTTTGTTGACAAAAGTTTCCCCATTGGCCCATCATGTTTCCCAAAGGGCAACAAAGAAGGCTCTCCTCTCCCCGTGGGCCGGCTCTCAAGTCCGGCGGATTTAAGGGCATGGAAGACCAGGTCGGGGCCAGGATCAGGAAGCTTCGCCGCGGCCAGGGCGTGACCCTGGAGACGGTGGCCCTTCGCAGCGGGCTGAGCAAGGGCTACCTCTCCAAGGTCGAGCGCGGGCTCAAGTCCCCGCCCATCTCCACCTTGAGCCGCATCGCCGTCGCCCTGGGCCTGGACATAGCCGCCTTCTTCGAGCGGGACGGCGCGGATTTGAAGTGCAGCATCGTTCGCCAGGACGAGCGGCAGCCCATCACCCGCGACGGCTCGCTGTTCGGCTACTACTACGAGGCCATCGCCCACCCCTATCACCGCAAGGCCATGGAGCCCTTCATCATCACCTTGACCCCCCACGCCACGGACAAGACGATCTTCTCCCACGAAGGCGAGGAGATGATGCTCGTCCTCGAAGGCAAGATGCTCTTTTACTTCGGCGAGGAGCGGCACCTCATGGCCGAGGGCGACTGCGTCTACTTTGACTCGGGCGTGCCCCACCGGGGGGAGTGCAGCGGCGAAAAAGAGGCCAAGGTTTTGGTGGTCATCTCGGCCAAAACCAATCAGACGTGAGCCTCATGATTTTTTGAAGGAGGCGTTCGATGACCAAGACTTCCCGGATTCCCGGATTTCACAAGCTGAGCGTAAGCGAGCGCGTCAGGGTCCTCAAGGACTTCGCCGCCCTCAGCGACGAGGAGGTCGCTCTCCTGGGCAAAGGCAGCGCCCTGGACATCGACACGGCCGACCGCATGATCGAAAACGTCATCGGCACCTTTGAGCTGCCCCTCGGTCTGGTGCCGAACATGATCATCAACGGGCGGGAGGTTTTGATCCCCTTGGCCGTGGAGGAGTCCTCGGTGGTGGCCGCCCTGGCCAACGCCGGCAACATGGCCCGCTCCGGGGGCGGCTTCTTCGCCTCCTCCTCGGGCCCGATCATGATCGCCCAGATCCAGACCGTGGGCCTGAGCGACCCCTTTGCGGCCAAGCTCAAGATCCTGGAGCGCCGCGAGGAGATCATCGCCCTGGCCAACGAGCAGGACCCCATTCTGGTCAAGCTCGGCGGGGGATGCAAAGACGTGGAGGCGAGGGTCATCGACACGGCCCTCGGCCCCATGGTCATCACCCACATCCTGGTGGACGCCCGCGACGCCATGGGCGCCAACGCGGTCAACACCATGGCCGAGGCCCTGGCGCCGCACATCGAGAAGTGGACCGGCGGCCGGGTCTTTCTGCGCATTCTGTCGAACCTGGCCGACCGGCGCCTGGCCCGGGCGCGCTGCCTGGTCAAAAAGGAGGCCATCAAGCCCGGCCCCGAGGTCATCGACGGCATCGTCACCGCCTGGGCCTTTGCCGACGCCGACCCCTACCGGGCGGCGACCCACAACAAGGGCATCATGAACGGCGTCAGCGCCCTGGTCGTGGCCACGGGCAACGATTTTCGGGCCATCGAGGCCGGGGCCCACTCCTTTGCCGCCAAAACGGGCCGCTACCGCTCCCTGACCCACTGGGAGAAGAACGCCGACGGCGACCTGGTCGGCTCCATCGAGATGCCCCTGGCCGTGGGCCTCATCGGCGGCGCCACGGCCCTGCACCCCATGGCCAAACTGGTGGTCAAGATCCTGGGCGTCAAAAAGGCCGGCGAGCTGGCCGAGATCACGGCCGCGGTGGGGCTTTGTCAGAACCTGGCCGCGCTTAGGGTCCTGGCCGCCGAGGGCGTCCAAAGGGGGCACATGAGCCTCCACGCCAAGAACATCGCCATCATGGCCGGGGCCGCGGGCGAGGAGATCGACGAGGTGGCCCGGCGGCTGGTGGCCGAGGGCAGGGTCAAGGTCGACCGGGCCCAGGAGATCCTCAAGGAGCTTCGAGCCAAGTAGGAGGGGCCGTGTACCCCCATGATCCCATCACCGTGGTCGAGGTCGGGCCCCGGGACGGGCTCCAGTACGAGTCGAAGTTCTTTCCCACGGACAAGAAGATCCAGCTCATCGAGCGCCTCATGGACGCTGGGCTGAAGCGCCTGGAGATCAGCTCCTTTGTCCACCCCAAGGTCATCCCCCAGTTCGCCGACACCATGGCCGTGGTCAGGGGCGTGGCCCCACGGCCGGGGGTGATCCTCTCCGCCCTGGTGCCCAACGTCAAGGGCTGCCAGCGGGCTCTTGAAACGCCGGTGGACGAGCTGGCCCTCTTTGTCTCGGCCTCGGAGGCGCACAACCAAAAGAACGTCAACATGAGCGTCCAGGAATCATTGGCCGCCCTCGAGGAGGTGGCCGATCTGGCTTTCAAAGCCAAAAAAAGGCTGCGGGGCTACGTGGTCACCGCCTTTGGCTGCCCCTACGAGGGTCGGGTGCCCTTGGAGCAGGTCATAAGCATCGTCGAGTCATACAAAGACATGGGCGTGAGTGAGGTCTCCCTGGGCGACACCACCGGCATGGCCAACCCGCGCCAGGTCGTCGAGGTCTTCAAGGCGGTCATGGCCGCCGTGGGCGGCAGCGGCGTGGCGGCCCACTTTCACAACTCCCGGGGGACCGGTCTGGCCAACGCCCTGGCCGCTTATGAGGCTGGGGCGCGGGTCTTCGACGCCTCCATCGGCGGCATCGGCGGCTGCCCCACGGCCGTGGGGGCCATGGGCAACGTCGCCACCGAGGATCTGGTGAGCATGATGGAGGAGATGGGCGCGGCCACCGGCCTTGACTTCGACAAGCTGATTGAGGCCAGCCGCTTCGCCCAGGAGGTCATCGGCGCCGAACTGCCCAGCTACACCCTCAAGTGGGGACGGCCCGATTGGGCCGGTTCGAGGAAGGTCAATCCGGACCGCGGCTTCTAGCCGCGCCGCGGTCCTGGGGAAGCAACCAGGTTTTTTGGAGTCAACCCTAAGATTGGGAGGGGTGCGATGAGAGTCAAAAAACTGGTCATGGGTGTTGTCCTCGCTTTGGCCTGCTTGATGTTCCTGCTGCCCGCGGCCGCCTCGGCCGAGCAGCCGGCCGTCAAGTGGCGCATGCAGGTCCTGTGGGACCCGGCCACTCTGCCTTACAAGGTCTCGGAGCAGTTCGCGGACCGGGTCAAGGAGCTCACCGGCGGCCGCCTGGAGATCAAGGTCTTTCCCCCGGCCTCGCTGGTGCCGACCAACCAGATGCTCGACGCCATCCAGGGCGGCATGTTCGAGTTGATGTGGCAGTACGAAGGCTATTACATGGGCAAGATGCCCCAGGTGGCCTTCACCTCCTCCCTGCCCCTGGGCTTCACCGACGCCTGGCAGCTCGAGACCTGGTTCTGGCAGTTCGGGGTGGTGGACATGCTCCGCCAGGACTACGCCAAGCAGGGCTGCTACTACATCGGCCCGACCATCTACGGCCAGGAGCCGATCCACTCCAAGTTCCCCATCCACAAGGTCGAGGACATGAAGGGCAAGAAGGGCCGCTTCGTCGGTGCGGCCGGCCCGGTGATGAGCAAGCTGGGCGCGGCGGTGACGCCCCTGCCCACGGCCGAGGTCTACCCCGCGTTGGAGAAGGGCGTCATCGACTTCGCCGACCGGGGCGGTCTGGCGGCCAACTATGACGCCGGGCTTTACGAGGTGGCCAAGTACATCATCCTGCCCGGCTTCCACCAGCCGACCACGGCCACCTGCATCGTGGCCAACAAGGCCGCCTGGGACAAGCTGCCCCAGGACGTCCAGGCCATTTTGGAGGCGGCCGTGCGCGAGGCCTCGGCCGAGCTGTTCCAGCAGCATCTGGTCAAGGGCATGGAGGCCCTGGTCAAGTTCCAGGACAAGGGCTGCGAGGTCATTTATCTGCCCGACGACGAGATCAAGAAGATCCGCCAGGTGGTCGTCAAAATCTGGGAGGAGCAGGCGGCCAAGAGCGACCGGGCCCGCCAGTTCTTTGATGTCATGACCGTTTGGATGAAGCAGATAGGCCTGCTGTGAGCCTGAAGGCCGGCTAAAACCGCGGGGCGGACCGCCCGGTCCGCCCCGGCTCGGTTTGTCGGAGAGGAGCATGAGGGCGCTTCGAACCAGCCTTCTGATCATCGACAGGGTCAACGAGTGGGTCGCCCGGATCGTCAGCTGGGTGGTCGTGGCCATCATCGCCGCCACGGTCTACGAAGTCATCATGCGCTACGTCTTCAACGCGCCCACCCAGTGGGTCTTTGAGTTCAACTACCTCGTCCACGGGCCGTATTTCCTCCTTCTGGGAGCCTACACCTTTGCCGTGAAGGGCCACGTCAACGTGGACATCATCTACGGCCGCCTCTCGCCGCGGAAAAGGGCCGTGGTCGATCTCTTCACCGCCCCCATCTTCTTCTTTTTCATGGTCATGATGTTTTGGTTCGGCGGCAAATTCGCCCTCAACTCCCTGGCCTTCCGGGAGACCCTCTCTTCGGCCTGGGCCCCGCCCATCTACCCCATTAAACTGATGATTCCCGCGGCGGCCGTGTTCTTGATCCTCCAGGGGCTGGTCAAGTTCGTCCGCGACCTCCATCACGCCCTCACTGGCCGGGAGGGTGAGCTTTGAACATCGAATACACCACCCTGATCATGTTCCTCTCCCTGGTGGTGCTGCTTTTCAGCGGCCTGCCCTTGGCCTTTGTTCTGGGCGGGTTGGCCTTGGTGCTGGCCTACTTTTTGTGGGGCCCCAACTCCATGCTCCTCGTGGCCGTCCAGAGCTGGGGGGTGATGACCTCTTATTTTCTGGTGGCCATACCCCTTTACGTCTTCATGGCCACCATGCTCCAGCGCTCGGGCATAATCGAGGATCTTTTCACGGTCATGCGCATGTGGTTCGGGCCCTTGAGGGGCGGCCTGGCCATCGGCACGGTGGTCATCTGCACCCTCATGGCGGCCATGACCGGCATCGTCGGCGCGGCCGTGGCGACCATGGGCATCCTGGCCCTGCCGGCCATGCTCAGGCGCCGCTACGACAAGCGCATCGCCTTGGGCTGCATCTGCGCCGGGGGGACGTTGGGCATCTTGATCCCGCCCTCGGTCATCACCATCGTCTACGCCGTCACCGCCGGGGTGTCCATCGGCCACATGTTCATGGGCGGGGTTCTGCCCGGCATTTTGCTCTCGGCCCTGTTCATGGTCTACATCGTCCTGCGCTGCTGGCTCAATCCCGAGCTGGGTCCGGCCCCGTCCAAGGAGGAGCGGGCCCTATACACCTGGCGGGACAAGCTTCTGGCCCTGCGGGCGGTCATCTTGCCCATTTTGCTCATCGTCGGCGTCTTGGGCTCCATCTACGCCGGCGTCGCCACGCCCACCGAGGCGGCCGGGGTGGGC
>CAYXRH010000109.1:0-6931 GCA_964466355.1 uncultured Thermodesulfobacteriota bacterium
CCCCAGGATGGCGTGGCCGGCATCAAGGCCGGCGCCTTTGACTACCTGACCAAGCCTATGGAGATCGAGCACCTCGTCGGCAAGATCCGCCAGGCCTTCGCCAAGCTCCGCCGGGCCGAGGAGCAGGCCCAGGAGGCTGAGTTCAGAGCCAAGATGGAGCAGCGGATGATGGCCGCCGAGCGGCTGGCCTCGCTGGGCACCATGGCCGCCGGCGTGGCCCACGAGATCAACAACCCCCTGGCCATCATCGCCGAGGCGGCCGGTTGGCTCAAGACAATGGCCGTCAAGGAGGAGGCGCTTCCGAAAACGCTCCAGGCCAAGCTCGAACTGGCCCTGGACAAGATTGAAACCAGCGTCGGCCGGGCCAAAAAGATCACCCACCAGCTTCTCAGCTTCGCCCGCCAGACAGAGGCCGTGATCCAGGAATTCTCTTTAAGGGACGTCCTGCTTGAAGTCATTGAACTGACCAAAAAGATGGCCGCCAACGCCGAGGCCGAGATGAGTCTCTCTGTGGAGACCGACCAGCTCAAGCTGTGGAGCGATCCCAACCAGGTCCGCCAGGTGCTCTTGAATCTGGTCACCAACAGCCTCCAGGCCATCGACCCCGGCGGCCGTGTCAAACTTATCGTCGCTGGGGACGAGGCCGAAGCGATGATCATTATCGAGGACGACGGCCCGGGCATCCCGCCGGAGAACCTGGAGCGGATATTTGAGCCCTTTTTCAGCACCAAGCCGCCCGGCCAGGGCACCGGCCTGGGGCTCTCGGTCTCCCGGGGCATCATCGACAAGCTCGGCGGGCGCATCGAGGTCAAAAGCAAGCTCGGCGCTGGAGCGACCTTCAAGGTTTTTCTGCCCCGACGGCCGATATGAAATCCGGCGGTTGAGGCTCAGAGTCAAGGGAGGAGAGGAGACACGGTCCATGGTCAAAGTGCCGATCGACATTCTTTTAGTCGATGATGAACCCGATTTCGTGGAGATGCTTTCCCTGCGCTTGCGCGAGGAGGGCCACCGCGTCCGCTCGGCCCTGGACGGCCGGGCCGGACTGGCCGCCCTGGACGAGACCGAGCCGGACGTGATCGTTTTGGACATCAAGATGCCGGGCATGGACGGCATCGAGACCCTCAAGGCCATCAAGGCCAAGCACCCGGTGGTGGAGGTCATCCTCCTCACTGGCCACGGCGCCATTGACACTGCGGTTCAGGGCTTGAAGTCCGGAGCCTTTGATTATCTGCTCAAGCCGGCCGACTATGAGGATCTGCTGGCCAAGCTGGAAGGGGCCAGACAGCGCAAGGCCGAACAGGAGGACCGCATTCGTCGGGCCGAGGCCCGAGCCCTCATCCGCCGCACCGGAGACATGTGACCCCGGCCCTGACGACCCTGGTTTTTAAAACTCGCTTCGGCTGAGATCTGTGGCGGCCGTCCCTGGCCAGCTATAGAAAATCCTCTTCATCCTCTGCCCGCCATTAACCCCTCCCCGCCCGGCCGGCGCCGGGTTCGATTGACGACCACTTGGAGCTGGGATAGATAAAAGCCTGGCTCAGTTTTTGGCCGCGCCTTAAAACGTGACCTAAGGAGGGTCATCGATCGTGTCTCTTTTGAGGCGCTCAGAATGACGGCCGGGGGCCTGATCCGGGATCTGGCCCGGCACCACCGCCACCTGCTGGCCTTGGGCCTGGCGGCCGTGGCGGCCGTGGACCTGCTCCAGCTCTACGTGCCCCGGCTGATCAAGTTCGCCGTGGACGACCTCACTTTCGGCCGGGCGAGCGCCTCTTCCCTGCTCCATCAGGCCGGGGCCATCCTCGGCCTGGCCGCGGCCGTGGCCCTGTTTCGCATCCTCGGACGACCGATCTTCATGGGCTTTGGCCGGGTGGTGGAGCGCGAGCTGAGGCGTCGTCTGTTCGACCATCTCCAGGGCTTGCACCTGGGTTATTTCAGCGACCGGCCGCCCGGCGAGCTGATGACCAGGGCCACCAGCGACCTCAACAACATCCGTCTGGCCGCGGGGTACGGCGTCACCTCGGCCGTGGACGCCCTCCTCACCGGCGGGCTGGCCTTGGGCTTCATGCTCTACATCAGCCCCCTGCTGACGGCCCTGGCCTTTCTGCCCATGCCCCTCATCCCGGTCATCACCCGCCTCCAGAGCGGACGCCTCCACCGCCAATACACCCGGGTCCAGGAATCCTTGGCGGCCATGACCGAGCAGGTCCGGGAGACCGTGGCCGCCATCCGCGTGGTCAAGGCCTACGCCCTGGCCGGCCGGCAGGAGGCGCGCCTGGGCGGCGCGGCCCGCCGCCACCTGAATCTGAACATGACCGTGGCCCGGATTCTGGCCCTCTACCTGCCCCTGATGAGGCTCTTGAGCAGCCTCAGCCTGGCCGTGGTCCTGGGGGCCGGGGGCCCCATGGCCGTCCTGGGCTACATCACCATCGGCGACTTCGTCGCCTTCACCGCCTACCTGGGCATGATCACCACGCCCTTGATCTATTTCGGCTACCTGGTCAACCTCATGCAGCGCTGCCGGGCCTCGCTCCGGCGGGTGGCCGAGGTTCTCTCCAGCCGCCCCGAGGTGATCGACCCGGCTGAGCCTCTCATTATCGACCCCGCCGCCGGCCGAGGCGTCGAGGTCCGCGACCTCCACTTCAGCTATCCCGGCGCCCCTCAGCCCGCCCTCAGGGGCCTGAGCCTGATTGTCCCGGCCAAAGCGGCCGTGGCCGTGGTCGGGCCCATCGCCAGCGGCAAATCCACCCTTCTGCGCCTCCTGGGCCGGCTCTACGACCCGCCGCCCGGGTCGATCTATGTCGAGGGCGTGGACGTGCTCAGGGCGCGCCAGGCCGACCTGAGGGCCTACGTGGTCCAGGTGCCCCAGGAGGCCTTTCTCTTCTCGGCCACCGTGCGCGACAATCTGGCCCTGGGCCGCCCCGGGGCCGGCGAGGAGGAGCTGTGGGCCGCCCTGGCCGTGGCCGAGCTGGACGAGGAGGTGCGGCGTCTGCCATTAGGCCTGGACACGGTTCTGGGCGAAAAGGGCCACGACTTGAGCGGCGGCCAGCGACAGCGGCTCACCCTGGCCCGAGCTTTGCTCATGGACCCGCCCGTCTTGGTCCTGGACGACCCCCTCTCGGCCGTGGACACCGTCACCGAGGGGCGGATCCTCAAAAACCTGTCCCAACGGCGGGCGGGGCGGTCCACCTTGATGGTCAGCCACCGTCTGGCCTCGGTGGCCTTTGCCGAGACGATCTTTGTCCTCGATGAGGGGCGGGTCAAGGAGCAGGGCGTCCACGACGAGCTGATGGCCGCCCGCGGCCTCTATCAATCCCTGTTCGCCGAACAGGCCAGCCTGGCCGAGCTGGGGGGCTGAGAAGTGGCCCACTACGACTTCGGCTACATGGAGGGCGACCACCTGGGCAAGCCCTATGATCTCCGGCTCCTGGCCCGCCTGGCCGCCCGCCTCCGACCCCACGGCCGCCTCATCCTCCTCACCGCGGCCCTGGTCTTGATCACCACCGGCCTGGACTTGGTCCTGCCCTACATCACCCGCCTGGCCATCGACCGCTACATGCTCCCCCAGGCCCTGGAGGTGAAGCTCGCCTCGGCGCCCCCCCAGCTCATCGAGAGGCTCGAGGCCGCGGCCAGGGGCGAGATCATGAGGGACGGCCAGGGGGCCCTCTTCGTGCCGGAGGAGGGGTGGCGGCGGCTCGACCCCCGCCTCACGGCCGGCCTGAGAGCGGCCGGCGCCGTGGCCAGGCAGCCCTGGTATCTGGCCCCGCCGGGAAGAAATTCAGAGGCCCTGGCCGCGGCCAACCCCCGGCTCTTCAGGCGCGCGGACGGGCGGGTGGTGATCGCCGCGGCCGATCTTTCCCGGCTCAAGCCCGCGGAGCTGAGAGCCTTGAGAGCGTCGGACGCCTGGGCTCTGGCCGGTCTGGCCCTGGCCTTTGCCGCGGCGGCCGCCCTGGCCCTGGGTTTGGTCTACGTCCAGACGATGACGCTCGAGCGGGCCGGCCAGGAGATGATGTTCGACATCCGCCAGGAGCTTTACCAGCACATCCTGGCCCGCTCGATGAGCTTCTTTGGCCGCAATCCAGTGGGCAAGCTGGCCACCAGACTGACCAATGACGTCCAAAACCTGGGCGAGATGTTCCGCGTCATCGTCACGGGCGTTTTTCAGGATTCTTTTCTCTTGGCCGGAATCGTCCTCGCCGTCCTCCTGCTCGACGCGCGGCTGGCCTTGGCCTGTCTGGCCCTGACGCCGGTGATCGTCATTCTGACCTGGATCTTCTCCCGCCTGGCCCGCGAGGCCTTTCGCCAGATACAGGGCAACGTCGGGCGCATCAACTCCTGGCTGAGCGAGACCCTCACCGGCTTGAGCGTGGTCAAGCTCTTCGGGGCCGAGGAGTCCGGACGACAACGTTTCGAGGAGCTGAACCAGGCCCTCTTCAGGGCCGGGCTGCGCCAGATCAAGGTCTTCGCCTTGTTCATGCCCCTCGTTGACCTCCTGGCCAGTGTGGCCGTGGGCCTGATCATCTGGTACGGCGGCGGCCGGGTCATCCAGGACCGGCTTTCCCTGGGCACCCTGGTGGCCTTCTTGGCCTACGCCCAGATGTTCTTCCGTCCGGTGCGGGACCTGGCCGAAAAGTACAACATCCTCCAGTCGGCCATGGCCAGCGGTGAGCGCATCTTTCACCTCCTCGACGACCAGGAGGCCCTGCCCGAGCCTCTCGACCCAGCGCCGCCTTTGCTCGGCCCCGGCGAGGTCCGCTTCGAGAATGTCGCCTTTGGCTACGACTCCACCGCCCCGGTGGTCAAAGACGTCAGCTTCACCATCCCCCCGGGCCAGACCTGGGCCGTGGTCGGCCCCACCGGGGCGGGCAAGACGAGCCTGGTGAACCTCTTGATCCGCTTCTACGACCCCCAACAGGGCCGGATCCTCTTGGACGGCGTGGATCTGCGGCGCATGACCGAGGCCGAGCGCGACCGGCGCGTGGCCCTGGTGCCCCAGGAGAACATCCTCATCGCCGGCAGCGTGACCGAGAACATCTCCCTCGGCCGCGCTGAGGTCACCCCCGAGCGCCTGGAGCTGGCCCTGGAGGTCAGCGGCGCGGCCGGCTTGGTGGAGCGGCTCGAAGACGGCCTCGCCACCCGCCTCAATGAAGGCGGCCGAGATTTAAGCGCCGGGGAGCGTCAGCTTCTGGCCCTGGCCCGAGCTTTGGCCGGCGACCCCCGGGTTCTGGTCTTGGACGAAGCGACCAGCAGCGTGGACCCGGCCTCGGAGCGGATCATCCAGGCGGCCCTGCCCCGGATCATGGCCGGCCGCACCAGCCTGGTGGTGGCCCACCGCCTGTCCACCGTGCGCCAGGCGGACAACATTTTGGTCATGCAAAAAGGGGCCGTCGTGGAGCAGGGCGCCCATGAGGAGCTCATGGCCGCCGGAGGCCTGTACGCCCGGCTGGTCCGCTTTGAGAAGCTGAAGGCCCGCCGGGGATGACCATTGCCCCGCGGACTTTAAGACGACCGCGACGATGAACGGCGGGCTATACTTTTGAGAGTGTGGCGAAACCACATTTTGGTTCGAGGACCAGGCGACGCCGTAATCGGGACAAAAGGGCAGTTTCGCCACAGTCTCATTTTAAATTGAGCCTACAAAAATGGGCCCCCCTGGGCCACGAACTCCTCAAATCCGGCCGCGTCCCTGGCGGCGGCTTCGATTCTCTTGAGCCCCTCCCTGAGCCTGTCCAGGTTCGAGGCGGTGGAGATTCTGAGGTAGGGCTGGCCCTCGCTGCCGATGAGGCCAAAGGAGCGGCGGTCCAGGGTGGCCACGCCGTGGCGGTAGAGGGCGAAGAGCTGGAAGAGGGTCGCCGGGCTGGTCTTGGCCTTGATTTCCGGGGGCAGCTCGTCGTAGGCCTTTGAAACGCCCAGGTTTTGGCAGACGCCGCTGATGTTGGGAAAGGCGTAAAACGCCCCGGCCGGAGTGGCGCAGGCGAGGCCTTGGATCCGGTTCAGGGCCGCGACGACCGCGTTCCGGCGCTGCTCGAACTCTCGGCGCATGGCGGCGACGATGGCCTTGTTCTCCTCGTTCTCCAGAGCCGCCCGGCCGGCCATCTGGATGAAAGGCGGGGTGCAGGAGTAGGTGTTGATGTTCCACTGTCTGAAGACCCGGGCCTCCTCAACGGTGGGCAGGGCGGCGTAGCCGAGCCGCCAGCCGGTCATGGCAAAGGTCTTGGAAAAGCTGTTGAGAAGGATGGTCCGCCCGGCCATGCCCGGCGAGGAGAGGATGCTCTGGTGTTTTCGCCCCTCAAAGATGATCTCCTCGTAGACCTCGTCCGAGAGGACCCTGAAGTCAGGGTGGGCCTTTTTTAAAAGCAGCTCGGCCATTGCGTCCAGGTCCGCCCTGGTCAGAACGCCGCCGGTCGGGTTGGACGGGGAGTTGAGGATGACCAGCTTGGTCCGGGGGGTGACGAGAGGCTCGAGGTCGGCGGCTTCGAAGCGGAAGTTCTTTTCTTCTTTGAGGAAAACCGGCGCCGGCACGGCCTGGACGAAATGGATCCAGGACTCGTAGATCGGAAACCCCGGCGAAGGGTAGACTACCTCGTCGCCAGGGTCGAGGTAGGTCAGCAAGGCGTAGCCGATGGGCGGCTTGCCGCCGCTGGTGACGACGATTCGCTCCGGGCTTAAGGCCACGCCCCTCTTTTCTTCAACGTCTCGGGCGATGCTCTCCCTCAAAGGCAGGACCCCCTGTGGATCCGTGTAATGGGCGTTGCCGGCTCGAAGCTCCTCAATGGCCGCCCGGTTTATGTTCTCGGCGCTGTCAAAGTCAGGCTCGCCGAGGTTGAGCCTGATGACCTCGAGGCCCCTCTCCTCACACCGTCTGATGTCGTCGTTGACCTTGAAGGCGCTCTCGTCGCCCAGGTTTTTCAGTCTGCGCGCCAAAGGGGCCATG
>CAYXRH010000109.1:6941-11570 GCA_964466355.1 uncultured Thermodesulfobacteriota bacterium
GGCCATGACCGCTCCCATCTTTGAATCAGCAAAGAGAACAACAAAACAAGACCACGCTTTTAAAGTATAAAACAAGGGGCCCCAAGGCCTCAAGAGACAGGGCGCGCCAAAGCCGGCCGCCTTTGCCAAAATATTCACCCTCTCTTTTGACTGGGGAGGCTTGACAGAGCCGGCCGTATATATTAGTAATTTAGCGGAAGCTAATATGGATAAGGACGCGGCAACGGAACTGGCTCGCCTGGGCCGAATCTTGGGCGTGGAGACCAGGGTCCGGATCATCCAGCTCTTGCAAAACAGGGCCTTGTGCGTGGGCGCCCTGGCGGCCCGCCTCGAGGTGACCCAGGGGGCCGTGTCGCAGCACCTGCGCATTTTGAGGGACGCCGGCCTGGTGACGCCTCACAAGAGGGGCTACTTTGTCCACTATCGCCTCAACGAGGAGGTCATGGCCAGATGGCGGGCGGAGATCGACCGGCTCCTGAAGGCCGGGACAAAGGAGCGGCCCTGTTTTGAACCCCCCTCGACAAACCAAGGAGGAGAGCATGTGTGACAATCAACACACCTGTCAGCGGCCCGAGGAGCTGAAGACCAAACCCGAGGAGTGCCCGCCCGAGCAGATCAAGAAGTGCCACGGCCAGGCCAAGGAGCACCCCTGCCTCGAAAAAAGCCGGCGGATTAGGCGGCCGTGAACGACGCGCCGGGTGTCATCCGGGTCAAGGATCTGAGCAAGGCCTTCGGCCCCATGCGGGCTTTGGACGGCGTCAGCTTCGAGGTCGCCCCCGGGGAGGTGCTGGCCTATCTCGGCCCCAACGGGGCGGGCAAGACGACGACCATCAAGCTCCTCTGCGGACTGCTCCAGCCCGACGCCGGGGAAATGATGGTCTGCGGCCTGGACGTCGGTCGGGAGCCGGTCCAGGTCAAGGCGCGGATCGGGGTGGCGCCCGACGAGTCGAACCTCTATCCCGAGCTGACCTGCCGCCGCAACCTGGAGCACCTGGGCGAGCTTTACGGTTTGAAAAGGCGGCCCAGAAAACAAAAGGCGGCCGCCCTCCTCGAGGCCTTTGACCTGACCGAGAGGGCCGAGACGCCCTTCAGGCATCTTTCCCGGGGGCTCAAGCGCCGCCTGGTCCTCGCCGCGGCCCTCGTCCATGAGCCTGAGGTTATCTTTCTGGACGAACCGACCATCGGGCTGGACGTGCCCTCGGCCCGGGCCCTGCGCTCCTTGATCCGCCGGCTCAACCAGAAGGGGACGACCATCTTTCTGACCACCCACAACCTGATCGAGGCCGAGGAGCTTTCGGACCGGGTGCTCATCATCCTCCGCGGCCGCCTCGCGGCCAGCGGCACCCCCTCACAGATCCGCCAGAGGGTCGGGCGGGTCCGAAGCCTCGTCGTCACCCTCTCCGGGCCGGCCGCTCCAGACTCCCTTCTCCAGGCCTGCCCGGCGGTCAGATCCGCCGCCGCAGCGGGCGGCGGCTGGCGGCTGGAGGTGAGCGACGTCCACCAGGCCCTGAGCCAAATGGTCTCCTTCCTTGATCGCCAAAACCTCAAAATACTCGACCTGACAGCGCCCGAGGCCAGCCTGGAGGAGGCCTTCATGACCATTCTGACCGACAACGCCGCTCCGGGAGGGGCCCCATGAGCAGGCCGCTGACCCGGGCCTTTTACATCAGCCGCAAGGACGTGGAGAGCTATTACGCCAAGCCGCCCCTGGTGACCTGGGGCCTTCTCTTTCCGGCCGTCTTGATGCTGGCCATCTATCTCAAGGACCCCGGCACTTACCTGAGCGTGGCCCCCGGCGTCATGGCCATGACTCTGCTCTTCGGCGCCACCTCCATGGCGGCCATAGTCATCACCTTTGAAAAAAGAACCGGCACCTTGAGCCGCCTCCTCCTGGCTCCGGTGAGCCATCGAACCATCATTCTGGGCAAGGCGGCCAGCGCGGCCGGCTACGGCCTGGCCACTTCGGCGGTCTTGAGCCTCGGCTTGAGGCTTACGGCGGACATGACCCTGGCCCATCCCCTGATCTTCATCCTCGGCCTCGTTCTCGGGGCGGTCGTCTTTTCGCTTTTGGGCCTCCTGGCCTCGATCATGGTCCGGGAGGTCTTCGAGGCCATGACCCTGCTGAACTTCTTTCGTTTTCCGACCCTTTTCATCAGCGGCGTGTTCATGCCCCTAAATGCTTTCCCGGCCTGGCTCATGCCCCTGGCCCTGATCTCGCCGCTGACGCATGTCGTGGAACTGCTCCGCTACGGCCTCAGCGGCGAGAGCTACTTCCCCTCCCCGGCCATCCCTTTCCTCTCCTTGGGGGCTTTCATTCTCTTGAGCTGGGTGATTGTGGGGCGCGTCTTCAAGCGGCGGACCAGCCAATGAGAGGGGCCAAGTCAGACTAAAATTGTTCAACCTTGGATCATCTTAGGTGAAGCCTTTTTCCAGCGCCGGGGCCATGAATTGAGCTTCTCGCTCCTCTGGCTGACGATCATCTTCTTCTCCTCCCTGCTCCTGACCATGGTCGGGCTGGGCGGGGGGTTGATCTTCTCGCCTCTCTTTGTCCTGCTCGGTTTTCCCAAGACCGCGGCCGTGTCGACCTCCCTTTTCTTGAACGGCGTCGCCGCCGCCTCCGCGGCCACGGTCTACCTCCGTCAAAAAATGGTCGATTTTTCAGTGTCCATCCCTCTGATCATCGCCTCCGCGGCCAGCGCGCCCCTGGGGGCCCTGACCACCCATCATCTCAGACTTGACACCTTTGTCATCATCATGGCTGGGGTCGTTTTTCTGGCCGGCTTGAGGATGATCGTCTCCGCCGAGGGCCAGGGCCTGGCCGCGGCGCCTGGACGCAGAAGAAGGATCCTCGGCGGCGGGGTCATCGGCCTGGCCATCGGCTTCATGGGCGGACTTTTGGGCATCGGGGGCGGCGTCTTCGTGGTCCCGCTTCTGATCTACTTCCTGGGCGTGCCGACCAAGACCGCCGCCGCCACCTCCATCTTCATCATCTGCTTCTCCTCCTTCTCCGGGTTCGCCGCCCACGCCTCCATGATCGCCTTGAACTGGAGGTTCGTCCTCCTGGCGGCCCTGGTCGTCTTTGCCGCTGGTCAGATCGGCTCCCGGATCATGGCCCAGAAGCTTAAAAGCCGAACCATCCGCGTCATCTTTGGCCTCGTCTTGTTTTTCATGAGCGCCAAGCTGATCCACCAGGCCTTGTTTTAAAGGGGGAACTCTCTCATCAACGCCCACAGGCCCCTTGACCCTGTCGGGCGAGTGAAATAGGCTGAATCACCGTGAGCGAGATTGACCCGAGAGCCCTGGAAGCAAAGTACAGATTCAACCGCCTGGAGCTGGCCGGCTCCCTGGGGGACCTGGGCACCCTGCTGCCCATGGCCGTGGCCATGATCCTCATCAACGGCCTCGATCCCACGGGGCTGTTTCTTTCAGTCGGACTATTTTTCATCCTCTCCGGGATGTATTACGGCGTCACCGTCCCCATCCAGCCGATGAAGGTCATCGGCGCTTACGCCATCGCCACCGGCTTGAGCGCCTCCCAGATCGTGGCTTCAAGCCTCATCATGGGCCTCTTTCTGCTCGTCATCGGCCTCAGCGGGGCCATGACCTTCATCGGCCGCTACACCCCCAGAGCGGTGGTCAGGGGGGTCCAGCTCTCCACCGGGGCCCTGCTCATGGCCCAGGGGGTCAGGTTCATGATCGGCACCTCCACCTTCCAGACCATGCGCCAGGCGGCCGAGCCGTATCTCAGCCTCCAGCACCTGGGGCCGCTGCCCGTGGGCCTCGTCGTCGGGGTCATCGGCGGCGTCCTGACCCTTCTTTTGCTCAACAACAAGCGGCTGCCGGCCGGGTTGGTGGTGGTGGTCCTCGGGCTTCTGATCGGCCTCGTCTGGGGAACCGACCAGGGCTTCGACCAGATCAGGTTCGGGCTGAACCTGCCCCGGATTCTGCCCTCTGACTGGCCCGCCCGAATTGATTTCACCCTGGCCTTCCTGGTTCTGGCCCTGCCCCAGATACCGATGACCCTGGGCAACGCCGTCATCGCTTACGCGGATCTGTCTGAGGAGTACTTTGGCCCCAGCGCCAGGCGGGTGACCTATCGGGCCGCCTGTCTCAGCATGGCCCTGGCCAACTTCTTCAGCTTTTTGGTCGGCGGCATGCCGCTGTGCCACGGCGCCGGCGGCCTGGCGGCCCACTACCGCTTCGGGGCCCGCACGGCCGGCTCCAATCTGATCATCGGCTCGGTCTTTGTCTTCCTGGCCCTCTTTCTGGGCGATCAGGCTTTGGGCGTGGTCAGCCTTTTGCCCATGGCCATCCTGGGGGTGCTTCTTCTCTTCGCCGGCAGCCAGTTGGCCCTGACGATCATCGACCTCAAGGAGCGCAAGGACCTCTTCGTCTCCCTGGTCATGCTCGGCATCACCCTGGCCTCGAACCTGGCCGTGGGGTTTTTGGCCGGTCTGGCCATCGCCTACGCCTTGAAATCCGAGAGGCTCAACGTCTGAAGATTTCCATCAGGCCCGGCTGAGCCGGCCGCCCCGGGAACATGGAAAACTGACCCAAAGACCGCTCAGGATCAATTCTAGCCCGGATATTTCACGAAGGAGGTTGGCGAAGCAGCCATAGTCCCTTATA
>CAYXRH010000110.1:0-11495 GCA_964466355.1 uncultured Thermodesulfobacteriota bacterium
GCCTGGGGGCGGTGGGGCTGGGCGCGGCGGGGTTTGTTGTTTACACCCAGGCCGTGCCCGCGGAGACGATTCATCTCCTGGAATACGGTCTTTTGGCCTGGCCGGCGCTGGTGGCCGCGTCTTCCGGACTTCGAGGACGTGGGGCCTACGCCTTGGCTTGGGGGTTGATCTTTTTCGCCGGCGCGGGCGACGAACTCATCCAATGGCTCCTGCCCAACCGCATCGGCGAGTTCAGGGACGTCCTGATCAACGCCGTCGCCGGAGGGCTGGGCCTGGTCTTCTTGGGCCTGGTGGTCAGATATAGGCGGCCCTGCGGCCGGAAGTCTTGACAAACCAGGTCCGCTGAAGTAACAAAAAGCCTTCGAGGCGGTGTAGCTCAGTTGGTTAGAGCATGCGGCTCATATCCGCAGAGTCCGGGGTTCAAATCCCTGCACCGCCACCACTCCTCAAAAGACCACCACCCTGAAGCCGAAGCAGGGCTCGCTCGCCGCCAGGCGAAAGCCCAGGGAAAGCGACCATGCACCCTCTGATGAAATTCTTAATCAGGGCCGCGACCGGCCTTATTTTTGGATATGTCCTGGCCCGGATTTTTATGAAGACGACGGCTCTGGCGTGGATTCTGGCCGCGGCCGCCTTTCTGGTGGCCATGGCCTACCTGGTCGAGAGATTGCGCCAGAGCCGTCAGTAGAACGGCGGGCGGTTTGTCACTTCTTCTTGTGACGCATCCTGGCTCTGAGCTTCTTGTACTTGTGCTTGCGGATTTTCTTCCGCCGCCATTTGACCACTGAACCCATCCAGCCAACCTCCTGATTAACGACAAAGGCCTATATGATCAAAACTCCGGCCGGTTGTCAATCGCCAACTCCGGCCGGTCCTGCTGATTCTGGATCAACAAGCCGACCACCTTTTCGAGCCACGTGCCGTCCACTTCCTCAACTTGCTTGAACCTCAGCCCAATCTGACCGCCTCGACGGCCGCCCCTGGCGGAAAACAAGTAGGCCACCTTGGCTTTCACTGAAAGCCATTTGGTCTCCCTGGCTTGA
This sequence comes from uncultured Thermodesulfobacteriota bacterium, assembly GCA_964466355.1. Taxonomy (GTDB): domain Bacteria; phylum Desulfobacterota; class Desulfarculia; genus CAYXRH01. Next base: position 1,044 of record CAYXRH010000110.1, read on the forward strand.
TCCAACATGAACTGCAGCCCAAACTCCTGACCGACGACCGCCTCAAGCCCCTCCGCCCACCAAACCTTACAGCCCCCCAGGGAAAGATCGACCAGTTCCACCGGGAAATCAGAGCCCTCAATCCGGACCGAGAGGCCCGCCTCGGTTGGAACCGGCACCCGGTAGTAGTGTCGCACCGTGGTCGCCTTCAGCTCTTCAGGATACTCGACGATGACCGCCGGCCCGTGTATGCCCGAAGAGTATTCGTATTCAGCGGCTCGCTCCAAGATCGGCGTCCTGAAGCCGTACCGTCTGGCCTCTTGTCCGGTCAAGGCTTGAATGCGGATCACGAAGCTGATCTCCATTGTGTCATGAGGCAACCGCTTTTTGATGAAGCCCAGGACGAGCCAGCGACCGACGTCCACCTGGAGGATGGTTCCGGTGGTGACTCGATTGTCCCCCGCGGCCGTGATCTCCACCTGGCGACCGGGCACGAGATGGCGCCGACAAATGAGCCCGGCCTCGGGCTGGAAGAGCGTCCTGGTTTGAACCCTCTCTCTTGAAACCACGCGCCCCCCTCACCACCGCCTTCGCACGGCTCGCTCGATCTCGCGTGATTCCTGTCTTTCCTTGAGGGCCTGACGCTTGTCGTGGAGCTTCTTGCCTTTGGCCAGCCCCAGTTCGATCTTGGCTCGACCGTTCTTGAAATAGAGGCTCAAAGGGATGAGAGCGTAGCCCCGTTCGGCCGTCTTGCCGGTCAACCTCTTCAGCTCCCGGCGGTGCACCAAAAGCTTTCTGGCCCGCCTCGGTTCGTGGTTGCCAAAATGGGCGTAAGGATAAGGACTGATGTGAATGTTTTCGAGCCAAAGCTCGCCGGCCTTGAGGCGGGCGTAGCCGTCCTGAAGGTTGACCGCTCCCAGGCGGAGGGATTTGACCTCGGTGCCCCTCAAGACCAGCCCTGCCTCCAGCTTCTCCTCCACAAAATACTCAAACCTGGCCCGCCTGTTTTTGGCCACCATTTTGAACTGATCAGCCATCCCAGCCTTGTCCTGTCAATAGCGCATCCGTCCGTTTTGATCGAACGTGTCCGGGAAGAGGTGACTCAGCTCCAGATTGACGAACCGGTAAACCTGCTCCTCGGTCTCCAGGCTCAAGGCCTGGCTGGCCAGACGACGGCAGCTCTCCCAGGCGGCCAAGCGGGTCACCTGCTTGACCCGGGGCACGGCCCGCGGGTTGACCGAGATCTCCTCCAGCCCCAGCCCGAGCAAAAGGGGCACCGCGCCGGGTTCGGCGGCCATTTCGCCGCACATGGCCACCTGGATGCCGCCCGCGGCGGCGGCCTCGATGACTTTTTTGATCATCCTCAACACCGCCGGATGATAGGGCTGATACATGTGGGCCACGTACTCGTTGATCCGGTCAATGGCCAGCGAATACTGGATCAGGTCGTTGGTGCCGATGGAGAAGAAATCCACGTGGCGGGCCAGGACGTCGGCCACAAAGACCGCCGAGGGCACCTCGATCATGCAGCCGACTTCGATGGCCGAATCAAAAGGCACTCCCTCCCGAGCAAGCTCCTCCTGGCATTGATTGAGCAGGTCCCGGCAGCGCTTCACCTCCTCCAAGCCGGAGATCATGGGAAACATGACCCGCACCGGCCCGTGAGCCGAGGCCCTCAGGATGGCCCGCAACTGCGGCTTGAAGATGTCCGGCCGCCTCAGGCACAACCTCACCGCCCTGAAACCGAGGGCCGGATTGATCTCTGGATCCAAGTCGAGCTGGTGAGCGAACTTGTCCCCCCCCAGATCCAGGGTGCGGATGGTCACCGGCTGACCGTCCATGGCCTCGACCACCCGGCGATAGGCTTCGTAAAGCTGGTCCTCGGTGGGCAAGTCAGGTTGGTTGAGGTAAAGAAACTCGGTCCTGAAGAGCCCGACCCCCTCGGCGCCGTGGTCTCTGGCCGAGGCCACCTCGCCTGGTTGTTCGATGTTGGCCAGGACGATCACGCGGCGGCCGTCAGACGTCCGGGCCGGCAGATGGGCCTCGCGCTGAACTTTGTTCAAATAGCTCTCGAAACGGGACTGACGGTCCTGGTATTCGATTATCGTGTCATCGTCCGGATCGACGATGACCTCGCCCAGATTGCCGTCAACGATGATCAGGCCGCCCGAGGGGATGGAGGCCAGGGCTCTCTCCAGACCGACCACGGCCGGGATCTCCAAGGCCTGGGCCACGATGGCCGTGTGAGAGGTCCGGGTGCCCATCTCGGTGACAAAGCCCATCACCCGCTGGACGTTGATCTGGGTCGTGTCCGCCGGGGAGAGATCGTGGGCGACGAGGATGGATCTCTCCTGGGAGCTGACTATTTCTTCATTGTTCTCGCCGCCCAGTATCCTCAAGACCCGTTCGGCCACGTCTTCGACGTCCTCTATCCGGCTGCGCAGATAGGGGTCTTCGATGGCCGAGAATTCTTCGGCGATCATCTTGACCGCCGCCACCAGGGCCCATTCGGCTTTGACCATTTCGTGCTCGATCATCTCCCGGGCCTGGTGGTAGAACATCTGATCCTTGAGGATCATGAGATGGGCTTCGATGAGATAAAGGTGGGAGGGCAGCTCCTTTTCGACCCTTTTCCTGATTCTTTTCAGCTCTTCCTCGGCCTCGGCCACGGCCCTGTCCAGGCGGGTCGTCTCACGGAAGACCTGACCGGGCCCGATGATCTGCTGATAAACGACCTCGGTCTTGGTCCGCTGCACATGAGAGGCCTTGCCGATGACGATTCCCGGCGAAGCGTCCACTCCTCGGAGCTTGTTCATTTCGATCCAATCACTCTTCGTCAAAGTTGCGGGCGAACAAAGAACCCAGCTCGTCCAAGCAAGCAGCCGCCTCAGGGCCTTGGCCCGCCACCTCCACTTCAGCCCCGGCAGGGCAGTTGAGGGTCAAGAGGGCCAGAATGGAGTCCCCCTCGGCCTTCCGCCCATTTTTGGTGAAGGTGATCTGGCAGTCGTGACTCTGGACCAACTCCACGATCTTGGCCGCGCAACGCGCGTGGAGGCCTGATTTGTTGTTAAAGACCATGGTGCGAGCCAAGGTTTTGAGCGTTTTTGGCGTCATTGACCAATGAACCTCATGCTTTTGACCGGCCGGCTTTGGATATATTCAACCAGGCGGTCTTGTCAAGCCGACTTCTTTTGATTCTCGCAATCCAGCCCGAGCCGGTAAATCTCGGCCCTGGGCAAGTTGAATCGCCCGGCCAGCTCCTTGGCCGTCCGACTGGGCGACCAGCCTTGGCCTCTCAACTCGAACCAGGCCTGGGCCACGGCAACGGCGCTGACGTCTGATCTGTGTTTCGCCGCCCCGGACACGACCAGGGTCACCTCCCCCTTGACCTGGCTTTGACTGGCCCAGGCGGCCAGTTGGCCAAGATCGGAGCGCCGAATCTCCTCATGAATCTTGGTCAGCTCCCGGCACAGGACCGCCGGCCTGGGGCCCAGAACCGCGCTCAGATCCTCGAGGCTGGCCGCCAGGCGGTGCGGCGCCTCGTAAAAGACCAAGGGCTCGGCCCGGTCGGCCAACCCGGACAAAAGCCGGCGTCTGGCCGCGGTCTTGTTTGGCAGAAAGCCGACAAAAGTGAACCGGTCGGCCGGAAAACCGCTCACCGACAGAGCCGCGGCCAGGGCCGAGGGCCCGGGCACGGGAATGATCTTCACCCCGGCTTCGGCGGCCGAGGCGACCAGGCCGGGGCCAGGATCGGACAGGCCCGGCGTGCCCGCGTCTGTGACCAAGGCCACGTCCTGCCCCGCGGACAGCGCTTTTATCAATCGACGACCGACCCGAACTTGATTGTGCTCGTGATAGCTGACCAGCGTGGCCTTGAGACCCAAGCGGGCCAGGAGCTTGCGCGTCCGCCGGGTGTCTTCCGCGGCGATGAGATCGACCCGGCTCAAAACATCCTTGGCCCGCTGGCTCAGATCCTCCAGATGGCCGATGGGCGTGGCCACGACGAACAACTGGCCTGCGCCGTTCATTCTTGAGCCTCGAAGGCGTTTTTGAGTATCTCCACCTTTATCCGACCGTCCTGAGCGAGTTGAATTGAAACCACGTCGAACCGGGCCGGGGAGTTGGTCAGCCGGTGGCGTTGAAGCCATTCCATGGCCAGGCGGGTCAACCGCCGCTGTTTCCACAAATCCACGGCCGCCTGGGGGGAGCCGAATCGAGCCGAGGAGCGGGTCTTGACCTCGACAAAAACTATGGCCCCTCCTTCCCGGGCGATGAGGTCGATCTCGCCGGCCGGAGAGGTGACGTTGCGGTCAATAATCTTGTAACCCTCTTTTTTGAGGGCCTTGAAGGCGAGGTCCTCCCCTTCCCGGCCGAGGCTCAACGTTTTCACGACACCAGCTCCCGAACCCCCCTGAAGGTCCGGCGGTGGGCGAAGCAAGGGCCTCGCGCGTTCAGCGCCGCCCGATGGGGCCTGGTCGGATAGCCCTTGTGCCCGGCAAAGCCGTAGCCTGGAAAGACGCGGTCCAGCAAGACCATCATCCGGTCCCGAACAACCTTGGCCACGATGGACGCGGCCGCGACCGAGACTGATCTGGTCTCGCCCTTGACCACCGCTCGCTGGGGCAGATCCAGCCTCAAGGCGTGCAACCCATCAATCAAAAGAAAATCCGCCGCCGGCGACAGCGCCTTGACGGCTCGCTCCATGGCCAGGAGTGAGGCCCTCAAGATGTTCAAGCGGTCGATCTCCCCTGCTCCGGCCGCGCCCCAGGCCACGGACACGGCCTCGGCCCAGATCCGCCTCGAAGCGGTCTCGCGCTCGAGAGGGGACATGGTTTTTGAGTCCCTTATCCCTTCTACTCTCAAGCCGAGAGGCAGAATCACCGCCGCGGCGACCACCGGACCGGCCAGCGGCCCCCGACCGACCTCGTCCACCCCGGCCACAAAACGATGGCCGGCCTCCAGGGCCTCGTGCTCCAAGGCCCATGCGGCCGGCAAATCCTGAGGCAGGGAGAAAAGCCCGCCCACGAATAAGCTACATCCGTTCCTTGATCCGGGCGGCCTTGCCCGAGCGCTGGCGGAGATAATAAAGCCTGGAACGTCGAACCTTGCCCCGAGAGACGACTTCAATCCGATCGATCATGGGCGAATGAGTCGGAAAGATCCGCTCCACGCCGACGCCATATGAAACCTTGCGCACGGTGAAGGAGGCCCCGGTGCGACCTCTTCGCTTGCGAATGCACACCCCCTCAAAAACCTGAATGCGCTCCTTGTCGCCTTCCCGGATTTTGACGTGGACTTTTATTTTATCTCCAGGCCGAAACTCAGGCAGATCGGCCCGCATCTGCTCCTTTTCCAATTGTTCGATGGTCTTTTCCATAATCAGTCTCCTTGTCACGTCCCAGCAATCGATCCAACATCACCGCCGCCGCTGAACGCACGGACAGGTGGTTGTAATCTTCGCCTCCGTCAATGGGCGCCAAAACATCGTCGCACTGACGCAAAACATCAGGCGCCAGCCCCCAGGCGGTGCCAAAAAGAACTAGCACCGGCCGGCCAGTCTTTAAAACGGCCCGAGCCTGATGGTGATCCAGCCGTCCGGGCCCCGAGCGGGCGGCCGTGGCCCACAAAAGTGGTCTGAGGCCCCATTTGTCTCTCGCCCCGGCCACGGCTTCATTGACGCCGGACACGATCTCAATCAGATCGAGGGCCTCTCCCCGGTTGGGATTGTACTCCGCGCCCGTGCCGCTCTTCCAAAAGCGAAGCATGCGCCCGGCCAGCTTCTGCTGGTCCTTCAGCGGCGTTATGACCCACAAGCCCTCGACGCCAAAGGTGCGCGCCGACCGGGCCAAATCGTGAAGATCGGTCGGGGTCAAGGCCGCGGCGATCTCTTGGCCTTTTTTATTGACCACTGGAAAATGGACCAAGCCGACGCCGACGATCGGTTTCCCCATGCCTAAAGCCCTGATTCAGCCTTAACCTCCGCCAACCATTGCCTTTCTTCATCGCTCAGGCTCACCCTGGCCAACAGCTCGGGCCGGCGTCTCAAGGTCAGGCGCAAGGACTGCCGGCGCCGCCAGCGGGCTACGCGGGCGTGGTCTCCTGAAAGGAGGACCTCGGGCACCTCGAGCCCCTCAAACACCCTCGGCCGGGTGTAATGAGGATACTCCAGCAGCCCTTGGCTGAACGAGTCCTCCTCGCTGGATCCGTCGCCGCCCAGGACGCCGGGAATCATCCTCACCGTGGCGTCCACAATGACCATGGCCGCCAGTTCGCCGCCGGTGAGAACGTAATCGCCGATGGAGACCTCCTCGTCCACCAGAAGGTCGACCACCCGCTGATCCACCCCCTCATACCGTCCACAGACGAGGATGATCTTTTCCAGCGCGGCCAGTTTGGCGGCCCTGGGCTGGTCAAACCGCCGGCCCCGGGGCGAGGTGAGGATGACCCAGCCCGGCTGGGCCTGCCGAATGGCCGCGGCCAGGGGCTCGGGTTTCATGACCATGCCGTCGCCGCCGCCAAAGGGGCGGTCATCAGCGGTGTGATGTCTATCCACGGCAAAGCGGCGGATGTCGGTCACCTTGACTTGAACCAGGCCCGCTTTCTGGGCCCGGCCCAGAATGGAGGCCGACAGATAACCCTCCAACGCCTCGGGGAAAAGCGTCAGTATTTCAAAGAGCATCGCTTATCTCAAAGATCGTCTGGCCCAGTGGCATCAGGGGCCGCGCCTCGTTTTCTAATAATGCTCCCAGGCCCGAACCTTCACCACGCCGCCGGCCAAATCCACTTCGGCCACCGAAGCCTCTGTGACCGGAATGAGCACTTCCCTTCCGCCTGATTGCACGACCAAGACCTCATGGGCCTTGGTCTCGAACAGGGTCTTTATCCGACCGACCTTGCATCCTTGCTCGTCCCGGACCTCGAGTCCGATCAGGTCAACCCAGTAATATTCTCCCTCCTCAGTGGCGGGCAAAGCCGAGCGGGAGACTCCGACCTCGGCCCCGACCAAAACCCGGGCCTCCTCGGGATCGTCAATCCCCTTGAGCTTTAAGAGAACACCTTTGGGATGCTCTCTGGCCCACTCCAAAGACAAAAACCGCTCCCGGCCTTGGATCGGCTTCAGCCAAACCTCGCCCTGCCCGATGAAGCTGACCAGGGAGCGGGCAAAGGAGCTAACTCTGACCTCTCCCTTGAGGCCGTGAGGCCGAACGACGCGGCCGAGGATGACCATCCGGTCCCATCCCGAAGGCTTACTCAATTATCTCCAGGACCGCACGCTTTTTAATTTTGGTGGAGGCGGCGCTGAGTATGGTCCGCATGGCCCGGGCGGTGCGGCCTTGCTTGCCGATCACTTTGCCCAAGTCTTCCTTGGCCACGCGCAATTCAATGACCGAGGTCTGCGCACCCTCAATCTCGGAAACTTCCACCTGATCCGGGTTGTCAACCAGAGACTGCGCGATGAACTTGATCAGCTCCTTCATAAACCACCTCCACTCATGAGCGGTTCGGCTGAGATCTGATCGACCTCTCTTTAAGTTGTCGCCGTCTTGTTCAGGAGGCTGCGCACCGTGTCAGAGGGCTGCGCCCCTCGGCTGAGCCAGAGGTTCAGCCGTTCCTGATTGATCTTGAACTCCAGAGGTTCCTGGCGCGGGTCATAGGTCCCCAAGACCTCGATGAAGCTTCCATCCCGCGGCGCCTCGGAGTCAGCCGCCACCACTCGGTAAAACGGGCTCTTCTTGGCCCCCATCCTCGTCAGGCGAATCCTTACTGGCATCTTTCCTCTCTCGTGCTCTTGATTTTATTTTAAGTGAACTTGTGCCATTTGAAAACCACTAACCGCATCTAGGCCCAAAAAGGCCGCCCGCCTTGGGCGAGCATTTGCGGCGGCGAACCGCGGCCCATCCGCTTGACCATCTTCTTCATTTGCTCAAAATTCTTGAGCAGTTTGTTGACCTCGGCCACCGACGTCCCCGAGCCCATGGCGATCCTCTTGCGCCGAGAACCGTTGATTATGCGCGGCTTCTCCCTCTCTTCCGGGGTCATGGACAGGATGACCGCCTCGAGGCGCTTGAACTCCTTTTCGTTGGGAGTGACGTCCTGGAGGTTTTTCATTCTGCCCAGACCCGGAATCATGGACAGCAGTTGCTCCAGGGAGCCCATGCGTCTTATCTGCCTCAACTGCCCCAAGAAATCCTCTAAAGTGAACTCGGCCTTCTTGAGCTTTGCGGCCAAACGCGCCGCTTCCTTCTGGTCAACGACCTCCTGGGCCTTTTCGATCAGGGTGAGCACGTCGCCCATGCCCAAGATCTGGGAGGCCATTCGCTCCGGATGAAACGGCTCGAGGGCGTCGATCTTCTCGCCCAGGCCGACGAATTTGATCGGCACGCCCACGCTGGCCTTGATGGACAAGGCGGCTCCGCCGCGGGCGTCGCCCTCCATCTTGCTCAGCACCACGCCGCTCAAGCCCACCCGCTCGTGGAACTGCGCCGCGGCGTTGACCGCGTCCTGACCGGTCATGGCGTCAGCGACGAGCAAGACCTCCTGAGGTCTCAAGTAGTCCCTCAGCCGAACCAGTTCAACCATCAGCTCTTCGTCCACGTGAAGCCGGCCGGCCGTGTCCACCACCAGCACATCCAGCCCCCTGGCCTCGGCCTCCTCAACGGCCAGGCGGCAGATCTCCTCCGGAGCCTGGTTGGTGCGTGAGTGATACACCGGCAACTGGATTTGCTCGGCCAGGGTGATCAACTGCTCTATGGCCGCCGGGCGATACACGTCGGCCGGGACCAGCAAGGGTCGCTGGCGGGAGGAGAGGTGGCGGGCCAGCTTGGCCGCGGTGGTCGTCTTGCCCGAGCCCTGGAGGCCGACGAGCATGATCCTCCGTGGAGTCTGGCCGGCCAGATTCAGGCCTTGGTGGGCTGAACCCATCAACTCGGTCAGCTCCTCGTAAACGATCTTGATCACCTGCTGGGCCGGCGTCAGCGAGCCCATGACCTCCTGGCCTGTGGCCCGCTCTTCAACGCGGGCCACGAAATCCCGGGCGACCTGGTAATGGACGTCAGCCTCCAGGAGAGCCAGCCGGACCTCCCGCAGCCCGGTCTGGATGTTCTCCGCGGTCAGCTTGCCGTGGCCGCGCAGTTTCTTGAAGACCGCGCCCAGACGTTCCTGCAGAGCCTCAAACATCACCCTTCCGCCGCCTCGAACAGACGTTCAATTTAAATTGTTGATACTACCTGACTTCTTCTTTTATGTCAACTGTCTTGGAGTCGAATTCTGCGCGGTGGGTGAGCCAAAAAAGCAGCCGCTCGGCCGGCTTTGTCAGCGCTCCTCTGAGCACGGCCCAGGTGGTCAGCACGGTCCCCAAATGGCCGACCATCAACCCCACGACCACGTCCGAAGGATAATGCTTGTTTTGAACCACCCGGCCCGCGGCGACAACCAAGGCCAGCGCCAGAGCGCCCAGCCTGAGCGACCAAGAGGCGAAGGCCCGCATCGTGACCGATAAGCCCACGGCCACGTCAGCCGAGTGACCCGAAGGCAGGGAGTGGAAGTCTGACTCCAAGGTGAAAGGCTTCCACTCCGCCCCGCTCAGGAAAGCTCTCGGCCGCCCAAAACCGATCTTCATCGCCCGCACGACCAGCACAGAAAAGGCCAACTGAGCGACGAGGTAGATCAAAAGGACCTTGAGCAATCTGATGTCTTGGCGCCAAAGACCCGAGGCCAACACGGCCGCGTAGCCGGCGTAAAAAAGCCACACCCCGTACTCGGTCAGCAGCCTCACCACCAGGGGCAGATCGTCAAACCACTGGGCCCAATGAGGACCGCGACGGGCGGCCCACTCGTCCCCCCAAAACCATGAGGCGGCCAACAAAAACCCGCCCGCAACCGCGGTTAACCAGAGCTCTTTCTTTGACCAGGACAAATGCATGGCGCCCCATGGCGAAGGTTTAAAGAGGGGGAGTATAACAGGTTTGACTTGCGACCGGAAAAGGATTTTGTGCTATTTTGTCTGATCATGGAATCGCCAGTCCTCATCAACCCTGAGCGGCTCCTCGGCGAGCCCGAGTTGGGACCGACGGCCATTTTGACCCTGATGTCCTCTGATCTCAAAATGGCCCGCGAGGTGGCCGGCTCAGAGCTCAAGCCTCAAAAAGTCCACCTCTTTTTTGAGCTTTTTCAGATGGACGACAATTTGGCCCTGGCCGGCCCGGCCCTGGGCGCTCCCCAGGCGGCCATGGTCGCGGAGAAGCTCTTTGCGCTTGGGGTTAAAAACCTCCTCGTCATGGGCTGGGCCGGCTCGCTCAGCTCCAGGACCGCGGCCGGCGATCTGATATTAGTCACCGGGGCCGTGTCCGAAGAGGGCACCTCAGCTCATTACCCCTTGAGCCGACCAGCCACGCCGGACGAGTTTTTGATGCAGGCCCTCATCCAGACCGCGGCTGAAGCGAGGCTCACTCTTTTGAAGGGCCCGGTGTGGAC
>CAYXRH010000111.1:0-11384 GCA_964466355.1 uncultured Thermodesulfobacteriota bacterium
CCGGTGGCCCCCACCGGGTGGCCGAGGCCGATGCCCGAGCCGTTGACGTTGGTGATCTCCCGGTTCAAGCCGAGGGCCTTCTCGCAGGACAGATACTGGGCCGCGAAGGCCTCGTTGAGTTCGATGAGCTCTATGTCCTTCAGCGCCAGGCCGGTCTTTTTCAAGACCTTCTGGGTGGCCGGCACCGGCCCGAAGCCCATGTAGCGGGGATCGACCCCGGCCACGGCGTGGGCCACGATTCTGACCATTGGTTCGGCGCCGAGCTCCTTGGCCCTGGCCCGGGAGGCGACGACCACGGCCGCCCCGCCGTCGTTGAGGCCCGAGGAGTTGCCGGCCGTGACCGTGCCGTCCTTTTTGAAGACCGGCTTGAGTCTGGTCAGATCCTCCATCTTGAGCCCGAGGCGGATGTGTTCGTCCTCATCGACCACGCTCACCTGGCCCTTTTTCCCCCACACCTCCACGGGGATGATCTCGGCGGCGAAGCGCCCCTCCTTGGTGGCCGCCTCGGCGTTTTGGTGGGAGCGCAGGGCGATGACGTCCTGCTCCTCCCGGCCGATGTCGTATTTTTGGGCCAGATTCTCGGCCGTCTGGCCCATGATGTAACCGGCGCCCTTTTCGAGAAGGTTGGAGCCGGAATGGAGCATCTCCCACATGGAGTCCATCATCTGACCGTGCTGCAGCCGGGCCCCCCAGCGGGCGGCGGGCAGGACGTAGGGCGCCGAGGACATGGACTCGCAGCCGCCGGCCAAGACGACCTCCGAGTCGCCGCAGGCGATCTGCTGGGCCCCGAAGATGACGGCCTGCATGGCCGAGGAGCACTGGCGCTGGATGGTCACGGCCGGCACCTCCACCGGCAGGCCGATGCCCAGCGCGGCCGTGCGGGCGGTGTTGGCCTCGTCCGGGGCCTGGACGCAGTCGCCCAGGATGACGTCGGAAAGCTGCTCCCCGCTGACGCCGGCCCTGATGAGGGCCTCCTTCATGGCCGCGCCGGCGAGCTGGTGGGCCCTCAGGGTCTTGAAGGCTCCTCCGAACCGGCCGATGGGTGTCCGGGCGCCTCCGATGATGACGATGTCGCTGTCTTTCTTCATGGGTCGCTCCTTAAGAGATATTAAACTGACTGAACAATCACTCATCAATGCCGAGCTTTATACCAAAACATCTTCTCCAGGCCAAGGGTTTCGGTTGCGATGGCCGGGGCTTTTTCGGCCTGGCCGATTGACAAAAAGAGACGCCCTTCTCATACTTAGTTGATCATGAAGCCGCGCCGGGAGAGCCGGGAGATAACCTTGGGCGGCCTGACCATCGGCGGCCGGGCCCCGGTGCGCGTCCAATCCATGACCAAGACCGACACCCGCGACGTGGCGGCCACGGTGAGCCAGATCGGGCGGCTGGCCGAGGCCGGCTGCGAGGTGGTCCGGGTGGCCGTGGTGGACGAAGAGGCGGCGAGGAGCTTGAGCCTGATCAAGGACAAGATCTCCCTGCCCCTGGTGGCCGATATCCACTTCGACCACCGTTTGGGCTTGAAAAGCCTGGCCGCCGGCGCCGACGGGCTGCGGGTCAATCCGGGCAACATCGGCGGCCGGGACAAGCTTCTTTTGATCGCCGAGGCGGCGGCCGAGTGCGGGGCCTGTCTGCGCGTCGGCGTCAACGCCGGCTCCCTCGAAAAGGACATTCTGGCCCGCTTCGGCCGGCCCACCCCCGAGACCCTGGCCCTCTCCGCGGCCGAGAGCGCCCGGGTTTTGGAGGAGGCGGGCTTCTTCAACTTCAAGGTCTCCCTCAAGTCCTCCTCGGTCAAGGACACCGTGGCCGCCTGCCGGGCCTTCGCCGCCGCCTCGCCGGCCCCGCTGCACCTCGGGGTGACCGAAGCCGGCCCCCTCATCCCCGGTCTGGTCAAGTCAGCCCTGGGCATCGGCCTCCTCCTGGCCGAGGGGATCGGCGAGACAATCCGCGTCTCCCTGACCCGGGACCCGGTGGAGGAGGTCAGGGCCGGCTTCGAGATCTTGAGGGCCCTCGACCGGCGCCGCCGGGGGGTTGAGATCATCTCCTGCCCCACCTGTGGCCGCTGCGAGGTGGACCTCTTCGATCTGGTGGCCAAGGTGGACCAAGCCCTCAGCCACGTCGTTGAACCGATCAAGGTGGCCGTCATGGGCTGCGTGGTCAACGGCCCCGGCGAGGCCAGGGAGGCCGACGTGGGCGTGGCCGGAGGGCGGGGCCAGGGCTTGGTCTTCAAATCCGGGACGAGGCTCAAAAAGGTTCCCGAGGATCAAATCTTGCGGGCTTTGGTGGCCGAAGTTGAAGAAATGATAAAAGTTTAGGGAGGTTATAGGTTGCGGCTTTCTCGATATTTCCTGCCGACCCTCAAGGAGGTTCCCGCCGAGGCCGAGGTCATAAGTCAAGTCTTGATGCTGCGGGCGGCCATGATCCGCAAGCTGGCCGCGGGCATTTACTCCTACCTGCCCTACGGGCTGGCCGCCTTCAGAAGGGTCGAGCAAATCATCCGGGAGGAGATGAACCGGGCCGGGGCCATCGAGATGTTCATGCCCGAAGTCCAGCCGGCCGAGCTGTGGATCGCCTCGGGCCGCTGGGAGTATTACGGCAAGGAGCTGCTCCGCTTCAAGGATCGCCACGCCCACGACTACTGCCTCGCCCCGACCAACGAGGAGGTCATCACCGACATCTGCCGCCGGGAGATCCGCTCGTATCGGGACATGCCCTTAAATCTCTATCACTTCCAACAAAAGTACCGCGACGAGGTCCGGCCGCGCTTCGGGGTCATGCGCGGCCGGCAGTTCTGCATGAAGGACGCCTACTCCTTTGACGTGGACGAGGAGGGCTGCGCCGAATCCTACCGGAGCATGCACCAGGCCTACTGCCGCAGCTTCGATCGCATGGGGCTCAAGTACAAGGTCGTCGAGGCCGACACCGGGGCCATCGGCGGCTCCTTCTCCCACGAGTTCATGGTTCTGGCCGAGACCGGAGAGGACGCCGTGGTCTCCTGCGCCAAGTGTGATTTCGGGGCCAACATCGAGCGGGCCGAGATTCTGATCCCCGCCCCCGGCTCCCCGGCCGAGGCCGAAAAACCCATGAACAAGGTCCTCACCCCCGAGGTCCACACCGTGGAGGAGCTTTGCGCCTTCCTGGACATAAGACCCCAGGCGGTGGTCAAGACGCTGCTGTTCATCACCGACAGGGGGCCGGTGGCGGCTTTGATCAGGGGCGACCACGAGGCCAACGAGGTCAAGATAAAGCGCGCCTTTGGGGCCGAGACCATCGACATGGCCAGCCCGGAGGAGGTCCGGCGGCTCTCCCGGGCGCCGGTGGGCTTCGCCGGGCCGGTGGCCTTGGCCACAGAGGTCAAGGTTTTGGCCGACCTTTCTTTGAAGGGCATGACCAACTGGGTCACCGGGGCCAACGAGGCCGACCATCACCTGATCAACGTCAACCCCGGCCGAGACTTCCCCGGCCCTGACTACGTCGATCTCCGTCTCGTCACCGCCGCGGACCCCTGCCCCCGCTGCGGCGCCCCGCTGGAGTTTCTGCGGGGCATCGAGGTCGGGCACATCTTCAAGCTGGGGACCAAGTACTCTGAGGCCCTCGAAGCCACCTTCCTCGACGGACAAGGCCAGCAGCGCCACGTCATCATGGGCTGCTACGGCATCGGCGTGGACCGCACCCTGGCTGCGGCCATCGAGCAGAACCACGACGAGGACGGCATCATCTTCCCGGCGCCGTTGGCCCCCTTCACGGCCGTGGTCGTTCCGGTGGGCCAGGAGGCGGCCGTGAACCAGACGGCCGAAAAGATTCACCAGGCGCTTTTGGACCTGAACGTCGCCGCCCTCTTGGACGACCGGGATGTGAGACCAGGGGTCAAGTTCAAGGACGCCGACCTCATCGGCGTGCCCTATCGCCTCACCGTCGGCCGGGCCCTCAAGGACAACCAGGTCGAAATCAAGCCCCGCAGGGCCAAGGAGTCACGCTTGACGCCGGTGGCCGAGGCGGCCTCGACGACGGCGGCGATGATCTGTGAAGTGATGATTCCGTGATCCGCCTGTCCGACATAACCGACGCCATGGCGGCCTACCACCCCAAGGCCGAAGTGGATCTCATCCGCCGGGCTTACATCTTCGCGGCCAAGGTCCACCAGGGACAGGTCCGACTCTCCGGCGAGCCCTATCTGGCCCACCCCTTGGAAGTGGCGGCCATTTTGGCCAAGATGCGCCTCGACGTCGTCGCCGTGGCGGCCGGACTTCTGCACGATACCGTTGAGGACACCAACGCCACCGTGGCCGAGATAGAGCGTCTTTTCGGGGCGGAGGTGGCCCGCCTCGTCGCCGGGGTGACCAAGATATCGGTCATGGAGTTCACCTCCCGGGCGGCCGCCCAGGCCGAGAACATCCGCCGGATGATCCTGGCCATGGCCAACGACATCCGCGTCCTCTTGGTCAAGCTGGCCGACCGGCTTCACAACATGCGCACCCTGGGCTTTCAGAAATTGGAAAGACAAAAGGCCATCGCCCAGGAGACCTTGGACATTTACGCTCCCTTGGCCGGAAGGCTCGGCATCTACTGGATGAAGTCCGAGCTGGAGGATCTGAGCCTCTTCATCCTCGAGCCCGAGGTCTACCACCGCCTCAAGGAGGGGGTGGCTCAGCGGACCGAGGAGCGCGCCGCCTACTTAAAAAGGGTCAGCCACATCCTCATGAAGGAGCTGGAGAAGCAAAACATCAAGGCCCGGATCGAGGGCAGGCCGAAGCACTTCTATTCCATCTACAAGAAAATGGCCGCCCAGGGCCTCGGCATCGACCAGCTCTTCGACATCATGGGGCTTCGGATCATCGTCCAGGAGATCCGGGAGTGCTACGAGGCCCTGGGCCTGGTCCACTCCCTGTGGAAGCCCATCCCGGGCCGGTTCAAGGACTACATCAACCTGCCCAAGCCCAACCGCTACCAGTCCCTCCACACCGCCGTCCTGGGGCCGGAGGGGGTCAGGATCGAGATTCAGATCCGGACCGAAGAGATGCATCGGGTGGCCGAAGAGGGCATCGCCGCCCACTGGCGCTACAAGGAGGGCGGCGGCCCCGTGGATGCCGAGGAGGGCGAGCGCTTCGTGTGGCTGAGACAGCTCCTGGAGTGGATCAAGGACCTCTCCGATCCGCGCGAGCTTCTGGATTCGGTCAAGGTGGAGCTGTACTCCGACGAGGTCTACGTCTTCACTCCCCACGGCGACGTCAAGGCTTTGCCCAAGGGGGCCACGCCGGTGGACTTCGCCTACCAAATCCACACCGAAGTCGGCCACCACTGCGCCGGGGCCAAGGTGGACGGCCGGTTGGTGCCCCTGCGCCACCAGCTCAAGAGCGGTCAAGTCGTGGAGATCTTGACCGACAAAAACCGCCGCCCCTCCAAGGACTGGCTCGGGTTCGTGGTCACTTCCCGGGCCAAGCAAAAGATCCGCTCCTGGGTCAAGGCTCAGGAGCAGGCCCGTTCGGAGACGATCGGCCGCGAGCTGCTGGACAAAGAGCTGCGCAAGGTCGGCTCCAGCTTAAACTCCGTGCTCAGAACCGGCGCCCTGGATGAGGTGGCCGAAATCTTCTCGGTTCAAGGCGGCCTCAACCTCATCGCCGCCGTGGGCTACGGCAAGCTGACCCCCAAACAGGTCGTCCACAAGATCTTTCCGCCGCCGGAGCAGGAGGACAAGAAAGGGGCCGGGTTACTGGGCCGGGTGGTGAGACGGGTGCGGCGGCGCCCCAAGGAGGGCATCCGCGTCAAGGGCCTGGACGACATTCTGGTGCGCTTCGCCAAATGCTGCTCCCCGCTGCCCGGAGACGACGTCATCGGCTTCATCACCCAAGGCCGCGGGGTGAGCGTCCATCGGGCCGAATGCCCCAACGTGGTCGGAGCCAACCCCAACCGGCTCGTCGAGGTGGAGTGGGAGAAGGGAGAGGGCGTCGGACGTCCGATCACCCTCAGCGTCAACACAGTCGATCACACCGGCACCCTGGCCAAGGTGACCAACGTCTTCTCCACCCACGAGGTGAACATCTCCGAGGCTCACGTGCGCACCAACGAGGAAGGGCAAGGGCAGCTCAAGCTGACCATTCTCGTCCAGGATCGACAGCAACTGGACAGGGTCATGGACGATTTGAAAAAGCTGAAGGTGGTCAGGCGGGTCGAAAGGCTGAGCGCCTGAAAGAGATCCGCCCTGGGGTGAGGCGTCCCCAGGGCGGTCTCGAGCAAAACGTCAGCCTCAAGAGGTCTTCTTCTCCACCAGCCCTGAGCGCAGACAGCGGGAGCAGACCCGCAGCTTGCCCTTGGCGGTGCGCACGGTCTGGAGGTTGGGATTGAACCGCCGTTTGGTCTTGTTGTGGGCGTGGCTGACGTTGTAGCCGGTCATGTGACTTTTACCACAGATTTCGCATACCTGGGCCATCTCTGCGACTCCTCGCCCTCATTACGCTGAGGGTCTGCTAACCGAGTGGTATATACATCATTGAGGGACGAAAAGCAAACTTTTTCGCCGCCGGACCCCCAGAGGTCAGTCTCGAACCGGGCTCGCTTCGTATCTGGTTCAGCCACTCATGAGGGCCCGCAAAAACCGCCGCACCGCCTCGCTGAGTCCTGTCTCCTCGACCTCCAAAAGCCTCAAGCCGGCCGCGCTCAAGACGGCGGCGCTGACGCCTCGTGGCCTCGGGACGGCGTCTGAGCCGACCCTGATCCTCGGTCCACAGGATGGGCTTCGGCTGCGCAGCAGGGCCGCCGCCGGTGAGACCTCCTCGGCCAGCCGGACCGCGGCCCGGGCCCCTTTAATGAAGGCCGCGGTGTTGTCCCGGCCGTGGACGTCCACGACCCTGGCCCGACCGGCCAGGACGTCGGCGCCGTCGCCGCCGACGATGCGGCTGGCCGCCCGGGGCGTGGGCAGGCCGCCGAGCTGCTCCGGGCAGATCGGCAGCCAGCAGTGACCGCTAAGAAGGTCCATCAGCGCCTCGTTTCGCCGGACCTGGGCGTCATGACGAGTCGGCAGACCGATGAGGCAGGCCGAGACCAACAATACGGCCATCATTTCCTTTCCGAAAGATGAAGGCGGGGCTCAGATGTAGCTCACCGAGGGCAGCTTTTTCTTGGTCGAGGCCACGCGGCCGATGGCCCAGGCCGGCTCGTCCATGGCCGCCAGCCGGTCCAGGGTCTCGTCGGCCTGATCCTCGGGCACCACCAGAATGAGGCCGATGCCGCAGTTGAAGGTCCGATACATCTCGTCCTGGCTGACGCCCCCGGCCCGCTGGAGAATCTCAAAGACGGGCGGCACCACCCAGGAGCCCTCGTTGATCTCCGCCCGGCAGCGCTTGGGCAGGATGCGCGGCAGGTTGTCGGTCAGGCCGCCGCCGGTGATGTGGGCCATGCCGTTGATGGTCAGATCCCGCAGAAGGTTCCTCACTTGCTCGGTGTAGATTTTGGTGGGCTTGAGGAGTTCCTCGGCCAGACTCGTCTCCAGGCCCTCGGGGATCTCGTCCAGGCCGAGGCCCATCTCCTCCAAAAAGATCCTGCGCGCCAGGGAGTAGCCGTTGGAATGCAGGCCCGAAGAGGCCACGCCGATGATGACGTCTCCGACCCTGATGCTGGCCCCGTCGACGACCTTCTCGTCCTCGACCACGCCGACGACGAAGCCGGCCAGATCGTACTCGCCGGCCGGGTAATGGCCCGGCATTTCGGCCGTCTCACCCCCCAAGAGGGCCATCTTGGCCTGCCGGCAGCCCGTGGTGATGCCGCTCATGATCTCGAGCGCCTGGGCCTCATCCAGGCGGCCCATGGCCAGGTAATCCATGAAAAACAGCGGTTTGGCGCCCAAAACAATGATGTCGTTGACGCACATGGCCACCAGGTCGATGCCGATGGTGTCGTGCTTTTTAGTCAGACAGGCGATCTTGAGCTTGGTTCCCACCCCGTCGGTGGAGGAGACGAGGACCGGGTTGTTGTAGTGGGAGGTGTTGAGGTGAAAAAGACCCCCAAAGCCGCCGATGTCGGTGATGACGCCTGAAGTGTGCGTCTTCTTGGCCAGGGGCTTGAGGGCCTCGATGAAGCGGTGGGCTTTATCTATGTCCACGCCCGCCTCAGCGTAACGATCCTTTTTGGGCATGACGCCTCCAGGATGTCTCTAGAGCCAAAGCTTGTTGATGATTTGTAACTCAAACCGGCCACATAGTCAATGATGCATCACCAGAAATGACGAACTAAACATCCCCGCGGCCAGGTCCACCTCGCGGCCGCCAGCCGGGTGGTCTCTCCCTGGAGTATAAAAAAATTAAGCCTCGAAGACGACGTCTTTAACCCAAGTCTCGTCGAGGCACTCGCTCGAAACTTCGGCCAGACAAGGATTTAAGTTGAGTCCACCACAAAAAAGGCCCCGCTTTTTGCGGGGCCGGCGTTCATCGGCCTGTGGGGTCTAGTCGGTCGGTCGGACCTGGATTGCCTCGGGGCCTTTGCGGCCCTCCCCAACCTCGTACTCCACCTTCTGGCCTTCTTTGAGGGTCCTGAATCCCTCCACCTGGATGTTGGAACGGTGGATGAACAGATCCTTGCCTCCTTCGTCGGGCACGATGAAACCGTACCCTCTGTCGTCACTGAACCATTTAACGGTGCCGGTAGCCAAGCTCTCTCCTCCTGTCATGCCCCCACGGAGCGATTCCAAAAACTCCCTCATTGTAGACTAGGAATACGCCCCCGAGGGATGGGAGGCCATTCCTCAAATTAACGGTTGATTATGGCAAATAGGGAGGTGGCGGTCAAGAGATCAATGCCCCGGTGTCTAGACCGAGGCGATGTGTCCCCTTAACGGCCCGGGGAAAATGTCTCCTGGTTGTGGTTTGAGGAGATAGTCCGATTCGCAGGCTAACACACTGACATGAAATGTACTTGCCTCCGCCGTTCATTTAATGATATGAATATCGACACGATCATTCTCTCGTCCAGGCGCGTCGGTGGTTGGAGGTGATCCCACTCGCCTGAGGTGGGTGGCGTGTGAGATTGAACTGGCGTCTCGGATTCTTTTTGGTGCTGATGTCAGTCCTGTGGTTTCCAGCTTTCTCTAAAGCAGTTGACCCGGCTGACCAGGCACGGAATCTTTACAACGAGGCGCGATTTGACTTGCTCGACGAAAATTACGAGGCCGCCTTGCCCAAATTAGACCGGGCTCACCGTTTGGCGCCGCTGGATATGCAGATAATCCTGCTCAAGGCCAAGGTGTTGGCTTTGTTAAAGCGCCATGAAGAAGCGGTGGCCTATTTTGACCAGCTGGTGACCAAGGATCCAAAGTCTTACGGCGTGCTGCGCTTCGAGGCGGCTTACATGCTCATGGACATGGGCCGGATCGACGAAGCCCTGAAGCACCTTAAGGCGGCCGAGAAGTTGGATTTCATCCGAGCCCTCAAGGAGCAAGGCCTGGCCCTGATGAGATTCGATCGCTTCGATGAGGCCATCGCCGCCCTGAAACGACTCGGCGAGGCCAAGCCGGAGGTGAAGCAGGAGTTCTCCTATCTCATCGCCCAGGCCTTCTTTAAACAAAGAAAATACAACAAGGCCCTCGACGCTCTCAAGATCGCCCGGAGCCTGGCTCCGGCCTCGCCGCTCATAAAGGACATCGACGCCTTTGAGGAGATGATCAAGGGTCAAAAACGGGCCGACAGGCCGTGGTGGGTGGCGGCCAACGCCGGCTTTCAATACGACACCAACCTCTACTTAAACCCCCTGGAGGACAATCCGGCCGCCGAACCGACCCGCGACGTGGCCGACTCCTGCGTCTTGAGCGGACTCAACTTCGGATACCGCGTCGCCCGGGTGGAAGAAGTCGAGTTCGGCCTCACGGCCGGCGCGCAACGGGTCGATTATTGGCAGGAGTCGGACGCCAACTACGCCTTTTGGTCCCTGGGGGCTTATGTGAGCCGAAGCTGGTCCAACTGGGGGGTGAGGGTGCCTTACTCCTTCACCTATTTCTACGCCACCGCGGACATGGAAGATCGGGTCAAGCTCAACAGCGTGGCCCCCTATTTCTACTGGCTCATCGCGCCCAACCTGCGCACTGAAATCTACGGCCTCTATCAGAATCGGCAATATTTTGACGGCAGCCCCGACATCGACCGCTGGGGCTTAGGGTTGGGGCAGTTTCTTTTCCTCGGCGAGCCGACCAAATACCTGCGCTTCAACGCCCGCTACGACGTCGAACTGGCCGAGGACGACGAGAGCGGCTATCAAGCTTACGAATTCACCTTTGGCGGCGGCCGTCCCATCTGGGGACCGCTGTCCTTTGACCTCGGGCTCACCTTGGCCAAATACACCTATGACCCCAAGACGAGCTATTATGGTGACACCCGCCCTGGGCCGGGCGGGGGTCTTTTCATCCGTGAGGACACCCAATGGCGGTTGGCGGCTCAGGTGGCCTGCCGTCTCAATCCCCTGGCCCAGTTCTCCGTGGCCTATTTTTTCACGACCAACAACTCCAACGTTGACGGCGGCGATGATTTCGACCCGTACGAGTTCAGTAAAAGTGTGTTCACGGTGTTGTGGGCGGGGGTTTTCTAATGCATGCCCGGGGGGGCAGAGGGGAGGCATGGCCATGAACCGGCCAGTATCGATCTTTTTGGTCGCGGTCTTGGCGCTGGTCCTGGCCCAAGCGGCCTGGGCCCAGACCGAGGCCCCTGTCGGCCGCATCGCGCAGGTCACCGGCCAGGGCCGCGTGGTCAACGAGGCCCTCAAGCGGGATCTTGAAGCCCGGGTCGGCCTGAGCTTGTACATGGGCGACAAGATCACCACTGGTGCGGATTCCAACATCAAGATCCTCCTCTCCGACGACTCGCTGATGCGGGTGGGCGACGAGTCCACCTTGGTCCTGAACCGCTTCCAGTTCGACCCCAAGGCCCAGGTGCGTGAGGCCAGCCTCAAACTGCCCGCCGGCAAGGTGAAGCTGCTGATCAATGACCTGATGGGTTACAAGAACCGCCGTTTCGAGGTGGAGACCCCCACCGCCGTGGCCGGCGTGCGGGGCACCTTGATGCTGGTCTGGGTCATCTCCCCCACCGAGACCACCGTCGTCGGTTATGACAACCCCGTCACCGTTTACAACCCGGCCATGCCCACGGCCCTGGTGGTGGTTGAAAATCAGAAGATCACCCGCGTCGTCGGTCAACAGAGCCCCACGCCGCCCCGGGCCATGACAGAGGTCGAGCGAAACCAGTTCCAGCAGATGTTCGCTCCCTCGGAAGCCCCGGAGCTGGGCGCCACCGAGGCCGAGGCCACGGGCGGAGAAGGGACCACCACCACCGCGGCCGGCGGCGGAGAAGAGACGACCACCACCGCGGCCGGCGGCGGAGAAGAGACGACCACCACCGCGGCCGGCGGCG
>CAYXRH010000112.1:0-9816 GCA_964466355.1 uncultured Thermodesulfobacteriota bacterium
TCTGGCCGCGGGCTTCAAGATGCCGGGGCTGCCGAGTCTGGAGGTGGCTGGCTACGACCTTTTGGCCCAGCTCTTGGGCGGCGGTGAGTCGGCCCGGCTGACCGAGACCTTGTGGGGTCAAAAAGGCCTGGTCAATTCCGTGGGCGTGAGCTCCTTCACCCCCCTCGGGCAGGGGGTCGTGTGGATCTCGGCCTCCTTGAGCCCGGAGAAGCTGGACGAAGCCGTGGAGGCGCTCTGGGGCGAGCTTTTGAAGGTCACCCGCACCCCCTTCAGCACTGAGGAGCTCTCCCGGGCCAGGCTGGCCTTTGAGGCCGCGTTCATCCGCGAGAAGGAGACGATGGAGGGCCAGGCCACCAAGCTGGGCTGGTTCTCGTCCCTGATGGGCTCCCTGGGAAAGGAGACGGTCTATCTCAACCGCGTCGAGACCCTCACCGCCGAGGAGATCCGCCGGCTGGCCGCCGAGGTCTTTCGGCCTCAGAACATGTCCCTGGTGGTCATGACGCCCCAGGGCCGGGCTCTGCCGCCGGCCGACTGGCTCGACCAGCACCTCATCGCCTCGGCCGAGCCGGCCCCGCCCGCGCCGGTCAAACCCGAGCTGAAGCCGCTGCCTCTGCCCGGCGGCGGGCAGCTTCTGGTCCTGGAAGACCACTCCCTGCCCCTGATGGCCCTTCGGGCCGTCTTCAGGGGCGGCGTCAGCCTGGAGCCGGCGAACGAAGCCGGCGCTTTTAAGCTTCTGGCCAGCACCTGGACCCGGGGCGCGGCCGGCCTCAGCCCCGACGAGCTGACCCGGCGGGTGGAGGACATGGCCGGCATCTTGAATGCTTTCTCCGGCCGCAACACCTTTGGCCTGGCCGGCGGGTTCTTGAGCCGCTTCACTGATGAGGGCTTGAATCTTTTCTGCCGCGTCTTGATGGAGCCGACCTTTGACCCCCAAGAGGTGGCCAAGCGCAAGGCCGACCAGCTGGCCGCCTTGAAGGCCAAGGAGGAGAGGCCGGCCTCGGTGGCCTTCCGTCTCTTCAGGGAGGCCGTCTACGCCGGCCATCCCTACGCCCGGGATGAACTGGGCGACGAGGAGAGCTTGAAGAACCTCACCCCGGCCGACCTCAAGGCCCTTCATCACCGTCTGGTCAAGGCCGACAATATGGTCGTGGCCGTGGCCGGCGACGTCTCGACCAAGATGATCCACCAACGCTTGACCACCCTCTTGGCCCCCTTGGGCGGCGGCTTCAGGCCGGAGAGAGTGCTGGGTCTGAAGCCTCTGCCCTGGGGCGGAAGCGAAGTGAGGAAGGAGAGGGCCGGGCAGGCCCAGGTGCACGTGATCTATGGCTTCCGCGCCCCCGGTCTCGGCGCCCCGGAGAGCTACGCCTTGGATGTCCTCTCCGAGGCTCTGTCCAGCCAATCGGGCCGGCTGTTCATGGAGTTGAGGGACGAGAAGTCCCTGGCCTACGATCTGGCCACCTTTTACTCGCCCGGCCTGGACGTGGGCAGCTTCGGTTTCTACATCGCCTGCGCCCCGGAAAAACTTAACCAGGTCCGAGAGGAGCTCAAAGCCCAGCTGAGGCGCATCAGGCAGGAGCCCTTGACCCAGAAAGAGTTTGACCGGGCCAAGGCCATTCTTTTGGCCCAGTGGGTCCTCGGCCACCAGAGCCTCGACTCCCGGGCCATGGATTTGGCTCTTTATGAAAGGCTGGGCCTCGGGTTCGACTACGTCAGCCGCTTCGCTGAAGAGGTGAAGTCCCTCACCCCCCAAAAGGTCCTCGCCGCCACGGCCGAGGTTCTCAGACCCGAGCGGCCCATCTGGGTCATCGTCGGTCCCTGAGGATCAGACCCGGTGTTTTGACGAGCCCCCGGCCAGGCTGGCCGGGGGCTCGTCCCCTGTCCGGCTTTTCGACTCTTGACCCCCCCCCGGCCTTCTTACCCTCAGACGGCCTCTCGAAGTCGCTCCCTCTTGACAAAAAGAAAAAGGTGAGTTTATACTAATAAAGTAACCCATTTACTATAATCGTAAAACAATCTTGAATTCTCAGCGGACCTTCAGATGCCTCAGCAGACGAATCATTACTTCTCCACGACCCTCGAGAAGGGGCTGCGGATACTCTCCCTTTTCAGCGAGCAACGCCCCACCTTGACCCAGACCGCGATCTCCCACACCCTCGATCTCAACATGACCTCGACGTATCGCTTCGTCAACACGCTCGTGCAACTGGGTTATCTAAGAAAAAATAACAAAACCAAAGAATTGCGGTTGGGCATCAGGGCCATGGCCCTCGGATGCAACTTTCTGAGAAGCTTTGACGCCCTGGAGGTGATCAGAACGCACGTCGATCAGATCCACGACGAGCACAACATCACCGTGGACGTGGCCCTGGTGGTGGACGACGTGATGATGACCGTCCATCGGAAAGAGGCCGAGGAGACGTTGAACTATCGCCTTCCTTCGGTCAACCGGGCCTGGCACGCCACCTCGCTGGGCAAGGCCTATCTGGCCTTCCTGCCACCCGATGAGCTCAAAAAAACGATCAACCGATTAAAATTGGAGGCCAAGACCGACAAAACCATCGTCCGCAAAAAGGATCTCTATCAAGAGATCGCCAAGACCAGGCGGCGCGGCTATTCCAGGTGTGATGAAGAATTCATGCCCGGGTTGATAACTGTCGGCGCCCCCTTGATCAACCAGGGCGCTGACCGCGCCATCGGGGCGGTCTCCTTCGACTTCTCGATCGTCCAACACTCCTTGAGCCGCATCGAGAGGCAGTATGTCGAACCGATCATGAAACTGGCCCGGTCCATATCAGAGGTGATTTCGTTGACTTAATTAAACAAGGGTTTTTCATCACCGACAGGGGTCGAAGCTCAAGGCCTTGGCGGCCGCGGGAAAAAACGCGCTCCGGTTCAATCAGCCCGGACGGCCTCAGCAAAGGCGAGGCCAGATCATCGAGCCGGGCTTGGCCATGAGAGGGGATTGAGTTTGACACCTTGAACGTTTGAACCGTCAAAAAGGAGGAGACATGAAAAAGAAAGGATTTGTGGCTTGTTTTTTGCTGGCGGCCGTGGTGCTGACCCTCGGGGCGGTCGCTCAGGCGGCCCCGGGCGACGGGATCTTCCGGGTCGGCTGGAACCAGGAGCCGCGGACCTTGAATCCAGTGGGGCACGACACCGTGCAGGCGGTCATCGTCATGCGCTCCCTGCTCTACGACACTCTGCTGACCTATGACAAAGGCCTCAACCCGCAGCCCATGCTGGCCAAGTCCTGGAAGGTCACCCCGGACGGCTTGACCTGGACCTTTGATCTGGTCGAGAACGCCACCTGGCACGACGGCCAGCCGCTGACCAGCGCGGACGTGGCCTTCACCTACAAGTACATCATCGACAACAAGATCAAGACCATGTTCAATTACGTCAAGCACATCGCCAAGGTCGAGGCGCCCGACGTCCACACCGTGGTCTTGACCTACGAAAAGCCCATCGCCTCCACCCTGACCGACTTGTGCAACGTCTTCATCATCGCCAAGCACAAGTGGGAGAAGATCCCGGGCCAGGAGGCGGCGACGTACGACAACAAACAGCCCCTCGGCTCCGGCCCCTTCAAGTTCACGGCCTGGAAGAAAAACGACTACATGAGCTTTGAGGTCAACGAGAATTACTGGCGGAAGAAGCTGGCCATCAAGCAGGTCATCTTCAGCTTTTTCGCCTCCCGCGACCCCATGATCATGTCCCTCAAGAAGGGCGACATCCACGCCATCGGCTCGGAGCTGCCCCCCCTGGCCGCGGTGGCCCTCAAAAAAGAAAAGGGCATCAAAATCGTCCAGGCGCCGAACCTCTATTATCGCCACATCTGCATCAACGCCTCCACTTTTGGACAAGGCCACCCCGCCCTGAGGGATGCGCGGGTCAGAAGAGCCCTGACCATGACCGTGGACAAGAACCACCTGGCCAAGGTCATCCACCTCGGCCTGGCCCGGCCCGGCCTGTCCGTGGTCATGGACGCGACGCCGTTTTTCTTCAACAAGGACCTGAAGCCCTACGCCTTTGACCTGGCCAAGGCCGGGGCCCTCTTGGACGAAGCCGGCTGGAAGGACACCGACAATGACGGCGTCAGGGACAAGGACGGCCGGGAGTTGAGCCTCAAGCTCCTGGTCATCTCCCGCTGGCCCGAGGAGATGCGCGCCGCGGAGATGATCCGCGACTGGTGGAAGCAGATCGGCGTCAAGCTGACCCTGCAGTCAGCCGACGGCGGCACCATCCTGGCCGAGCTGTTCCCGGACTACAAGCAGGACATGTATCTGTGGGGCTTCACCGGCCAGCCTGATCCCAACTTCTCTCTATCAATCTACACCTCGGGCCAGATCCGGAAGTGGAACGGCGCCGGCTACGAGAACAAAGAGTACGACGAACTCTACGAAAAACAGGCCGAGACGGTGGACAAAGAGGCGCGCCGCAAGCTGATCTACAAAATGCAGGCCATCCACTACCGTGACTGCCCGTCCATCATTCTCTATTACATGACCGCCCTGGGCGCCTACCGGGCCGACCTGGTCGAAGGTCTTCAAGAGGACGCGCCGGGCGGCATCGTCTCCAACCTCAACGTGGACAACTTCACCGGAATCAGGTTCAAATAACCTTGAACTCCGAGGGCCGCCGCCCCGCCCGGTCTAAATGCCGGCCGGGGCGGGTCTGGCGGCCGCAGAACCGGTGGACGAGGGGAAGGTAGATGAAGGCCAGAGCTTACGTCGCCCGGCGCATCGGGCACTCCCTGCTGACCCTTTGGCTCATCCTGACCCTCAACTTCTTCCTCTTCCGCCTCCTGCCCGGCGACCCGCTGCGCCTCTTGTTCTCAGACCCCCGCATCTCCCTGGACGTCTTGGAGCAGCTCCGGGTCAAGTTCGGGCTCTCCGGCTCGTTGATCGAGCAGTACTGGCGCTACGTGGTCAACACCCTCGGCGGCGATCTGGGGGTCAGTTTCGTCTACAACACTCCGGTGGCCGAGCTTCTGGCCGAACGCCTCGTCAACACGGTCATCCTGCTCCTGCCGGCGACCTTGCTCTCCATCCTCCTCGGCTGCGCCCTGGGCATGATCGCCGCCGTGTGGCGCGGGCGAACGGCCGACCTGGTCAGCCTGTCCTTATCCCAGCTCCTCTGGGCCACGCCGGTTTTCTGGCTGGGCCTCATGTTCATGATGTTCTCGGCCGGTCTGCTGCCCTTGTCCGGCATGACCACCCCGGGCCTCGTCGGCGGGTGGGGGGCCAAATTGGCCGATTTGGGCCAGCACATGCTCATGCCCCTCTTGAGCCTGACCCTGGTCTTGCTGGGGCAGTACGCCATCTTGATGCGCAATTCCCTGATTGACGTCTTGAGCGAGGATTACATGGTCACGGCCAGGGCCAAGGGCTTTTCGAACTGGCGCTGCCTCTTCTCCCACGCTCTGCCCAACGCCGCCTTGCCGGTCATGACCCTGGCCGCCCTGAACCTGGGCCTGCTCATCGGCGGCGCCATTCAGACGGAGACGGTCTTCACCTGGCCCGGCGTCGGCCGACTCGTGTTCGAGGCTCTTTTGCGCCGCGATTATCCCGTGCTCCAGGGGGCCTTTTTGGTCATCTCCACTTGCGCCCTCCTGGCCAACCTGCTGGCTGACCTGCTTTATTCAGTGGTCGATCCCCGCCTCCACGGATAGGAGCCCTGATGTCCACGGAGAAGTGGTTCTCCCGTTTGAAAAACCTCAACAAGCCCGGTCTTATCGGCGCGGGGGTGCTCTTGATCCTGCTCGCCGCCGCTCTCCTGGCCCCGCTTTTAGCCCCCCACGACCCCTGGCGGACGGGCGGCCTCAGCGACATCTTCCAGCCGCCGGACACCGGGCACTGGCTGGGCACCGACGAGGTCGGCCGCGACCTCTTCTCCGTGGTCTTGTACGGCTCCCGCATCTCCTTGCTGGTCGGTTTCTGCTCGGCCCTGCTCTCCATCCTCATCGGCACGATCATCGGCCTAGCGGCCGGTTATTTCGGCGGCTGGGTCGACGACGTTTTGATGCGCCTGACCGACCTGTTCGTGGTCACGCCGCGCCTGCCCCTGGTCTTGATCACCGTGGCCGTTTTGGGGCCGAGCATCGTCAACACCATCCTGGTCATCGGCATTCTGATCTGGGCCAGCACGGCCCGCATCATCCGCGTCCAGACCATGAGCCTCAAGAACCGGACCTTCGTCGAGCGCTCCCGCTCCCTGGGGGCGGGGCACTTTCACGTCGTCAAGCGCCACATCCTGCCCAACGTCCTGCCCCTGGTCTTCGCCAACACGGTTCTGGTCATCGCCACCTCCATCTACCTGGAGTCAACCGTCAGCTTTTTAGGCCTCGGCGACCCGACGCACATCAGCTGGGGGATGATCCTCCACTACGCCTTTGTCAACGTGGCCATGGCCTACGGCGCCTACTGGTACGTCATCCCGCCGGGGGTGATGATCGTGGTCACCGTTTTAGCCTTCACCATGTGCGGCTACGCCCTGGACGAGGCCCTCACCCCCAAGCTGAGGAAGCGCCGATGAACGAAGCCGCCCTGCTTTCGGTCAAAAACCTGACCGTCGACTTCAAGCTGGGCGAGGAGTGGGTCCGCGCCGTGCGGGACGTCTCCTTTGAGCTGGAGCCCGGGGAGACCTTCGGCCTGGCCGGCGAATCGGGCTGCGGCAAATCGACCGTGGCCCTGGCCCTGATGCAGCTTCTGGCCCAAAACGGCCGCATCAAAGAGGGCCAGATCTGGTTTCGAGGCCGCGACCTGGTCGGTCTGTCCGACTCGGAGCTGCGGAAGGTTCGCTGGAAGGAGCTGGCCCTCATTTTCCAGGGGGCCATGAATTCGCTCAACCCGGTCAAGAGGGTCGGCCTCCAGATCGCCGAGGCCCTCATCGTCAGGAGCGGGTTGAGCAAGGAGACGGCCTGGAAAAGGGTCGAGGACTTGTTCCAGATGATCGGCATCCGGCCGGAGCGGGCCCGGGACTACCCCCACGAATTCTCGGGCGGCATGCGCCAGCGGGTCATGATCGCCATGGCCGTCTGTCTCGAGCCCCGGCTCGTCGTCGCCGACGAGTGCACCACCGCCCTGGACGTCATGATCCAGACCCAGATCATGGAGCTGCTCAAGGATCTGAAGGCCAGGTTGAACCTCTCGATGTTGTTCATCAATCACGACCTCTCCCTCATCGCCGACATCTGTGACTGGGTCGGGATCATGTACGCCGGCCGGATCGTGGAGCAGGGCTCGGTGGGGGACGTCTTTTTTTCTCCGGCCCACCCCTACCTCAAGCTTCTGCTCAAAGCCCTGCCTCGCATGAGCGGGCCGGCGGCGGGGCTCAGCTCCATCCCCGGCGCGCCGCCGCGCCTTCAGGAGATTCCGGCCGGCTGTTCGTTTCTGCCCCGCTGCCCCATCGGCGACGAGGCGTGTTCGCGTCGCTCGCCGCCGCTGAGCCGGATCTCGGCCGGCCATCGGGCGGCCTGCTTCAAGCTGGGCGCTCCTTTGGCAGAGGGGATCAGGGATGAGTGACCTCGTCCTGGCTCTGCGCGACCTCAGGGTCTGGTTCCCGGTCCGGTCCGGGCTGGGCGATTTCTTCCGCCGCCGGAAAAGGACTTTTGTCCGGGCCGTGGACGGGGTCAGCTTTGACCTTTTTGGAGGCGACACCCTGGCCCTGGTCGGCGAAAGCGGCTCGGGCAAGACCACCGTGGCCCGGGCGATCATGGGCCTCTTGCGCGAGGCCGCGGGGGAGATTCGGTTCGACGGCCGCGACGTCTTGGCCGCTCCCCGGCGGGAGCGGCGGAGGCTGCGCGCCAGGATGCAGATGATCTTCCAGGATCCCTTTGACGCCATGAACCCCCGGGAGACCGTTTCAAAGATCGTCTCCGAGCCGCTCAAGATCCACCGGCCTCGCCTCTCCCCCCAAGAGGCGGCCGAGGCGGCGGCGAGGGCCTTGTTCGACGTGGGGCTGTCGCCGCCCGAAGATTTCATGAGGCGCTACCCCCACGAGATCTCGGGCGGCCAGCGACAGCGGGTCCTCATCGCCGGCGCTCTGATCCTGGACCCGAGCCTGATCATCGCCGACGAGCCGGTGTCCATGCTCGACGCCTCGCTGAAGGTGGAGATCCTCAATCTTTTGGTGGAGCTGCGCCAGAACCGGGCCTTGAGCTTTTTGATGATTACCCACGACCTGGCCCTGACCCGCTACGTGGCCGACCGCATCGCCATCATGTATTTGGGCCGGATTGTGGAGACCGGCCCGACCAGGGCCGTCCTGGCCGAGCCGATCCACCCTTACACCCGGGCCTTGATCAGCGTCGTGCCCACCCTCGACGCCCTCGGCCGGCCCAAGAGAATGCTCAGCGGCGAGATCCCGCATCCCTCGGCCATCCCGGCGGGGTGCCGCTTCCATCCTCGCTGCGCCGAGGCCACCCGGCGCTGCGCCCAGGAGGAGCCGGCCACGCGAGAGGCCGGCCAGGGGCGGTTGGTGGCCTGCCATTTGATCTCCTGACCATTCGGATGAGAGGAGTTGATCGTGTACGAAACCGTCATTCGCCACGCCAGGATCATTGACGGCACCGGGGCGCCCTATTTCTGGGGTGACCTGGCCATCGCCGGCGGCCGCATCGCCGCCGTGGGCCGCCTGGAGGGCCACCGGGCCGAGCGGACCATTGACGCCGACGGCCTGGCGCTTTGTCCTGGATTCATCGAGATCCACGGCCACTCCGAGGCCACCCTGCTCATCAATCCCCTGGCCGAAAGCTGGATCCATCAGGGGGTGACGACCGAGTGCGTCGGCAACTGCGGCTTTTCCCTCTTCCCGGTCAACAGCCGCAACCGCGAGCGCGTCATCAGTCAGTTTCGGGCCTTTGCGCCGGAGTACGAGGTCGACTGGTCAAGCCTGGCCGAGCTGAAGATGAGATACGAACAGCCCGGCTGCGCGGTCAACGTGGTGCTTTTGGTCGGCCACAGCACCGTTCGCCAGGCGGTCATGGGCTCTTCCATGGCCCCCTCCGGGGCCGACGAACGGGCGGCCATGGCCCAATTGATCGCCGCAGCGATGAGGCAAGGCGCCCGGGGGCTATCCACGGGGTTGGAGTATCCGCCGGGCAGCGCCGCCGACACGGCCGAGCTGATCGACCTGGCCCGGGCCATCCGCCCCGCCCGCGGCCTTTACGCGACCCACATCCGCAACCGGGACGTGCGCTACTTAAAAGCCGTCGAAGAGGCCCTCACCATCGGCCGTCAGGCCGGGGTGGCCGTCCAGATATCCCACAACGTGGCCAAGATCGGCGCCCCTGAAGGCGTCATGCCCGAGATGCTGGCCGCGGTGGAGAAGGCGAGACGAAAAGGCCTGGACGTGGCCTTTGACGTGGGGGCCTATCTGGGCGGGCAGAGCACCCCCCTGGCCACCCTGCCGCCGTGGGCCTTTGAGGGCGGGACGGAGAAGACCCTGGCCCGCCTGGCCGACCCCGAAGCCCGTCAAAAAATGAAAGCCTACGAGTATCCCATCTGGCGGATCGTCAAACTGGGCATGTGGGACAAGGTTCGTCTGGCCTCCTCCAAGGCCAATCCTCATCTCGTCGGCCGGACCTACGCCGCCATCGCCCGGGAGCAGGGCAAGGACCCTTACGACGTCTTGTTCGATCTGCTCCTGGAGGAGGGGGCTGATCTGTGGGGCCTGAGGTGGGAGGGCGAGATCTACCGGCCTGAGGACCGCGACGCGGTGATGAAGCATCCCCTGGCCAGCTTCTGCTGCGACGGCAGAGCCTTGGCCCCCTACGGCCCGCTGTCGCGGGGCGGGGCTTACCACCACGTCTATGCC
>CAYXRH010000112.1:9826-11323 GCA_964466355.1 uncultured Thermodesulfobacteriota bacterium
GCCCTACATCCTGCGCCACCACGTCAGGGAGCGGGGCGCGCTGAGGCTGGAGGAGGCGGTCCACAAGCTCACCGCCACTCCGGCCAGCCGCCTCGGCCTCTTCGATCGCGGCGTCATAAAAACAGGCCTGGCCGCTGACTTGGTCTTGTTCGATCCTGAAAAAATTCGAGATCGGGCCACCCTCGAACAACCCCATCGATATCCCGACGGCCTGGCCTGCGTCTTTGTCAACGGCCAGTTGGCCTTGGAAAAAGGCGAGCACACCGGCCGCCTGGCCGGAAAGGTTTTGACCTGGGGGGTTTAAAAAGAGACCCGGCCTCAGCTTCAGATCACCGGACGCGGTTTAAAGCCGGGGAGGGTTAATACTCGTCCTCGTCTTCTTCATCTAGATCCAACTCGTTCTCTTCCTCCTCCTCTTCGAGCTCCTCGGCCAGTTCAGCCATCTCCTCCTCGACGAAATCCTGGTAGTCCTCGGGGCTGAGGAGGCGGGCCAGCTCCTGTTCGGTCGTCTTGATCACCAGCAGCCAGCCTTCTTCAAAAGGATCCTCGCCGACCATCTCCGGCGAGTCGGCCAGGTCGACGTTGAACTCCACCACCTGGCCCTTTAGGGGGCTCAAGACCTCCCACTCGTCCTCGTCGGTGGACAGACGGACCAGGGCCTGACCGGCCTCGAATATCTCCCCCTCGGCGGCCAGGAACTCCACCTCCTCCGGCTGTCCTAAAAGGGCCACCACGACCTGAGTCACCCCCACCGCGGCCCGGCCGCCTCTCTCGGACCGGATCCAGACGTGCTCCGAGGAATAGCGCAGCTCTTCCGGAAAAGTGAACACTGGTTCTTCTCCCGCGCGGTTTCTTTGATAACTAAGACGCCATCCTCGACTTGGCAAGCCTTTTTTGACTCTACCTCCCCTTGAGCCAGACGAGGATGAGCAGGCCGAAGCCGACGCTCAAACTGGCGTCAGCCACATTGAAGGCCGGCCAATGGAGGGCGCCTAAGTGAAAATCCAGGAAATCAGTCACCGCCTGGAAGCGGAGGCGGTCGATGAGATTGCCGGCCGCGCCGCCCAGGGCCAGGCCCAGGCCCCAGCGTCCGGCCCTGGTCTGGGGCGCGATCTTGAAGACCCAGCCCAACAAAGCCGCCAGGGCGGCCGCGGTGAGGCCGACGAGGAGCCATCCGCCCTTCCCTGAGGACCACAGGCCAAAGGCGACGCCCTGGTTTTGAACGTGGACCAGATTGAAAAAGGAGGTCACCTTGAGGACCAACCCCGGGGACAGGGCGGCCTTGAGCCAGGCCTTGGCCGCCTGATCCAGGACGACCACCATCAGGGCCAGGAGAAGGATGGGTTTTACGCCCCGCACCTTCAGATAAGAGCCCTAAGAGGCTTCCTTGAGGTTGGCCGCGCAGCGGGCGCAGACCTCGGGGTGATCGGGGTCGGCGCCGATGGTCTCGGTGCGCATCCAGCACCGGGGGCACTTGGCGGCCGCGTGGGCCTTGAC
>CAYXRH010000113.1:0-11313 GCA_964466355.1 uncultured Thermodesulfobacteriota bacterium
CAAGGCCTGTGACCCTCACCCTCAAATTCGTTCGAACAACCAAACCAAAATACTAGCTTACCTGCGTGATGGCCAATTGGTTTTAGGGGCGTTCAGCCTTCGGACCAGATGTCGTCCCAGCCGACCGTCTCGTAGGCAAACTCTTCGATGTCCGGACGGGCGTCCAGGTTTTTGTGGGGGCAAAAATTGCAGGTGAAACGGGGCCACCAGTTGGCCACGGCGACGTCAAGACAAAAGATGTAATGCGGGCAGTAGAGGTTGCGCTCCCCGACTTTGTTGACCGGGTTGGGAGTCAGGTCCTCGGGTTTGGTGGGCCTCTTGCGGGGCATCGTCCCTCCCCTGCCAGGCTTCATCTAAGCCAGCTTCTCCCTCAGCCGCCTCACTTCGCCGACGCGGATGGTCACCCCCTTGTGGTCGAAGTGTTCGGCTAAGGGGATCAAGTACTTACGCGAAACACCGGTCAAGTCCTTGAAGTCCTGGGTTGACATCTCACCGCGGCTTTTCAAAAATTCAATCAGTCTCGCCTCCAGTTCGTCTAAAATTTGAGCTTCGAAAATCATGTCATCCCGGGCCTTGACCAAGAGGCCTTCCTTGAGCAAGAGGGCCAAGACGTCCTTGGCCTGGGAGTCTTTGAATTCAACCTCCAGGTCTTTGAACCGGGGCGGCGCCAGTCCGCCGCGGCGAAAAGCTTGGAGAATTTTTTCCTTGAGAGCGCCCATCTCCGAGGCCAAGGCGACGCGATGACTGGCCAGGGCGACCAGCTCCTCCTCGGCCCTGAGGGTGTGGTCTTGAATCAGTTTGGCCATCACGAAAATGATCAATTTAGGGTCGGCGTGAAGCTTGATTCTGGTCTTGAGCTCCTCTTTGGGCGCCCCGGGCTTGAGCGGATTCTGGCGGTGGTACTCCTTAAGGAAGCCGATGACGGCCTCCTCCAAGGGGCCCAGGCTGTCGACGTGAACCAGCTTCTGGGCTTCCTTGTCGTAGCGGATGAGGATCTTTTGAGAAAAAACCTCGTGGAGCAGCCGGTCCAGCTCCATCTCGGTCAAGGCCGTGGAGGCGGCCAGCTCGGCCCGGGACAAGCCCAAGAGCCGGCTCTGCCTGACCAGGGCGGCCACCTTATCCACGGGCTGGCCCTCCTTGAGCGTTCTCAAGGCGGCCAGCGCCTCGGGGTCAAAGCGCTTGCGCCGCGGCGGTCGGACCGACACAACCTCCCCGCCGCCGATGGTCACCAGGGGTGAAAGAGCCCTGAGCACGAAATGGTCGCCGGGCAGGCAGGCGATCTCGTCGGCCAAGATCAGCTGAACCAGCCCGGCCGAGCCCGGCTTGAGGGTCTCCGCCTCCAGGAGGATGATCCGAGCCATGGCCTCGGTGGTGCCCACGTGGAGGTGGACCTCCACCCGGTTCTTCAGCTCCCTGGGGGCCGTGTTCAAAAGCCTCACCCAGGCGTCCAGACGCCTCGACGGAAAGATGGCCCCCGGCGAGGCGACCACGTCGCCCCGGCTGATGTCTTGACGGTTCAAACCCTGAAGATTGATGGCCGTCCGCGTTCCCGAAGCGGCCTTCTCGACCTCCTGGCCGTGAACCTGGAGTCCGCGCACCTTGGCCTTGAGCGCCTCAGGATAGACCGTCACCGCTTGGCCGACCTGGATCTGCCCCGAAAGGGCGGTGCCGGTGACCACGGTGCCGAAGCCGCGCCTGGAAAAAACCCGGTCGACGCAGAGGCGGAAAGGCCCGCTGTCCCGGCGTTCTTCGAGCTGGACGCACAGGGATGCGACCACGGCCTTGAACTCATCCAGCCCCTGGCCGGTGACGGCCGAGACGGGCACGAGGGGCGCGTTTTTGAGAAAAGTGGTCGCCACGTACTCCTTGACGTCCTCAGTGACCAGGTCGAGCCACTCCTCGTCGACCACATCGACCTTGGTCAATACGACCACGCCGGCCTTGACCCCCAGGATGTCGCAGATGTCCACGTGTTCCCGGGTCTGGGGCATCACCCCTTCGTCGGCGGCGATGACCAGGGCGACCAGGTCGATGCCCGAGGCGCCGGCGACCATGGTCCTGACGAAGCGTTCGTGGCCGGGCACGTCCACCACGCCGATCTGCAAGCCGCCGTTCAAGGCGAGGTGGGTGAAGCCCAGTTCGATGGTGATGCCGCGCCGCTTCTCCTCTTTGAGACGGTCGGTGTCCACGCCGGTCAAGGCTTTGATCAGAGCGGTTTTGCCGTGATCGATGTGGCCCGCCGTGCCGAGAACGATCCTGCGTGACATTACTTAGCCAGCCGCAATGGTAATTTGTCACCATATGGACTCGGACAAGGCTTGTCAACCCCCCGTGTTGTCGCCAGGACCATCCCCGATATTTTCAGGTGGCTAGAGATGAGCATTTAAAATAGTGGTCGAATTGGGCTTTAGGAAGTGGAAGGGGCCGAAGATGGGGAAGGTTTTTGGGGGATGGAGTTGGGGCCCGCCGTGGTCCATGCGGGGCTGGAAGCACTCGCCGCCCAAGCCAGAGTGAGGGAGGCCCTAGGAGATGATGGCGCTGGAGTCGCTAGTGCTTGATCTGACGTTTGGTCCTTTTGAGGGCTTGGTTGTCGGTTCAGGCTTCGGCCTATTTGAGCCGCTGGCGGATCGAGGAGACGATCCGTTTCGCCAAGCAAAACCTTATCAGGTTGAGGATGTTCGCCTCTTGACCTAGACTCGGCCTCGGAACATGGTCGCCTTGGTCAGCGCGGCCATGTTCTTCCCGCCCGAGTCCTCGGGGCCAAAGCCGAGCTTAAATCTCCACGCCAACTAAGCCCATACCCCTGACCAGACCCCTATTTATTGCCGGGTTAGTAAGTAACCAGGACTTCCCCTGGATGATCATCCAGGGTCAACTTGTTTAACAATGTCATCGAGTTGAATAGCGACGTTTTCCGGCAACGCTTCCGGGGAGTGCTCGGCTAAGATTCGACGAGCCTTTTTTTGGGCTTGCGTCCTCATATCCGGAGCACCAGCTGCCTTCCACGAGGATAGGGAGTCCCGACAAATCAGATCCGGGGTAATGATCTCTCTTCTGAAATGCTTGAGGGTGTGATTGGTTGTTAAGTAATTGCCACCAGGACCGATTTGATTGATCAGGTCCAAGGCTAAGGTGTCTTCATTAACCTCGATACCTTGCAGCGCTCGCTCAACTATGTTCAAGATCGTTTCGTCGATGACCAATTGTTCAAGGCTCCAGGTCAGTTTGGTGCTCAGGGTGGTAATGTTGACCAAATCAATACCGGCCAGGGCCGGCGGCAAAAGAGTAAAGACCCGCTCCATCCCGGACTGAGCGTCTGGGTGGTGGGCGTCGGTACCTGTACTCATAACGCTGGGCAGGTTTATTCGTTTGGACAAGAGGGACACGGCCGCCCCCAAAAGACCTATCTCCACCGCGCCGGCCAGGTTGACTCCAGTGGCCATGTTAGGCACAGATGAGGACATGCCATAGATCACAGGTGTCCCAGGGCGAATCAGTTCAGCAATGGTAGCTTGGGCCAGTATCTCGGCGTGGGTAATTACCAACTCTCCGGCCAAGGTCATCGGTGAAGTGAAGCCGGCGATGGGATGGGCATGGAGGGTGAGCGGCACTCCCCACGAGGCAAAGGCTTGAAGGACGGCCGCCTGGCTCGATAGTAATCGGAGTGGAGAGGTTGATTCAGCCAGGGCGGTGATTATTGGTCGCTCTTGCAACGTCTCTTTACCGCCGACGACTATCGCCGCCATGTTTAAGACCGATTCAATAAGTTCTTTGTTTAGACAGACATAACCTACGGGCTTGATTGTGTTTGTCAGAGCCATTTTCACTGAATGCACATCTATGCTGTTAACTGAAACATCAAGGGGTTGCACAGCCAAGGTGCTGACACCGTGGACGTGGGGCAGGGCGTCGGCCAATCGGACCGAGTCGACCAGGTCCTGACTAACGGGTTCACGTCGCTGGCCACTCTCCATGTCTAAAACGCCGGTCGCTCCACTGGAAGTTCGCGCATAAAACAGACCAGAGCCCAAGGCCATCGCCGTTTTTCCTAAGCGGTCGTAGAGATTGACCACTGCAGGCGCTTTTGCCACCGCAGATTCAATAACCTCACTCGGAATCCAGGCGCAAAGGTCCTTATAATTGACCCGGCAACCTGCCTCATCTAGCCTTGACAGAGTTTGATCATCTTGAATAACAATGCCGGTCTTGGCCAGGACCCCAAGGGCTGCTTCATGGATGCGTTCGACTTCAGTCCCGCTCAAGACAGAAAGAGAGTGATTTTTGATTCCTTTTCTATCAATCCCGGTCATGACAATTCCTCCAGGCTAGAAGCTCAGGTGCCTGAGTCTGAATTCTAAGGGCGTCGTAGAATTCTTCTTCCGTGTTTTAATTTCTGGTACAAGATTAATGTTCATATCAAATTTAGATAGTGGTTATTCAATTTGTCTCCAAGCCAAGACGTGGGCTTCAATTTTTATTAAGAGCTGATTGAGAACTGCTCCTATAACCATCAGTACTATCAGCCAAGCAAAAACCTGTCCCGTCCGAAACATGTGAGTCGCGTCAATAAGAAGATATCCCATTCCCTTGCTCGAGGCCAATAACTCACCAACAACCGCCCCAACTATTGAATAGGGCACGCAAATCTTCAGCCCGGCAAAGATCCATACACTGCTGGCTGGCAGGACGACCTTTCTGAGAATGCTTAATCGACCACCTCCCATAACCTTGATAACATTGATCCAATAAGGATCGACATCTCTGGCTCCGGTGTATGTCTCAAAAAACATGAAAAAGAAAACGATCATCGCCGATAGAGCAACTTTTTGTTCTATACCTATTCCAAAATAAAGAATAAAAAGAGGAGCCAGGGCTACCTTTGGCAAACTATAAACGGCTATGAAAAACGGGTCTAGAAGCTCGCCGAGTATCTTTATCCTTCCGATCACCAAACCAACAAGAGCGCCCAAAAATCCGCCGACCGCTAAACCGAGGGCCGCTTCGAAAAGTGTTATTCCAAGATGGTAAAAAAGAACGCCGCTTACTATCGAGTGATAAAGATGTCCAAAAACTGCTGAAGGTTTGCTTATCCAGAAAGGATCGATCAGGGTGCCAGAGATGCCTTCCCATATCACTATTATCACTGCTAAAGTAATAAGCCGCAGGAATGGCAGTCGCAGGCTTTCTAGAATAGGAGCTTTGGTCGTCTTCAGCTCTTCTGAGCTGGCTTCTCGCAAACCTTTAGTATACTTGACTATTTCCTCTATTTCCTCGGGCATTGTTTTCCCTCTCGATTAGTATTTCATTTTATATGTTTGTTTCTTTATTAATATCGAGCAACTCAAAGATATTATTACAAATCTCAATAAATTCTTCATCAGAGCGAAGAGAAGATATGTTGCGCGGCCTTCCCAAACCAATTTCTTTGATGGCCTTTATCCTCCCCGGCTGAGAGGTTAAAACCACTACCCTATCGGAAAGCGCCACCGCCTCGTAAACGTCATGAGTTACAAAGATAATTGTTTGTCCAATTTCCTGCCAAATACGCATAAGTTCACCGTGAAGTGCGTTCCTCAGTTGAGCATCTAACGCCCCGAAGGGTTCGTCCATGAAAACGACCTCTGGCTTGTAGACTAAAGTTCGCGCCAAAGAAACACGTTGTCTCATTCCACCTGAAAGTTCCTTAGGCAGGTGATTTTCAAAACCAGAAAGACGAACTAGTTCTATTACTTCATCTACTCCTTCATCTACATTTAGTTCGCTTTTTGTTTTCTTTCTCAGCTCAAATGGCAATGCAATATTGGCCTTCACCGTTCGCCACGGAAATAATGTGTCGTGCTGGGTTAGATAACCAATCTTTTTTAAGGCCTTCATCTTTTCCACCGACCTATCTTTGTATACGACTTCACCTTCCGATGGGTTCAGTAGGCCAACTCCGATATTCAACGCTGTGGTTTTGCCGCATCCGCTCGGTCCCACTATGGAAAGGAATTCCCCCTCAAAGACTTCCAAATTGATGTTATGAAGAGCCTCTAGGACCATTCTTTTTTTAAAAAATTTTTTTGAAATATTTTTATAAGAGACAACTACCTCCATGTGTCTTCTCCCAACTTGATTGCTTCTTCCCTTGGGATCAGCCCGGTTTTCCAGCGACGCCTTGAGGCAATCTCAAAAAGGGGTAGTGAGGCAATCCAAAGACGCCTGACCACCCCGAATCTGATTATTGTGTGGAGCACAAGCCATATTTGGCAAGTGCCTTCGCGACGAAACTGTTGTCGTAGGTGGCCTTAATGTCGATCTCCTCCGCCCTTTTCAGCTTCTTCACAAAGGGCACCAGAGACTCCACCACGCACTTTGCTCCATCATAGGTTATTTCGCTGTTGGCCGGGAAAACGCCTCCCTCTTTGTAGGCGCTCAATCCCTTGATCCACGTTTCCTTGTCTTGGCCTGTCCCTGTAATGGAATCAGGCATAAGATCTGCCAATAACTGAGCAGAGGCGCTGGCTATAAAAAGATTGGTTCTTACGATGGCGTTGACCATACGTTGGCACAGCTCTGCTCTTTCTTTTATTGTCTTAGGGTTAGTTGTAAGACCGATCAGGATGTATGGTGAACCAAAGACTTTGAGCGATTCTTCCATGGTTCGCCCGTCCACAAGTATTGACGCGCCGGCTTCGGTTAGCTTGGTAGTAAAAGGTTCTATCCCAATTCCAGCGTGAATTTTGCCCTTCTGCAATGAGGCGGCGATGCCGCTCGTGCCAAGGCCGACGAAAGTGCATTTGCTCGGATCAATACCGGACTTCGTGAGTAAGTAGTTCAACCACATATGAGTTCCGGAGCCTATACTTGTGACGCCAAGGGTTTTTCCTTCCAGATCTTTTACTGACTTAATCTTGTCTTTGTACTTAGGGCTAACCATTAGGCTGAATCCCGAGAGCTGGTTGAACAGAGCAATCATGACCATGTCCTGTTTTGCCAGCTGCGCTTTGGGGAGGTGGGCATAACCAGGACCGGCAAAGTCAACTGTTCCTGCCATCAAGGCCTCGGAGACCAAGACTCCTTCTATGGTGATATGCTCCACCTTAAGACCTTCATCCGAGAAAAAGCCCAGTTGCTCAGCGACATCCCACTGTAAATTAACCAGGCTGTGGGGGCCCCTGGATATTTTTACGGGTATTTTATCTTTTTGACCGGCTTGAGCAGGGAAGTAAGCTGTTGTTCCAAGAAACAGAGCGACTATTCCCACATAAACTAATAGTTTCTTTATCATTTTTTCTCCCTTTCTTTTGGATCTTCGGTTTTACCTTTCCTTTCTTCCACAATGACCCTAACCTCCAAACTTAGTCTACTAAAGAGCGACTATTGGTAATCATCTCTCTCCTTGATCAGACGATCACCATACCGTCATCATCTATGTTTGAAGAATCAGTCAAAAGATCACAACCATCCTCTGTTATAACCATCGTATCTGAATGTCCGTACTGGTATCCGTCTATATAAACCTTGGGCTCTATTGTCATAACCATCTGAACTTCCAGTTCTGTTTCGTCCTCTTGTAGGAAGTTGGGCTTTTCATGCCACTCTAAACCTAAGGCGTGCCCGGCCATGTGTTTTAAGAGATGGCCGTAGCCGGCCTCTTCGAAGACGCTCTTGGCTGCACGGAATACCTGGGCACAGGTAACGCCGGGCCGGATGGAGTCCAGCAATTTTTTGCGAGCTTCCATGACGATCTTATAGATTTGTTTTTGCTCGTCAGTGGGTTTGCCAACTACTATGCTGCGTTCATTTTCGGCCACATAACCATTGCAAATGGTCCATATCCTTGGCAGGGCGATATCTCCATTCTGGAGATACCTCTTCACCGGCGTGTCAGTAACTAACAAGGCTCGGGGCCCTGAAGGGCAAAGACACCATAAGGCTCGCATAATCGTTCCATGGGGACCCCCTACCGGTGAGGCGGTGTCCATGTCTGGGAAGCGGTTTTTCCATTCCTCGGCCATGGCGTGCTCTGCTTCTATACAGATACTAATCTCATCGAGTCTGGATTTAGCTGATTCCAGAACCTTCTTCATACCCGCGCTTGAAATTGCCGCCGCTTTCCTTATACACTCAGCCTCGTAGGCATCCTTGTATCTTCTTATTTTTTCTATCCAGGGAGTGACATTTCTAAATTCGATTTTACTGAAGGCTGATTGGAGTTCTCTATAACTGTCGACAGACATCGAGCCTTCCTCTATCCCGAGGATTTTAACGCCTTCTGTAACCTTCTTGATGGCCGAAATCGGGTCCTTCTCCAGGCCTGGTTTTCCTGTACCTGGTGGTGCGTACAGGATAAAATCCTTTATCCAGGAATCTTGTTGGGCGTGAATCTCCCTCACGTTATCGAGGACGAAAACCGGCTCTTTGTCTTGAAAGATTATCGGAAAATTTAGATGATTATGGAAAATAGGATTAAAATTAGTAAAATAATAAATGTTCGTCGAACTTGAGATTAAGACAGCATCGACGCCTTCTTTGTTCATCTCCTGTCTGAGCTTTTCGTGCCTTTTTTTCATGAAGC
The DNA here is from genome assembly GCA_964466355.1 of uncultured Thermodesulfobacteriota bacterium. Classification (GTDB taxonomy): domain Bacteria; phylum Desulfobacterota; class Desulfarculia; genus CAYXRH01. The sequence goes on from CAYXRH010000113.1 coordinate 8,561, forward strand.
TATCTATTTCCATAACCTCCTCCCGGCAATTGTTCTCATTGACTTTCATATCTTAATTATAGATATTTCTTTACTTCCGTCACAGTATTATCGAAATGGTTTTTTATTCTTTTCAAAGCGAGCTCTTTTTTTCCGTTCCTAATAGCAGCGACTATCCTTCGGTGTTGCTTTATCCACTTCTTTATGTGGTTGTACTCGGCAAAGTACTTCTGCACCGCTTCAAGCCACAAGGGCTGATGACTGACGCTTAAGAGGTAGTCAAGAAACTTGATGATAAGAGAATTGTCGGTTGCTTTGGCCAGGGTTAAATGAAACCTCCGGTTCATTTCAAAATATTTATCAAAATCTTCTGCTTCTATAGCTTCTTCCATGGAGTCGAGGATTGGTTCAATCTCTTCAAGCTTGGCAGCATCCGCACTCGAGGCCAGAAAAGTCACGATGCCGCTTTCTAATATTTTTCTAGCCCGAAGGGCCTCAAAGGGGCTCTCGTACTCCTCCAAGACCCTTAAGGCCAAAGCCTTGAAAATCGAATTTTTACTCCTCTTTTGGACGACATAGGTGCCGTCACCCTGAATCGTCTCAATTATGCCGGCTAGTTGGAGGGCGCTGAGAGCCTCTCGCAAAGAAGCCCGGCTAATTCCCATCTCCTCGGCGATCTGTCTTTCTGAGGGCAGCTTGGCCCCAGCCTTGAACCGACCACTGTTGATTGCGGCTAAAAGTTTTTCAGCAGCATAAATACTCTTCTTCGTGTTTCTCGATCCCTTTATCTCTTCTAAAAAAATATGACTTACCTCCTAATTAGTCTAACCGGTCAGACATGTCAGACCATTTTTAACATACGAGCTAAGATCAAGTCAAGCTTTTTTTCTTAAGGTGTAGTAAGCGAATGGGATGTCGGCCTTGAGAAGGGAATGAAGTGTCCGGTTGAAAGGAGGGTTGAGGTGTTGGATAAGAGCCGTGGTCGGATGAGATGGAGGGGCCATGGCCTTAAGAAGACTGATTGCTTTATCGGAGGTGGAGCGGGTCATGAAGGTCCAAGAGGTGATTTTGAAGGCGATGTCAGGGCGGCTTAAATGGTATCAGGCGGCAAAGGTTCTGGGGATAAGCGACCGTCAGATGAGGCGGTGGCGGAGGCGTTACCAGGAGCATGGCTACGAGGGGTTGTTCGACCGTCGTCGGAGGCGGGCCGAGGTGAGGAAGGGACGGCCTTCATCCCGGTGATCGGAGCCGACCTGGATCGCATCTTTGCCCTGAGATATGAGCGCCAAGTGGGCCGGACAACGTCGTCCTTTTTGAGAACCAGGCCTGGCAACTGCCTAAACTCAAAGGAGTGGCCACTCTGGCCGGCCGCAAGGTCGAGGTCCGCCGGCCTCTGGACGGCTCCCTGGATATCCTGGCCGGCGAGCGGCTCGTCGCCTCCTTCCCCAAACAGGTAAAGGCCCAGTGGCCACAAGACCATCTGGCCGTCTGAGAACCGTGAACAGCGGATGGCCGGGCACTGGTTTTGCGCCTCGCCGCTGGCTCAGCCCAAGGGGCCCCGGCGAGGCAAAACCGCGCCCGGCCTCCCCCAAACACAAAACCAAAACCGGACACTTCACTTGTCAATCAAACCGGACATCTTGATTTGCTAACAACACCGTCAGGGCAAGGAGAGGTTTGCGGTGGACTATGGACCCGGAGGCAGTTATTATATCACCTTGCCATGCCTCGCAAAGGGAGCCTTCTGAGGGCTTGGTGGGCCGCCGCGGTCATCGGCGCGGCGACGCTGCCCTTAAGTCTAACCGTCATGCTGCTCGCCCCCGTGGGCCTGATGAGCGCCTCGGGAGCCCATCAGATCGCCCGGCTGTGGGCCAAGATAGTCCTGTGGGCCGTGGGGGTGCGTCTCGAAGCGGTCGAGGGCCTGACCAACCTTCCGCCCGAGGGCGGCTACGTCCTGGCCCCCAATCACCTCTCCTGGTTCGACATTCCGGTCATCATGGCCGGTCTGCCCATTGACCTGCGCTGGTTGGCCAAGGAATCCTTGTTCAAGATCCCCTTCATGGGCTGGGCGATGAAGGGCTGCGGCTACATCCCGGTGGATCGGGAGGATTCGTCCAAGGCCTTGGGCCTGCTGAAAAAAGCGGCCAAGAGGATCAGGTCTGGGGCGGAGGTGATCATCTTCCCCGAAGGGACCCGCAATCCGACGCCGTCAAAGATGCTCCCCTTCAAGCGGGGCGCCTTTCTCTTGGCCCGCCTGGCTTGCCGGCCCGTCGTGCCGGTGGCCTTGATGGGCACCGAAGCCGTTCTGCCCCGCGACAGCCTCAGGCCTTTGCCGGGAGGGGTGGCCATCAGAATCGGGCGGCCCATCGACCCCGACGTTTTCCCCCGCGGGGAAATAGATCTTTTAATAAACCAGACTCGCCTGGCCATCGAGGCCCTGAGGGCGTCGGCGTGACCTGGGCTCAACCCTCCCGCCCCCCCGACGAGCTGAAGGTGATCGTCCTGGGTGGATTGGGCGAGGTGGGCCTGAACATGCTCGCCTTGGAGTGCCGGCAGAGAATTTTAGTCATCGACGCCGGGGTGATGTTCCCTGATGAGGAGATGTTCGGCGTCGATCTGGTCATCCCTGACGCCAGCCTTCTCCTCGACCAGAGGGACAAGATAGAAGCCTTGATTCTGACCCACGGCCACGAGGACCACATCGGGGCGGTGCCCTTTATCTGGCCCGAGCTTGGCCGGCCGCCCATCTACGGCTCCAGCTTTTCCTTGGCTCA
>CAYXRH010000114.1:0-11146 GCA_964466355.1 uncultured Thermodesulfobacteriota bacterium
AGATAAGCCTGATTGACGCGGCCTTCCAAGGCCTTGAACCTGGGCCTCTCCTGGGGCGGCTCGGCTGGTTCCTCGAACCGGGCCTTGGGGCCGGGGGCGACGCCGCCGAAAAGCCGTCCGGCCTCGGCCAAGACGGCTTCGGGGTCCACCTGGCCGACGACCACCAGGGTCATCCGATCGGCCGTGTACCAGCGGGCCATGTATTCCACGATCTGCTGGCGGGTGATGGCCTTGATCGTCTCCGGAGAACCGATGATGGGATAGCGGTAGGGGTAGGCCTCGAACACGGTTCGGAGCAAGGCTTCGGCCAGGAGACGGTGGGGATTGTCCTGCCCCCGCCGCCATTCCTCCAAAACGACCTCCTTCTCCTTCCTCAGCTCCTCGGGATCAAAAAGGGAGTTTTGGACCGCGTCGGCCAGCACCTCCAGGCCCAGCGGCCAGCGCTCGGCCGGCATGAGGACGTGGTAGACGGTGTGATCGAAGGAGGTGTAGGCGTTTATCCGGCCGCCGGCCGATTCGATTTGGCCGGCGATGACCCCCAGCCCCCGGGTGGGGGTGCCCTTGAAGATCATGTGCTCGATGAGGTGGGTGATGCCCCGCTCGTCATCCCGCTCCAGCCGGGAGCCGGCCCTGACCCAGACCTGAATGGCCGCCACCGGGGCCCGGTCGAGCCGCTGGACCACGACCTTGAGCCCGTTGTCCAGACGGACCGCCAGCGGCGGGGAGCCCCAAGCCGTCAGAGGCCAGACCAGCCCGACGAAGACCGTCGCCAAAGTCAAACATCTCATCCGCACCCTCGTGAACCTCCTGTTTATGGGTGAGAATCAAACCCGCCCGAGCCGGAGCATTGACTTATGGCATCTCCGGCGAAGGCTCGAGACTAGAGGTCCAGAGCCATGAATCGCTGGGCCCGCGGATTTTTATTGTAATCCTCGATGTCCCGGAAGCCGAAGGCTTCGTAAAGATGGTTGGCCGCTGAAAGATCGAGCCGGGTGTCCAAGACCAGGCGTCTGAGGCCCTTTCCCCGGGCCAGGCTGAGGCCCGCCTCCAGGAGGCGCCGGCCCAGGCCGCGGCCGCGAAAGGTCGGCTTGACGTACATCCGCTTCACCTCCCCCACGCCGGGCTCTATCTCCCGAACGCCCAGGCAGCCGATGACCCCCTCGTCCTCGAGGCTCATCAGCACGAACCCGCCCCGGCGATAATCCGGCGCTTCGGGGGAGAGGTCCTTGTCCAGACCGAGGGGATCGGCCTCCAGGTTCAGCTCGCTGAAGTAACCGGCCATGAGCGCCTCGACCAGAACCCGGTCCTCGAGCGCGGCCAAGCGGAAGCTGAGGCTGAAATGAGATGAAGCCGGGGAGGCGGCCATGGTTCTGGACCTACCTCTTTTCGGCCAGTTTTAATAGAGCCGCCGCTTCGCCGTGGCCGGGGTTTAGGTGGAGGACTTTTTTCAACAGGACGACGCTCTCGGCCTTCTGGCCCCATTCATAATGCGCCCGGGCCATGTTGTAGTAGAGGTTCTCGTCGCCGGGATCGAGGGCCTGGGCTTTGCGGTATGTCTCGATGGCCTGATCGTAGAGGCCGTTTCGCCTCAAGGTGATGCCAAAGGTGTTGAGAAGGTGCTTGTTCTTCTTTTCGTAAAGTTCGTCGATCTGGCTGGCCTTGGCAAAGGCCTCGCGGGCGCTTTGGATGTCGCCCTGGCCCATCAGGGACTCGCCCTTGCCCACGTGGGCCTCGATGCGACGGTCGTCGATTTTGAGCACGTTGTCGAATTCGTATTCCGCGGAATGATACTCCTCCCGCTCCAGATGGGCCTGGCCCGTGGCCAGCTTCTGTTCGATCGCCTTTTCTTGAGGAGTCTTTTTGGTCTCAAAATAATGGGGCACCAACTCATAACCTTGGGCCAGCTCCGCCTGATCGACTATCTCCACCAGGCCGGTGGGCTGATCGTTGTTGTCGAGCAGGATAAGCCTCACCTGACCGCCTAGCAGCTCCTCGGCCTGATAATAACTCTCGGACGAGATGTTCCGCGAGGTGCTGCCCTCGCCGAGAGTGATCAGGGAGCGCTGGACGTAGATTCGAGGTCTCTTGGAATCCGCTTCAGCCATGGCCTTTCGCCCCGCCTTGAATCGAGCCGACGTCAGCTTAAAAAACTACCACACGCCCCTTTGGCTGGCAAGAAGACCCCCGAGCGCGGGAGGCCCAGGCTTCGAGGCGGCCGGAACGTTTTCCCTTGCCGGGCCTGGACCCATGGTGTAGTGGAGGGTTTGAGATCGGGTCATGGAACTTCAAGGGCGTCTGCCGTTCATGGAGCAGATCAAGGCCGTCAGATCGGCCTACAAAATCATCGACCGCCCCAAGTATGCGGCCTACGGCATCGATCCGGCCGACGTCCTCTTCGGCACGGTGGCCGCCGAGAACCATCCGGTCTTTCTCCTCTCCCGCTTCGGCGGCAACGCCTTCGGCCTGGGGCTCTTTGAGCAGGCCGGCCGTCTCGGGGAGGAGGAGGCCTGCATCCTTTCCGAGATCGAGCTCAGCGACGCCCAGATCGCCGTCTCCGAGGCCCCCCGCTTGAACGCCCTGTATAAGCGTCTGGGCCTGTGCGTGCGCTACTCCAAAAAAGGCCGGCCATATTACCTCATCCCCTTGGCTTGGCTGGCTCACACCACCGCCGAAGTCCAGGACCGGGCCGACGAGTTGGAAGGCCAAGTCCGTCTCTACCAACAAGACAGGCTCAAGGAGCAGCTGGCCATCCTCGTTATGGCTCCACCCACCGACCTGGTGGCTGAAGAGATGCTTTTGAGGCTCGGCGGACACCGGGTCGTCATCTTGAGCGACCTGAGCCGGCTGCGAGATGCCTCAGGCTTCTTTGACCTCGTTCTCCTGCCCCAGGACATCGTCGGCTTCATCATTGACCGCCTGCCCGAGAATCTCCGGGGACGTCGGCTCAAGAAGAAGGAAATCTTCAACCTGTCGCTCTACCTGACGGGCAAGCTCTATGACCTCCTCGAAGCGGACGGCCGCCTCATCTTGAGCGCCCGGCGGATAATGCCCGCCGCCTCCACCGAACGCGCGGTCCATTTTTTAAACCCCGAGGAGTTAAAAAATTTTCTGATCTTCACCCACTTTTTCAAGACCGAGAAGCGCTACCACCCACCGGCTGAAGGCGGTCAACTGGCCGTCAACCTCCACGACTTTTACAATTATCTCACCGAGGAGGCCCTCTCTCGCGGCTCCCTGGCCCGGCTGACCAAAGACAAGCCGCCTGCGGAGTTCAGCCTGACCCAGATCGATGAACTGACCCATCTCGACGTGGCCCCTCAATCTCACCCCTTCCCTGACCAAGACAAGTTTTGGCCCCAGCTCTTCGAGCCCTTCTTCGAGGTTCGCTTCTTCGGGCCCCGCCGGCAGGAGCGGACGATGAAGCTGTGGGCCGAGCGCTTCGAGCTGAGCGGAGAATGGCCTCTGACAGAGATGGTCTTTGTCGGGGACAAGCGCCGACCGGCCGTGAGGCTTCGGGAGCTGGAGGGCGCCGCGGACCGCCTCGGGTTGAAGGGCTGCCCCCTGCCCCTTTTGGCCGAGTACAAGGACTCCTTCGCCTATCTTTTCAAGGTCCTGAGCATCTTGTCGGACATCAAGGCCAACCGATTTCCGGGCCTGCTGTCCAAGGATTTAGCCCGCCTGCGCAAGCCCTTTGACACCCGCCGACCCCGGGCTGGATTTCTGAACGACGTCAAGGCGCTGATAAAAGAGGCGCCGCGGCTGGGCCGCCTGGAAAAGAGCCTCAACCCCCTGGGGCTGGAGGGGCCCAAGACCCCGGTCTTGGCCAACCTGGAAAAGCTGTCCCTTCTCGGCGTCAGAAAGGAGCTGCTGAGGGAGATTCTGCTGATTCTCGTCGGACACTCGACCATGGGCCGCATCACCGTCGGCAAGCTGCCCGAAAAGGCCCTCGCCCGTCTGACCCACGCTTTGCGAAAGCTCGACCAGGAGGAAGCCGTGGCCATCTTGCGGGTGGTCAGGCTCTTGAGCGTGGCCGAGATGACCGCCCTGAGCGAAAAGCCGCTGCCGCCGGGTCAGGTGGCCCAATTCTTCATCCTTTCGGAGCAGGTCATCGAGGCGGCCGCGCACAGCGACCTGGACTGGGACCAGCTTCACGAGATATACATCTTCGCCGGCGGCGGCGAAGTCAACCGGGCCATCAGGCGGATGCTGCGGCTCTTCGCCATCCACGAACACATGGGCGACTGGAAGGAGCTGATCACTTTAGGGCCGCACGAAAACGAGTCCTGGGCCGACTACGAACCGACCGATTTGGCCTGCCTCGAAGCCGTCCAGGAACTGGTGAGGACGGTCAGGGCCTTTCAGGAGCGCTTCGCCGGCGCCCCCTCACCGGAGAGGCCATATTTTTTCAGGCGCTTCCTGGACTTTGAATTCCACGGCACCGGCCGCCTGCTGCCGGCCCTCGGTCCGGCCCTGGGCTTCAAGCTGCTGTGGATCGTGGCCAACGTCTCCCCGACGACGAACGTCAACTTCAACCCCATCCTGGCCGAGGCCTCTCTCAAATCCATGTCCGACCGCCTGGCCCACATCCGTCCACTTTTAAGCGGGCTGGAGATGGAGGATCTCGACCCCGAGGCGCTCGATCTGCTCAAGCGGGAGCTGAAGCCAAAAGTGCCCGTTTTTGTCCGTGATTTGGGTCTGACCCTGACCTTGAACCCCCGGCTCAACACCTTGGACGTGTCCTTGGTCGAGATCGAACCAGAGCTGAACCAACTGGCCGAGCTGGTCCGCCGGGGACGGGGCCGCCCCGTCTCGGCCATGCTTGAAGAGGATCTGGGACGCATGGAGCGGCTTTACGGCCGGCTGGCCGATTACTTTGACTTCACCAACCGACCTCACATCAGAATTCACGAGCGGCCCGAAGAAAGGGAGATTCTGGCCGCCAGGCGGCTCCTTTTCAATGAAATCGTGCGCCAGCTTAAAGAGAGCCTCAACCTCCGCCTCTTCGACCCCAAGCTTCTCCACGCCCACATTAGCCGCTTGAGCGAGCGGGCCCCGAGGCTCTTGTCCTTGGTGGCGCCCGAGTTGGCCGAGATGACGGGCCTGCCTTCGAGGCGCCCCCATCTCTCGGGCCGGTCCATGCTCTCCTCCTTCCTCATCTCGGCGCAAAAACTCCAGGCCCTCACCTCGGGATGGGTCGAATCCTTTCAGGACCAGGATCTCTTTCACCGGCTCGCTCTCAAGGAGTTCGGCCTCCACGCCGCCGGAGGGGTCGGCGTCACCGAGGAGCAGATCAGTGAGCTTACAAAAATCGTCGCCCGGCTCCAAAAAAGACCGACCCTCCTGCGCGCCGCGGCCGTGGCCCTGACCTTTCAGGACGTGGCCCGCTTGCCCAGCCTCGTCAGCCGCCACCCCGAGGCGAGCGCCCTGGCCAGGCCGGGCTCGAGCGCGGCGGCCATTTTAAAAGCCTCGGGCATTCTCAAGCGCCACGCCCTCGGCCCCAAGACCAGGGCCCTGGCCGCCTTTTTAGTGGAGCATCACGACCTGCTCAAGCGCATGGTCCAGGGGGAGGCCCCGGTCATGGCCCTCGGCCCGGCGGTCGATGGCCACGACGAAGCGCTCTTTGATCTCTTCTTCGTTCACAACCTGATTACGCTTTCGGCGGCCCAGGAGGAATTCCTGACCGAGGATCTGATGGAATTCCTCTTCGCCTACCGCCGCCAGGCCCTGAGAGTCATCAGGAGCCGGATCGACTGGCGGCGGCATCTGTTCAAGAGGCGGAGGACCAGGGCGGCTCTGCCCTACGCCGTGGCCCGGGTCGAGGAGGGCTCGCTCAACCTGACCGCCCACGGATTTTTCGAGCTGGTGAATGACATCGACGCCGGCTTGAGCAAGGCCGAGCGGCTGGCCGGACAAAACCTGGTCATCGCCATGGAGCGCCTCTATCGTCTCAAGGGGCTGTGGTTCATCAACTACGAGGCGGTGGCTCTCTTCAAGTTGAAGCAGCCGCCGGGATACATTCACCAGCGCTTGGGGCTGAGGGGCTTGAGCAAGGCCAATCTGGAACGGGCCCTGTTCGAGGCCGTCCGTCTCGAAAAGGAGGGGCTCGAGGCCCTGCCCGAGAAGGCGCGCCAATACCTTCTCGGCCGCCTGTCCGACATGACCCGGCCCGTGGACCTCTTGGGCCTGTCGTTTGTGAATGAATACTTAAACCCGGTCAACCGTCTCGCCGCCGCCGTCATCGGCCTCAAGGCGGCCGATTTTATGGACCGAGACGAACCCGGCCCGGTGACGGTGAGCTTCCATGAGCTGGAAGAGATGATTCAGGACCGCTACGAGTTCATCAACGAGGCCTTGTCCCAGGTGGACCTCGAAGAGCTGATGAGCGACCCCAGGGCGGTGAAGCGGCTGGCGGCCGCCGAGCGGGGCCTGCGGCTGAGCGTCAACCCCACCGAGCGGGTCGTCTCCTTGGGCTTCGCCGACCCCCTCATGCCCGACGACTTCAAAGGGCAGGCGGCCCGGATAAAGGACCACGACGAACTGGCCCAGGCCTTCTACGACCGGCTCCGCGACCTGCGCGCCCGGCCCCAAAACACCCACGTCTATGAAGTCGCCTTGGAGCGGATCTTCGAGGATCGCCTGGCCGAGATAATCGCCGAGCTGGCTCAAGAGGCCGCGGCCCGTCTCCTCGATCAACAGACCCTCGAGGAGCTGTCGGCGGTGTATCAGGAGCTGATTGACCGGCCGGCGGCCTACAATTTCAGCGCCATGCAACTGGAGCGGATCAACAACGCCTTTGAGCTCAGAAAGGAGCAACTGAGGCGGCGGCTCGAGGAGGAGATCGCCTCTCGGGTGAACAAGATCGACCGCCCACAGGAGTTGGATCAACTGTGGCGGCGGGTGCGGGTCGAGTTGAAAAACAAGCGCCGTCTTCTCGGCCGCCAACTGGAGCGGAGCATCGCCCGCCAGTTCGATTCGAGGGCCAGACAGATGACCAACCGAGGCTGAGGCCCAAGGAGGAGCGCCATTCCCAAGCATCGCCACGATTTCGTCGAAGACTACCGCGGCCCGGTCGGCTTCGGCTTCGATCGGCCGACCGACGAGGCCACGATCAAAGTTTACCTCCAGAAATTCAGCGACGACGCCCTGCTGAAGGCTCTCATCCCCCGACTCTCCGACGAGGAGTTAAAAGACATCTTTGAACTCCTCTCTCGGCTTCTGACCAGGCATCTGGTCATGGATGAGTATCACCAGCTTTTTTTGAAGTGAGCCCCTTTGGCGGCTCGCCCCCTGAAGGCGTTTAAAATAAGAAGGGAAGCCGTGTCCTCTTATTCCTCGGCCCCGTCGCTGCTCGAACGTGAAGACTGCGCCCTGGTGGTCATAGACATCCAGGAAAAGCTCTTGAGGGTCGTGGCCGACAAGGAGGCGATGGCGGCCAACGCCCTCAAGCTGCTCAAGTTCGCCCGGATCATCGACCTGCCCGCGGTGGTGACCGAGCAGATCAAACTGGGGCCCACCGTGCCCGAGATGGCCGCGGAGCTGCCGGCCGTGGAGCCCGTGTCCAAGGCCGTCTTTGACAGCTTCGCCTGCCCCGGGTTCACGGCCGCATTAGGCCGTCTCAAGCCCAAGGCGCTGCTCATCATCGGCCTCGAGGCCCACATCTGCGTGGCCCAGACCGCCCTGAGCGGCCTCAAGGATTACGCCGTCCACGTCGTCAGCGACGCCGTGTCCTCCCGCTCCCGCCGCGACCGGCGCGTCGCTGTGGAGAGAATGCGCCAGGCTGGGGTGGTCGTCTCCTCCACGGAGATGGTCATCTACGAGCTTCTGAAGCGGGCCGACACCGCGGAGTTCAAGGCAGCCTTGAGGCTGGCCAAGTAGTTGTTTTACTCGCCAAGCCGGCTAAAAGCTCTTTGAAAAGGGCGGCGTTTTTAGGGGCGTGGGCGGCGAAGTCGTTGTTGAAAAAGGCGTAAAGATCTCTCCCGGCCAGATGAGGGGCCAGGCCCTCGGCCCATGTTCTCAATTCCTCAAATGAATAGTCGTATTGATAGAGCCGCCGGCCGAGGCCGTGGAAGCGGAGGTAGAGGAAGTCGGTCGTGGGGATGATTTCGGCCGGCAGCCTGGGGTGGCTCAAGATCACGAAACAAGCCTCGTCCTCGGCCAAGAGGGCGGCCGTTTCCTGATTCCACCAGCTGGGGTGCCGAAACTCCACGGCGTGGCGGACGTCTCGGGGCAGGGCTTCAAGAAAGGCCTTCAGGCGGTCGAGATCCCGGTGCAAAGAGGGCGGCAGCTGCCAGAGGACGACCTTGAGGGTCTTTAAAACCAGGACGCGGTCGAGGAAGAGCTGCAACGGCTCTTCGAAGTCGATCAGTTTTTTGAAGTGAGTCACCCTCCGGGGGCCCTTGACGACCAGATGAAAGTCGGGCGGAAGCCGGCGGTTCCAGGAGTCAATGACCTTTTCACTCGGGGTGCGGTAAAAGGTGGCGTTTATCTCCACGGCGTCGAAGCGCTGGGCGTAGTATTCCAGGCGCTGGACGCCCTTGACCCCGGGCGGATAAAAAGGCCCGGACCAGTCGTCGTAGGTCCAGCCCGAGGTGCCGACGTGAGGGAAGGGGGACATGAGCCCTGGCGTTGTCTCTCGCAACTGCCTGACGTTACTCCAAGGGCGGCCGCCTCAGCCGAGCATCTCCGCCACCCGTCTTTTCAGCTCCCCGGCCAGGGGCGGAGCGGCGGCCGCCAACGCTTCCTGGACCGACTCCAGCGCGGCCTTGACAATGGCCGTCTTGGGCCGGGGCGAGAGAAGCTGGGCCGAGAGGGTGGCCAGGTCGGCCACGAGCTGACCCACGGCTTGGCCCTCCAGCTTCATGCTTGCCAGACCTTCTTGAAGGTCTTGAATCAGTCCCCTCACCGCCGGGCGGGCCGCCTCGGCCAAGATGAGCCCCTCGCCCCAAAAAGATGCCGCCGCCTCAACGTCCTCGGCCACGGCTTGTTTAACCGCCGCCAACCCGGCCTCGGTCAGGCTCACTGCGCCGCTCAGGGTCCTGATTTCCAAGAGCCCCGCGCCGATGAGGTCCTCGCCGATCTGGCGGGCCTTCTCCTTGGCCAGGCCCAGGCTCCGACCCACGTCGTACATGGAGGCCTGGGGGCCCATCTCGCCGCCGACGGCCTCAAAGATCGCCTTCAAGAATTTGAGGTTCAACTCGTCCATGCCCTCCGGCGAACTTGAGTTCACTCCTCCGCGGCGTCGCGCGCCTTGATGTTCAGGGCGTTCATCTTTTTGTAGAGGTGGCTCCGCTCGAGGCCCAGGGATTCGGCCGTGGCCGAGACGTTGCCCCGGTGCCTGGCCAGTTGTTCGACGATGAAGCGCTTCTCAAAGGCCGCCCGGGCCTCCCTCAGGGTGGGCTGGGCCGCGGCCTCCGCAATCTCCGGGCCTCGCTTGGCGGCGCAGAATGGTTCGGGCAGATCGCTGATCTCGATCTGCGTCTTGGGGGAGAGGATGAACAGGCGCTCGATGAGGTTTTTCAGCTCGCGCACGTTGCCCGGCCAAGAGTGCCTCACCAGGGCGTCCATGGCCTCGGGGGCGAGTCGTTTGCGCTCCTGTTTGGTCAGAAGGGCGAACTCCTCCAAAAATTCCTCGGCCAGATCCACCACGTCCTCGGGCCGTTCGCGCAGGGGAGGGAGGTGGATGGGGATGACGTTGAGGCGGTAATAGAGGTCCTCGCGGAAGGCGCCCTTGTTGATCTCCTGGGGCAGGTCGCGGTTGGTGGCGGCGATGACCCGGGTGTCCACCGAGATCGTCCGGCTGCCGCCGACCCGCTCGAACTTGTGCTCCTGGAGGATGCGCAGGATCTTGGCCTGGGTCTTCAACGACATGTCGGCGATTTCGTCCAGGAAGAGCGTCCCCTTGTGGGCCAGATCGAACTTGCCTCGTTTGCGCTCCGTGGCTCCGGTGAAGGCTCCCTTCTCGTGGCCGAAGAGCTCGGATTCGATGAGTTCGTCGGGGATGGCGGCGCAGTTGACCTCAATCATGGGCCTGGCCGTCCTGGTCGAGCGCAGATGGATGACGTGGGCCACGACCTCCTTGCCGGTGCCGTTCTCGCCGGTGATCAGGACCGAGGCCGTGGTCGGGGCGACGAGTTCGATCTGGCGTCGGATCTCCTCCACGGCTTTGGAGCGGCCGGTCAGGTTGGGCGGACGGGCCGCCTTATGGCGCAGCAGAACGTTCTCTTCGGCCAGGCGGCCGAAGGAGAGAGCGTTGTTGATCGTCACCAGCAGCTTCTCGTAGGAGAGCGGCTTCTCGATGTAGTCAAAGGCCCCCAGCTTGGTCGCCTTGACCGCCGTCTCGATGGTGCCCGCCCCGGACATCATGACCACCGGCAGATAAGGATACTCGTCCTTGAGCCTCTCCAAGACGGCCAGGCCGTCGAGGTTGGGCAGCCAGATGTCCAAGAGGACCAGATCCGGCGGGCTCTCTTCGACCTCGGCCAGGGCCTTGGGGCCGTCGATGGCGGTGATCACTCCAAAGCCCTCGTCCCCCAAGACCCCTTCGAGGGTCGAAAGGATGGTCGGCTCGTCGTCAACCACCAGGATTGTTCGGGCCATGCTCCTTCACCTCCAGCTTGTCCGTCCAGCGGCCCACCGGCAATTCGATGGTGAATTTGGTTCCCCTGGGCGCGTTGTCCTGAACGCGGATGTAGCCGTTGTGATCCTGGATGATGGTGTGCACGATGGCCAGACCCAAACCGGTGCCTTGGCGTTTGGTGGAGAAGTAGGGCTCAAAGAGTCGCTCCTTGTCCTCTGTTTTAATGCCGGGGCCGTCGTCAGCGACTTCGATGCGGGCCGTTTTGAGCTCCTCGAGGTAGTTGGTCCTGATGGTTATCCGCCCGTCCGGCCGGCCGCTCAAGGCGCTCACGGCGTTGTCCAGGAGATTGATGAGGACTCGCTTGATCTGATCCTGGTCGAAGTAGAACGGCGGCGGCGGGTTTTTGGGCACCAGATCAAAGGTGATGGTTTTGTGGGCCTCCCGGTAAAGCGTCAAGATTTCGGTGATGATCTGGTTCACGTCTCCCAAGGCGAGGTTGATGGCCGGCATGCGAGCGAAGGAGGAGAATTCGTCAACCATGGCCTTGAGGCCGTCCACTTGCTGGGTGAT
>CAYXRH010000115.1:0-11101 GCA_964466355.1 uncultured Thermodesulfobacteriota bacterium
TGTCCATGGATGACCTCGTCAGTGCCGGAGTGCTGGGGCTCATCGACGCGGTGGACAAGTACGATCCCAGCCGCAACGCCCAGTTCAAGACGTACGCCGAATATCGCATCCGGGGGGCCATTTTTGACGAACTGAGGGCCTTGGACTGGGTGCCGCGCTCCATCCGCCGCAAGTCCCAGCACATCGAGAGCGTTTTGTGGGAATTGGCCAACGATTTGGGCCGCGAGCCGGACGACGAAGAGGTGGCCGCGCGCTTGGGCCTCAGCGTGGCGGAGTACCATGACCTGGTCCGAGAGACGGCCGCGGTGGGCCTCTTCTCATTGATTCAAAGCCAAGAGGGTTTGTCCCATTTTGTGCCGGGCACGCTGGGCGAGAACTCACTCCAAGACCCCCGGGAGAACCCGGCCGAGCTTTTGGATAAAGATGAAGTCAAGCGCGTCATCGCCCAGGCCATCGAGCGCCTGAGCGAAAAGGAGCAGCTCGTCATTTCGCTCTATTATTATGATGAGCTGACCATGAAGGAGATCGGTCACGTTCTCAGTTACACTGAATCGCGCATTTGCCAGGTCCACGCCAAGTCAATGATGAAACTCCGGGCCAAATTGAGGCAGTATTTCAAAGAGTTGGCTTAGCATGGCTGAGCCAGAGGAATCAACGTCAATGCCAGGCGATGAAGAAGACAGCATATTCCAGGAGCTGGGGATCGACCGTCAGGCCGTCGACGCCGAAGCCCGCCGGATGACCACCCAGAAGGTCGAGCTGGACACGGCCGGTCTGGACCTGGAGGGCCCAGACGATCTCCTGACCGATCTGGGTGTCTCCGAAGGGCCGGCGCCGGCCGAATTCGAGCGAAAGGCCCTCAAGCCCCCTTCGGGGCGGCCCCGCTGGTTCTGGCCCGTGGTCTTGGGTGGCGCGGGGTTGATTCTGTCTGGTTTGGTGGTCGTGGTCGGCTATTTCACCTGGTGGGCTCCCAAACCGCCTGAAGCTCTGGAAAAGCAAGCGGCCGAGATGGCCGAGGCTCCTCAGCCAGGAGTGCCCGGGGTGGCCTTGGACTATTTTCTGGTGCCGCTCAACGATCCCTTGCGGACAGTGCTCAGGGTTTCGGTTCACCTGGCCTTGGTCTCGGAAACGTATAAAATGGGAGTAGAGGGAAAGCAAACCGAGGTGCGGGAGATAGTCTACCAGGTGCTCTTGGAAAAAGGACAAGACCGTTTTAAGGAAAAGAAAGATCGACGGGCCCTCCAGGAGGCCATCAAGGCGGAGTTGAACCGAAAACTGGAGAATCAGCCGATCAAGGGAGTCTATTTCCCTGATTTTTTGATACTTTAGGTGTGTCATGCCCGAACTGACCAGTTTGCCGGGACAGATCATGCACTCCACCACGGCGGAGAAGGTTGTTCAGCCCGAGGAGATCAGACCCGAGGTGGCCGCCCAGCAGGGGGTCCAGGCCGCGGAGGAGTTGGCTGAGCAGGATCGGCGCACCGTTCGCCGGCCCGAATCCAAGGACTACGGACGGGTGGAGCCAAGGGGCGAGTCGGAAAAGGAAGGGGGCTGCCGGCGTCGGCGGCCCAAAAAGGGCCAACCAGAAGCTGAACAAGAGCCCCGACCAGAGGAGATGGAGTCCGCGGGCCAGAATGCGGGCCGGTTTATCGATGTAGTTGTTTAAGGAGCAGGCTTTGGCTGAGTTCAACACCTTTGCCTTGATCCAGATCGCTTTAGATATCGGCCTTTTCGTTTGCCTGGCCCTGCTTGTTTTGTGGCTGCGCCGCGGCCCCGAAGGGCCGCACGGACGCCGGCTCTATAAAAACACAGAAGAGTTTCTGGCCGCCTCTGAGGAGCTGGCCGCCCGATTTGAAGAGAACCTCAACCAAAAGAGGGCTCTGGTTCGGGAGCTGGTCCAGGAGCTGGAGGCTAAGACCAAAGAGATGAAGAGACTCCTGGCCCAGGCTGAAGAATCATCCCCCCTGGCCGCCTTTAAGGCCAACCCAAACCCGCCAGGCCCTTCAGACAAGGAAGCGCAGGTCTTGAGGCTCTTTCGTCAGGGCCGCAGCGCCGCCCAGATCGCCACCCAGATGCGTCTGCCCCGGGGAGAAGTGGAGGTCATTTTGAGCCTCCACGCCGGGCGGTGAGTCACGAGCCAGGGTGAACCAGAACCGGCCTTTACTCACCCCCGCCGCAACGACTGGCACGACTGGCCGTCCGACCAGGGCGGCTGATTCGCCGTTGATTTGACCGGCACTTTTTGCCGTTTTCAGGATCAATAAAGAGTCCTCGCTTATCACGCCTCATCCTGATTTGCTTTCATTGGCTTGGCTGAAGAACATCATCCGGCGCGGCTGCCTTAAAAAAACAGATGCCGCTTCCCTCGACAACGCCCTTAGACCTGAATCCACAAATTCAGATTTCTCGGCGCGCCAATGGAGAATGTTCTTCAACACTCTCCATTCAGCGTGGATGTGATCCTCAAGCTCTCCAATGCTTGAAGCCAAGGCCGACGGCCAGGTTGGAGGCACACTCGGCGCTACATAATTTGAGACTGTGGCGAAACTGCCCTTTTGCCCCGATTACGGCGTTCGTTGGTTTTCTCGAATGCTCACACATGACCATTATATGCTGCGCTTTTCGAAAACCTCGCGCCTGGTCCTCGAACCAAAATGTGGCTTCACCACAGTCTCAATTTCGGCCTTCTCGGCATTTTTTTCCATGACATCATCATTCCAAGACCAACTGTCTTGCTTCTGGCCGGCTGGATGTTCAGGCCGAGGAGAAGTTAAGGAGATGTTAATCAATAAGTAATTGATATAAAAGGTATAAAATACAAGACCGCTCTGAGTTAAAAATGAAACATTACTTTATTCAAACCTCAAGTCTGGCACAGCCGTTGCAAAACCAGAAAGTCGAAATCGAGATCAGGAGGCAGTGAGTGTACGTCGGTTATTTCTACGCCGTCAGAGGTGCCATGGGCCAGGCCCAGAGGATGGACATAATCTCCTCCAACATGGCCAACGCCTCCACCCCGGGGTTCAAAAAGGACCGGACCACTTTTGAGGACTACCTCATCGAAATCGTGAAGGCGGACCAGGCTCAGGGGCCGATCCGTCAGACCGACCGGGACCTCGACGTGGCCTTAAAGGGACCGGGCTACATAAAGGTTCAAACGCCCACCGGGGTGGCCTACACCCGGGACGGCAGTTTTCACATCGACCGGGCCGGCAACCTTCTCACCGCTGAGGGTCACCCGGTTCTGGGCGACGGCGGGCCGATCAACCTGGGCGAGGAGACGAGCGAACCCATCACCATCAACAGCCGCGGCGGCATCATGCGCGGCCAAGAACAGATCGCCACTCTGGCCCTGGTTGACCTAAAGGACAAGACCTATCTCCAGAACCAAGGCGGCAGCCTGGTGGTGTGGGCTGGAGCGGGACAACCCGAAGAGGTTCAGGCCCTGGAGACCGAGGTCCTCCAAGATCATCTGGAGATGGCCAACGTTCATGTGGTTTCTGAGATGGTGGACATGATTGACGCCTATCGATCCTTTGAGAGTTACATCAAAGCGATCCAGTCTTTTCACGAGATCGACACCAAAGCGGTCAACCAGGTCGGCCGGCTGAGGTGATCGAGGAGGGACAAGAGCCATGATGCGTTCTCTTTGGACTTCAGCCACCGGAATGATGGCTCAGCAGCTCAATCTGGACGTCATTTCCAATAACCTGGCCAACGTCAACACCAATGGTTTCAAAAAGGGCCGCCCGGATTTTCAGGATTTGATGTACCAGACCCTGCGTCCGGCCGGGGCCCAGACCGCGGCCGGCACCGAGATTCCGACATCAGTTCAAGTCGGGCTCGGCGTTCGAACCGTGGACATCGAAAAGTTGTTCAGCCAGGGCGCCTACACCGAGACCGGCAACCAGCTCGACATCGCCATCGAGGGTCGCGGCTTTTTCAAGGTTCTTTACAACAATGAGGAGGTCTACACCCGGGCTGGTTCCTTCAAGCTGGACAAGGACGGCGCCATAGTCGACCCCCTGGGTAACAAGCTCCAGCCAGAGTTCACCGTGCCCGCCGGAACCGTGTCCATCTCAGTGGACCAGAACGGAAACCTGGCCGCCTTTGGTCAGGACGGCACCGAGTTGGGCTCGGTTCAGCTCGAGCTGTATGACTTCACCAACCCGGCCGGCATGGAGGCCATCGGTCGCAACCTTTTCAGGGCCACGCCTTCCTCAGGCGACCCCACCTCCGGCACTCCGGGCAACAACGGTCTGGGCACCTTGGCCCAGGGTTTTTTGGAGATGTCCAACGTCAGCGTGGTCGAGGAGATGGTGGCCATGATCACGGCCCAGCGGGCCTACGAGACCAACTCCAAGGCCATCCAGACCGCGGACTCGATGCTCCAGATCGCCAACAACGTGAAACGATGAGAGGAAGGCTGATGGTCTTGTTCGCCCGCCCGAAATTAATCCTGATGCCTTTAATTCTCTTGGTCTGCCTTTTGGCCGCTGAGGCCCGGGGCGGTTACGTCTCCCTCACATTTAAAGACAGGGTCGTGGTGCCCGGCCCTGAGATTAAGCTCGGTCAAATCCTCGAGTCCATCCACGACGCCTCGCCAGCCTTGGAGGAGCGCCTCAGGGGTTTGGTGGTCGACGAAGCCCCTTCTCCGGGCCAGACCAAGACTCTTCGGGCCGAAGCCATCAGGAAGGTGCTGACCTCGGCCAGTCTCACGGATCAAATCCAGGCTCGGATTCCCGGAGAGGTCGTCGTTGAAGGGGCGACCCAGAAAATCACCCCAGAGAGGATTGAGGCCTTGTTCCGTCGGGTGGTGATGGACAGGCTGCCCTGGAGGCCTGACAGGGTTCTCATCGATCAGATCAGCGCTCCGGGCGAGATCGTTCTGCCGACCGGCCGTCTCGAAATCGAAACCGTGGCCCCGGCTTCATTAAAGATGCCTGGCCGGGTGGCGATCAAGATGAATTTCCAGGTCGAGGGGCAGGAGGCGGCGAGCGTGCACGTGAGCGGTCTGGTCAGGTTCTTTGACCAGAGCGTGGTCGCGGCCCGGCCTTTGCCTCGGCACCACGTATTGGAGCCCTCGGACGTGAAGCTGGCCCTGGTGGAGCTGCGCCGCAAACCGGCGCGGCTGATCAATGACCCCGCGGAAGTGGTTGGCTTCAGATTAACGAGAGGGCTCAGGGCCGGGCAGACGATGACCGAGGATCTTTTGGATCAACCGCCGCTGGTCCAACGCGGAGACAAAGTCACTTTAGTGGCTCAGAAAGGCCGGCTCACGGTCTCGGCGCCCGGAGTCATCCAGGATCGTCAGGCGGCTCGAGGAGACCAGGTGCGGGTGCGCAACCTGGCCACCCAGCGCGAAGTCATCGGTCGCTTGAAAGACGCCCAGACTGTGGAGGTCTTCTTTTAGGAGATTTAGATGAGAATGCTGTTCGCGTGCCTGGTGGGCATGATCGCGGCCGCCTTGAGCAGCGGCTGCACCACCACAAAGGCCCCTCCAGTCCAAGCCGGCCCTGTCGAGGCGGCGCCAGTTTCGTACATGACGCCGAATCAATCCCAGTACGCCGGCGCCATATGGTCCCCGGAGAGACATCTGCGCCTCTACGACGACCTTCGGGCCCGACAGGTGGGCGACATCGTCACCGTGGCCATCGTCGAGAACGCCTCAGCCAAAAAAGAGGCCAACACGCAATCCGACCGGTCCTCTGAAATAGACGCCAGCATAGACGCCGCCCTGGGCTGGAAGTGGACCGCCAAGGGCTTCGTGCCCGCGACCAACTCCCGGGATCCGGCCTCCATTCTCAAGGCCAAGCTGGACAACAAGTTCAAGGGAACGGGCCTGACCGATCGCGAGGACACCATGAGCGCCTCCATCGCCTGCCGCGTGGTTCAGGTGCTCCCCTCAGGGAATCTTTATATCAAGGGCTCGCGGCTGGTCCAGGTCAACTTTGAACACCAGACCATCACCATGGAAGGGATCATCCGTTCGAGCGACATATCGCCGAGCAACGTGGTCCTGTCCACCCACGTGGCCGAGGCCAAGATCACCTACAGCGGCACCGGTCCGGTGTCAGACAAGCAGCGGCCTGGCTGGCTGGTGCGCGTGCTGGATTACGTGTGGCCCTTTTAGAGCAAAAAAAGGCTGATTGATGGAAAATGGAAACAAAACATTAAAGTTTTTTATGATATCTTGGGCCCTGGTCTGGCTTTTGACTGGATCGCCGCTCGAGGCGGCTCGGATCAAGGACGTGGCCCTGGTGGAGGGGGTGAGGACCAATCAACTGATCGGCTACGGTCTGGTGATCGGTCTCAACGGCACCGGCGACAAAGCCGGCACCCGCTTCACCGTTCAGTCCGTGGTCAACATGCTCGAGCGCCTCGGCGTGCACATTGACCAGGCCAATCTGCAGGTCAAGAATGTGGCCGCGGTGGTGGTCACGGCTGAGCTGCCCCCCTTTGCCCGAGTCGGCTCCAGGATGGACGTTTTGGTCTCTTCCCTGGGCGACGCCACCTCCCTGGCGGGCGGCACCCTGCTTTTGACTCCGCTTTTGGGCGTGGACAAGCAGATTTACGGCCTGGCCCAGGGTTCGCTTTTAGTGGGCGGATTTCAGGTCACCGGCGCCGCGGCCACGGTGGCCAAAGGTCACCCCACGGTGGGGCGCATCCCTCGCGGGGCCACCGTGGAGCGGGAGGTGGAGTACAGCATCAATGAGCTGAATCAAATCAAGATCAGCCTCGAGCAACCTGATTTCATCACCATCAAGCGCATGGTCGAGGCGATCAACCAAAACTTAGGCGACAGCTACGCTCAGGCTCTGGACCCTGGTTCCATTCAGCTCACCGTGCCGGCCAATTTCACAGGCAACGTCGTCGGTCTCATGGCCCAGATCGAGGAGCTGGAGATTCAGCCCGACGTGGTGGCCAAGGTGGTGGTGGACGAGCGCAACGGCACCGTGGTCATGGGCGCTCAGGTGAGGCTGTCGCCCGTGGCCGTGGCCCACGGCACCCTGTCGGTCATGGTCCGGGAAAGGGCCGAGGTCTCGCAGCCGCTGCCTTTTGCCGAAGGCGAGACGGTCGTCGTGCCCGAGACCGAGATCGTGGTCGGCGAGCAGGAGCGCAAGCTCATGCTCCTTCAGCCAGGCGTGACCATCAACAGCTTGGTCAACGCCCTCAACGCCATCGGCGCCACGCCCAGGGATTTGATCGCCATTCTCCAGGCTCTCAAGGCCGCCGGGGCCCTGAAGGCCAAGCTTGAGATTATTTGAGCGGGATCCTGAAATGATTGATCCGGCCCTTAAAACAACGCTGGCACCGCCTCAAAGCTCCAAGGGCTCCATCGACAAGGCGGCTCTCAAAGAGGCCTGCGCTCAGTTTGAGAGCCTGTTGATGCAATATCTTTTAAAGGGCATGCGCCGGACCGTGGCCGAGACTAGCTTTTTAAAGGGCGGCTTCGGGGAGAAAGTCTGGCGCGACATGTTTGATCAGGCTCTGGCCGAGGAGGCCGGCCGGGCCGGCGGCATCGGTCTGGGTGAGATGATCTATCGTCAATTGCTCGGGCTTTCCGAGGGCCAGACCGAGCCGGCGCGCCGCGATCTGACCGTCGAAGCCTACGGGGGAGGGAGGAGCTCGATTGAGAGCCGCGGCCAAGAAGATCTGATCATGCCTGTCTCGGGTGAGATATCGAGCCCTTACGGCATGCGTGAGCATCCGATCCTGGGCGGGGTGCGCATGCACCACGGCGTCGACATCGCCGCTGAGCCGGGCACGCCGATCAAGGCCGTCGCCGCGGGCCGGGTGGTCTTCGCCGGCTGGCGGGAAGGCTATGGATACGTGGTTGAAATCGACCACGGCCACGGAGTGTCCACCCTTTACGGCCACAATCAAGAAAACCTGGTCAAATCCGGTCAGGAGATCAAACAGGGGCAGACCATCGCCCAGGTCGGTCAGACGGGGCTGTCCACCGGCCCCCATCTCCATTTCGAGGTTCGCAAGGACGGCCACTCCTTTGACCCCCTGGCCTGGCTCAAGGATGTCTCCACCGCCGGCCAGGATCAGGAGAGAGGTTAGGAGGTTTACATGGACGCCAAACTCAGGGCCCTGATTCTCCTCATTCAGGAGATGGATCGGCTTTGCGCCGGCTTGCTGCCGCTCATCAGCGACGAAAGACAGGCCCTCATTCATCTCGAATACGAACGCATTCATGAAATTGCGGCTCAAAAGGACCTCCTCGCGCGCGAGCTCAGAGAAAAGAGAGATCAGGTCAAAGAAATGACCAATGAGGTGGCCGCCGCCATGCGCACCCAGGCCGTGGATTCGGTGGCCCAGTTGCTGCCGCTCCTGCCCATAGGCCCTCGGGGAGAGCTGGCCCAGCATTATCTTCGCTTCCGGGCCAAGGCTCAAGAGGTCGAGTTTCGCAACGCCGCCAACCGGCTTTTAATCGAAGAGAGCCTGTTGTCCATGGAGGAGGTCATCGCCGAGATAGTCAGCTCCGATCCCCAAGCGACCTACGCGCCGCCCGGTCACCTGCCGCCGCCCAAAGACCCCCACTTGAGCCGCGTTCAAAGAGAGGTGTAGCTTGGGCATCGGCACCATATTAGACATCGGGGCCAGCGGTCTGAATGCCTTTGGAATCGGCCTGAACGTGGTGGCCAACAACATCGCCAACGCGGACACGCCCGGTTACATGCGCCGCAAGCTCGTCTTGGCCACGCAGCAGCCGCCCTTGCGCATTCCAGGGGGAGACCTGGGCACCGGAGTGACCGTCTCCCAGATCGTAAGCCTGAGAGATAAAAACCTGAACGCGAATCTGCAGGAGCGAACGGCGAACCTTTATGACTATTCCACCCGCCGACCCTTGTTGGAGCGCATCGAAAACCTGTTTACACCAGATGAAGACTATGGCCTGGCGGCGGTGCTGGAAAAATTCTGGAATGCCTGGGATGACTTGGCCAACTCTCCGGATGGATCAGCCCAACGTTCAGCCGTCGTGGAGGCTGGACAGACCATGACCCGTTTCTTCCACGACATCGATCAAGACATGGCCGATTTGAGGATCAACCTCAACTCCCAGATTGAGTCGGCTCTGAGTCAGATTAATTCACTAACCGAATCCATCGCCCAATTGAACCAGGAGATCAGTAAAGGCACGGCCGGCGACATGACCGCCTCGGATTATGAGGACCAGCGGGACCAATTATTGAACAACCTGGCCGAATATGTTGGCTTCTCCTATTTTGAAGATGTCAACGGCGCCGCGCACATCATCCTCGACAACGGCACGCCTCTGGTCATCGGTCCTGAATCATACTCCTTGAGCATGAGCGGCAGCGACGTGATCTGGTCCGGCAACAACTTAGCCATCACCTCGGGGCTTTCCGGAGGGAAAATGGGCGCCTGGCTGGAGCTGCGGGACGCGGTCATTCCTCAGTTTGAGGCCAACCTGGACGAACTGGCCAAAGGGATCATCACCGAGCTGAATAAACTTCACGCCACGGGCGTCGGCCTGACGGCCATGACTCAGACCACGGGCACGTACGGAGTGGACGACGCCGACGCCGCCCTGGCCAGCACCGCCAGCGGCTTGGACTTCTACGACCTGATTCAAGACGGCTATTTCAAGGTCTACATCTACGACGCCAACGGGAACGTCATCAGTCACCGCATTGACGTCACCACCCAGACGACCATGAACGATCTGGCCGGAGCCCTGAACAACATCAGCGGCCTCGGGGCCACGGTGACCACCCAAGGCAAACTGTCTTTAAACGCTGACAGCGGCTACTCCTTCGCCTTCGGCGAGGTCAATTCCGACGTGCTGGCCGCCATAGGGATCAACACGTTTTTCCAGGGCGCCGACGCCGAAAGCATAGACGTCAGCTCTTTCATCATCAGCAATCACAACCACATCGCCGTGGGGATGGTTGATGACAAGAGCGGCGAGATATCTCCGGGCGACAACACCAACGCCCTGGACATCGCCGGGCTGCGCGACACCCAGGTGAGCATGACCGCGTGGAGCTACGCCCGAAACCAAAGCGCCTCTTCACAGACATTGAGCAACCTCACTCTGGGCGGCTTTCTGGGGCGCATCATTGGAGAGATAGGCGTGCTGAGCAACGACAATACAACCAACGAGGAATTCAACACCACCATGGTCAATCAGGTCAATGAACTCATCGGCGACCTGGGCGGCGTCAACCTGGACGAAGAACTTATAGACATGCTCAAGTACCAGCGGGCCTATCAGGCCGCGGCCAGGGCGGTCACTGTGGCTGACGAACTCCTTCAAATCCTAATGCAAATCTAGGAGGCCGGGTCATGCCCTCACGGGTGAGCTTCAGAACCCAATACACCGCCATGAGCCAGTATTTGAGCCGATTCAATGTTGATCTGGCCAAGATCAACCGCCAGGTCAGCACTGGTTTGAAGGTCGAGCTGCCTTCGGACGACCCCACGGCCATGGTCTCCATATTGGGCCGCCGCCGAAATTTGAGCGCTTACACTCAGTACAACCGGAACATCGACATGGCCTCGATCTGGCTCAACAGCTCGGACACCGCGCTTTCCAGCAGCCAGGACATCGTCGCCCGGGCCAGGGAACTGGCCGAGGAGATGGCCACCGGCACCTTCAATGAGGCCAACCGCGAGGCCGCGGCCGAAGAGGTGGACAGCCTCATCAAAAACATAATCAACCTGGCCAACACCAGGATCGGCGACACCCAAATCTTTGCCGGAGACCGCTTCACCACCACGCCGTTTTATGATTCCTTTTTCATCAACACGCCTCAAAAGGACCAGAACAACTCCACCTCTTACTGCGGCGTCGTCTCTTCGTCAGGAACCTATTACCACGGCCACGCCCGAGTGTCCGCCACCTCCAGCGGGCTCGGCCGCTGGCGCTACCAGGCCGCCCAGGTCGAGACCGCCCGGGACCAAGCCCTCAACTACAGCGGCTACCTGAGCTTTTACTATGACCACGACGGCGACTACGACGGCGCCACGCCTGAGGACGGAGACATCGTCGGCGTGTACCAGATAACCTCCTCCATGACCCTGGACCAAATCCAGACCCTCGTCAATCAGGGCACCGCCGCCCGGG
>CAYXRH010000116.1:0-11060 GCA_964466355.1 uncultured Thermodesulfobacteriota bacterium
TGTTCAGGCTTTTGCATTTATTATCAATCATTTGTAAGGGTTGACCTTCTCGTAGAGGTCGCCTGGAAGAAAACCGAGCCTCTCGCCGGCCTCCACGGCCGGACGAGCGAGGATGATGCGCCGCACCTGCCCGGCGCTCAAGGCGGCCACAGCCATGGCCATGGCCAGATAGGTCTTGCCCGTGCCGGCCGGACCGATGCCGAAGACAATGTCGAAGCGGCGGATGGCCTCGATGTAATCCTTTTGACCGACCGATTTGGGGGTTATGGTCCTCTTCTTGCTGGAGATGTAGACCGTGTCCAGGAAGATGTCCTTCAGGACCGCGTTTCCGTCGTGGCTCAGGATGCGGGCGGCGTACTCTACGTCCTCGGCGTAGACCGGGTAGCCCTCGGCCAGAAGGCCGTACAGCTCCTCGATGATCCTCGCCGCCAGGCCCACCTGGGGTTCGTCTCCGACGATGCGGACCTGATTGCCCCGGACGTGGATCCTGGGCCCGACGATCCTCTCCAGGGAGCGCAGATGCTTGTTGGCCGGGCCGAACAGGGTGCGCGCCAAAGAGTTGTCCGCCAAGGAGATCTGGCGTTCAGCCTGAACCACCCCCACCCCCGATCATTGGCCGATGATCTGGACCAAGATTTTTCTTTGCCTGGGGCGATTATCGAAGTCGAGGAGGACGACCTGCTGCCAGGTGCCCAATCCCAGCCGGCCGCTGATGAGAGGTATGGTGAGCGAAGGTCCGAGCAGGGCGGCCCGAACGTGGGCGTAGCCGTTGCCGTCGCCCCATCTAGCGTCGTGAGCGTAGGGGATGTTTCGCGGCGCCAGGCGCTCGATGGCGTCCTTGAGATCTTGAAGGACGCCGCTTTCGAACTCGATGGTGGTCACCGCCCCGGTGGAGCCGGGCACGAAGACGAGAACCTGGCCCGAGGTCAGACCGCTGGCGGCGATCGCTTCAGCTAGGCGCGGGGTGAGGTCGATGATGTCGAGTTCCTTGCTGGTGGAAAAGCTGAAGCTCTGGTCAACGATCTCCATGGGAACGCGCGCGCGCGTCATCTCCTTTTCAGAAACGTTCTTTCATCCGCCGCGGCCAGTGAACCGGAAAAAACTCCGGCCGGCCGCAAAATTAAACCCTCACCGCCACGAAGGCCGTCGTCAATCTCTCCTCTCTATCACATGGCGCCGGGCTTGACAAGGCTGAGGGATGCCCGGCGGCGAGGTCAAAGCGGCTCACTAACTCGACTTGCCTTGACTGGTCCGGGGCCTTTTGATATCCAGGAGAGGCGTTCCTTGTGGCCTTTCAGCCGAGCGGCGAGCTTGGCCCCAGCTTTCGGGTCTTTGAGCCGTGAATGTTCTGGACATCGGCATCGCCATTCTGGGCCTGGCCGTGACCTTGAGGGGTTACTATCTCGGGCTCATGAGAGGGATTCCGGCCCTGGTCAGCCTGGTTTTGGCCGTGTGGATCGGAGTGCGCTTTTACGCTCCGGCGGCCCGCTCGTTCAAGGAGGCCCTCGGCCCTCTGCCCCACCTGGAACTCATCGGGTTCGTGGTTTTGTTTTTGGCCTCGCTGGTGATTTTCAAGCTCATCAGCGCCGGGTTGTCCCGTCTTCTGACCAACAGCCCCCTGAGCGGACTGGACAGGCTGCTCGGGCTGGTCCTCGGCGCGGCCAAGGCGGCCATATTGATTATTCTGGCGGTCGGATTTTTAGCCTACCTCCTCGGGCCGACCAATCCGTTGATCGCCAAATCCCACTTGGCCCCCTACGCTCTCAAGGCGGTCCAGGAGGGGGTGGATCGACTCTCCAAGAAGCTGGAGAGCGAAGAGGTCTCTGAGAAAAAGAAGATGATCGAGCAGAAGCTCCGCTCCCTCAAAGAGTCTGTCGAGTGAGCCCTTCGATCAAGGCTCTCCAGGATCTGGTGATCCGCTTGACTGGACCCGGCGGCTGCCCCTGGGACCAGCGCCAGACAGCGGTCAGCCTGGCCTCCTATCTCGTCGAAGAAGCCTATGAGGTTTTGGAGGCCGTGGCCGGGGCTGACCCCGCGGCGGTGTGCGAGGAGGTGGGCGACGTCCTCTTCCAGTTGGTCTTCCTGTGTCATCTTTTCGCCGCCGAGGGCCGATTCTCCTTTGACGAGGCCGTGGCTTGCGTTGCTGAAAAGATGATCCGCCGTCACCCCCACGTCTTTGGGGGCCCCAAGCTCGGCACGGCCGAGGAGGTCAGGGCCAACTGGGAGAAGCTGAAGCAGGTGGAGAAGGGCGCCTCCCCTCGCTCTCTCCTCGACGCGGTGCCCCGGGCCCTGCCCGGCCTCATGCGGGCCCATCGCCTCTCCCAACGGGCGGCCGGGGCAAGGTTTGATTGGCCCGGCCCGGCGGCGGTCCTGGACAAGGTCGAGGAGGAGACGAGGGAGCTGAAGGCCGCCCTCGGCGAGGAGTCCTCCTCGAGACAAAGAGCCGTGGCCGAGGAATTGGGCGACCTGCTCTTCTCCTTGGCCAACCTGGCCCGGCACCTCGGCTTCAAGGCCGAAGACTTGATCCAGGCGGCCAACCGCAAATTCGAACGCCGCTTCAAGGCCATGGAGGACGAGTTCAGGCGACGGGGCCAGGAGTTGGCTGAGGCGGATGCGGCTGAAATGGACCGCGTCTGGGAGGCCCTCAAGGATGAGGAGTCGATCGCCCAGGCGAAGCGCTCTGAATTCTCTCCTAGGCCAGGGTCTTGATCAAGGCTTGAACCGGCGGCCGCGAAGGCCGGCCTTTCATTGAGCCTCTCAGTTCGCCCCCGAGCGACATGAGACTGTAGCGAAACGGCCCTTTTGTCCCGATTACGGCGTTCATTGGTTTTCTCGAATGCTCACGTATGACCATCATATGCTGCGCTTCTCGAAAACCTCACGCCTGGTCCTCGAACCAAAATGTGGTTTCGCCACAGTCTCAATATAGACGACGTCAAGCGCCTCAATGCGCGTCATCCTTTGGGGGCCTGGGCCAGGTCGACGAGGGTGGGGACCAGACGGAAGCCTCAAGAAATATTTCGAGGATGGCGATTCAAGCCCGAGGCCGAGATCGGCCCGGAGAGAAGGCCTGGAAACCGTTTCTCATGACTTGGGTTTTGATTGACCGTCAAACATCTTGGCCACTTTGTCGGCCTTGTGGATGGTCTTTTTGAGGCGGTTTATTTTACCGACGCCAGGCAGACGGGAGAAGAGTTGATCCTTGAGGACTTCTGGGAGGCCGTCTTGGTCGTCCGCGGGCTCCTTGGCCTCGCTCTGGGCCCGCTTCTTGGCTGCGGTGAATTCCTTCTTGGCCTGGCCTAAGGCCCGTCCGATTTCGGGCAGCTTCTTGGCGCCAAAGAACAAGAAAGCCACCGCCAGAATGAGAATAAGTTCCCAAGGGCTGAGACCGAACATGACCCCCTCTCTTTTGAACTTAACAGACGAGCGCGCCGTTGGCCACTTAATTCCAGCGGCGGGTTGCCCAGGGTCGGTCATTGGAGGTATAACCATCCTGAAGCTTCAGCGTTGACCGGGCTGGTCTCTTCAATGGCCAGGGAGGGGATCGCGGCCGGAGCCGCTTCGGGGGCGCGGCCGGAAGGATGAGGAGGCCATGGCAGAGCGAGGCGATCTGTTGCGGGCCCTGCCCGCCGTGGACGTGGTGTTGCGCTTTGAACCAATCGCCGCCCTGGGGTCTTGGCGGAGTGTGGTCAAGATGGCCGTGCGCCAGACGCTTGAGGAGGCCCGGGCCGAGGTTCTGGCCGGCGGCCGGCCCGATTTGCATCTGGAGGCCCTGGCCGGGAGGGTCAAAAAGGCGGTGGCGGAGCTGTCACGGCCGAATTTCCGGCGGGTGGTCAACGCCACCGGCGTGGTCATCCACACCAACCTGGGCCGCTCCCTCCTGGCCCCGAGCGCCCTCAAGGCCGTCCAGGATTTCTCCCGGACTTACACCAATCTCGAGTTTGATCTTGAGAAAGGCCGCCGCGGCACCCGATACTCTCACGTCGTCGATCTGCTCAAGGAGCTCACCGAAGCCGAAGAGGCGGTCGTGGTCAACAACAACGCCGCCGCGGTCCTGCTTTGCCTGAACACCCTGGCTCTGGGCCGGGAGGTCATCGTCTCCCGGGGCCAACTGGTCGAGATCGGCGGCTCGTTCCGCATGCCGGAGATCATGGCCCGCTCCGGGGCGATCCTGGTCGAGGTCGGCGCGACCAACAAGACCCACCTGAGCGACTATCGGGCCGCCCTGAGCGAACGCACGGCCCTGCTGCTGAAGGTTCATCAGTCCAACTTCGCCATGGTCGGTTTTCAAAAGGTGGTTCCTCTGGCCGAGATGGTCCAACTGGCCCGGGCCCACAACTTGCCGGTCATGGAGGATCTCGGGTCAGGCTGTCTGATCGACTTGTCCGGCCACGGCCTGGACAAGGAGCCCACCGTGGCCGAGTCCCTCAAGGCAGGGGCGGACCTGGTCACCTTCTCCGGAGACAAGATGCTCGGCGGGCCCCAGGCCGGCATCATTCTGGGCCGGGCGGAGATCATAGCCGACATCCAGCAAAACCCGCTCAACCGGGCGGTCCGCATCGACAAGATGACCCTGGCCGCCCTGGAGGCGACGCTGCGCCTCTACCGGGACGAACCCGAGGCGATGCAGGAGATTCCAACCCTCAGAATGCTGGGCCTGTCCCCCAAAGTCTTGAGGACCAGGGCGGCGCGCCTGAAAAAAAAGCTGGCCGCCGTCGGAGGGCCGATGGTGGAGCTTGGCCTCATCAAGGGCTCTTCCCAGGTGGGCGGCGGAGCCTTGCCGCTCCAGGAACTGCCGACGCGTTTGGTCGGCCTGCGGATCAGGGGCTGGTCCTCCGCCCGGGTGGAGGAGGCCCTGAGACGGCGTCCGGTGCCGATCATCGGTCGCATCGAGCAGGATTGGTTTCTCCTTGACCCGCGGACCATTCTGCCCGAGGACGTTGAAGTGATCGTCGAAGCGGTCCAAGACATCCTCGCGGAGGCCTGACGTCATGAAGAAGCCGCCGGCCCTTTCCTCGATTGATCTGGCCTGGCTGGGCCGGATGTTGGAGCAGGATCTCGCGGGCTTGATCTAGCACGAAGAACTGACCGTGCTCTGGCCTGATTCGACGGGCGAGGCGCCGGCCACCCAGGCCTTCATCACCGCCCGGCCGGTGTGGGACTTTGACCGCCAGCGAATTTTCCTCCCCCTGGTCGCGGAGCAGGATGTCCGGGCCGTGGCCCGCTTGGACGGCGTCAAGAGGCTGGACCGTCTCAGCCGCCTCGGTCCTTTTCTGGGCCGCATCGCCGAGCAGACCCTGACCAAATTCAACCTGACCCAGGCCCTGGTTCTGGACCCCATGACCGGGCTGTTCAACCGGCAGAAATTGCTGGCCGAGCTCGGCCGCCTCCTCACCGCCGCGGCGGCTCAGATGAGCTCGGCTCCGCCCCGGTTGGAGGTGAGTGAAGACGCTGATACAAAACCCCAGGTGGCTTTGATTCTGGTCAGGATCTTGGACGTCGAGCCCATGGTTGAGTTTTACGGCCACCGCTTCCTGCGCCGCATCGTCCGCCACGCCTCCCGTTTCATTCTTCAGGCCGCCGGACAGGAGAGCTGCCCGGCCCGGCTCTCCGAAACGCTCTTCGGCTGGCTGGAGCCAGGCCTGTCAGCCGAAGAGGCGGCCGCCAATCTGGCCAGGTGGGCTCAGCGCCTCGAGCCTCTCAGCGCGCCCAACTTTGATTCGATCAAGCTCTCCCTGGTCGGGGGGGTGGCTGCCTTTCCCGAGGACCTGCCCGGGCCGTGGGCCCTGGAAGGGGAGGAGGCGGCCGAGGAGTTGGCCCGGGAGCTGGAGGAGAGGGCCGGCCGGGCTTTGGCCGAAGCCACGGCCCTGGGGCCGGGCCATTTTCTGTCCCTGGCCGAGGTGAAGCGGCGCTGCGGTCGGGTGGAAGAAGTCTTGCCCTTGGGGCGGGTCGTGCTCAGTCTCGGACGAGGGGTCGGGGTGGAAGAGGGCGCGCGCTATTACGTCGCTCACCCCTCCCAGCGCGGCTCGGCCGTGTACAAGGCCGAGTTGATGGTTCTGTCCGTCAATCAGGACGGCGCCACGGCCGAGATAACCGCCTTGGAGGACCCTCGGTTTCCGGTTCAGGTGGGCGATCGCCTGGCCCTGGCCGAAGAGACGGGTCGTCTCAAACCGCGCGCCGCGGACGAGCGGATCATGAACATCGCCGGCCAGGAGATCAAAGTCCTGGTCGATCAGGCCACCGGACTGCCCGGGCCCCGCTCCCTGGCCCCGCTGGCGGAGCGTTTGGCCGAGGGCGGCCGCCCCTTGGCCGTGCTGGTGGTGAGGGTCAATGAGTTGATCAGCCAACGGGCTCTGTTGGGCCAAAAAGAAACGGATCGAGTGCTGATTCGGTTGGCCGAGTTGGGTCAAAAAATTCTCAAGCCAGCGGCGGTGTGCCGGGCCGGAGTGGAGGCTCTGGCCTTTTTAATCACCGGCGCGGACGGCGAGCGGGCCGTGGCCCTCGGCCAGGAGCTGCGCCGCCAGGCCCTGGGGCGGTTGGAGCAGACGCTCTCCATCGGCGTGGCCGTCCATCCCTTTGCCGGCGCGCCCCCATCAGAAGCGGTGGATCGGGCTCTCAAGGCCTTGGATCACGCCTCTTTCCCCGAGGCTGAACCGGTGATTCTGTTCAACGCCGTCTCCTTGAACGTCTCCGGAGACAGACTCTACCACCGGGGGGACGTCGAGGGCGCGAGCCAGGAGTACGAAAAGGCCCTGGCCGTTGATCCGGACAACGTAAACGTCATCAACTCCCTGGGTGTGTGTCGCGGCCAGATGGGTCGTTTGGAGGAGGCGGCCGAGCTTTTTGAGCGGGCCTCCACCCTGGCTCCCGAGGATTTCATGGGCTGGTACAATCTGGGCCTGGTCAGGCGGGGTCTGGGAGACCAAGAGCAGGCCAAGGCAGCCTTGATGAAGGCCAAGAATTTGAACCAAAACGACTTTGCCGTGCTTTTCGCCCTCGGACAGCTCCACCTGGACCAGGGCGAAGCCAACCGGGCCGTGGAGTGGTTCAGCCAGGCGGCTCAAGCCGATGAAAAGCGGCCGGTCATCAATCGCTGGCTCGGAGAGGCCCTGGCCCGCGGCGGCCGCCGGGAAGAGGCCATGGCTCGATTCAAAAAGGCGGTCAAGACCAATCCCCAAGACGCCGCCTCGCTCTCCTGGCTGGGTCGCCTCTATCTGGACCAGGAGAACGATAAGGAGATCGCTCTGTCCATGGCTCGCCAATCGGTCGAGCTGGAGCCGGACAACAGCCTTTATCGGGGCCGCCTCGGTTGGGCCCTTTTAATAAATGAGCACCCCGAGGAGGCCCTGGGCCAGTTCCAGACCGCTCTTTCCAAGGGAGAGCGCAGCCCCGATCTGCTGCGCGGCTTGGGCCTGGCCCTGGCCGAATTGAATCGCCTTTCCGAGGCCGAGGCCGCTTTGTCCGAAGCGGCGGAGGCGGCGCCCCAGGATCAGGGCATCTTGAACGACCTGGCTCGAATCAAGAATCGAGGAGCCGAGGAAGGCGACTAGGTTGAGACTGTGGCGAAGCCACATTTTGGTTCGAGGACCAGGCGCGAGGTTTTGGAGAAGCGCAGCATATGATGGTAATATGTGAGCATTCGAGAAAACCGAGCAACGCCGTAATCGAGACAAAAGGGCAGTTTCGCAACAGTCTCAGGTTCAAAGTCGCTCAGGGACCAGGGTCTCGGTCCACGAGGCGGCCCGCTCCGACAAAGCGGCCCACAACGACGGCTGTTGGGCCTTAAGAGGCCAGTGGGGCTGGGGAGAGGCCAGGGGGCGGTGGAGCCTGACCCGCCCGGTGAAGGTGCGGTCAGGAGCAAAGAGAGTGGCTAAAAAGGGGCGGTCAAACCTGAGGCCGAGGCGGGCGAAGTCGGCCTCTAGTTGGCCCAAAAGCCAATCGTGCTCCGGCTGTATGATGAAAAAGCAAAACATCTGAGCCAGATGCCCGATTGAAACCCCTCTTTCAGACACGGCACTCTGGTCCTCTTGGGGAGGCTCGGCAAAGGGGCCGCCAGAGACGATGAGGACATAGGCCAGGCTGACCCGCTTGAAGTCTTCTTCAGCCAGGGGATTGTCTGGGTTCAAATCAGGATGAAGGGCCAGGGCGCGGCGGCGAAAGGCCTTTTTGACCTGTTTGAGGCTCGCTCCTGGCGACAAGCCGAGAACCTGATAACATTTAATTTCGCTCAGAGAGGCTTTCATGAAGCTTTTATTTTATCATATCGGCTCCGAGGTGCAAGATTGTGAGGTTTGAATGTCGGATTACGTGCCGCCGGCGATGAGGGCCTTGAACGCCCAACCGGTCAAGGTCGAGGGTCGGACCCTGATTCTGGTCCAGGACCCCCTGGGCCTGTGCCCCAAACCGGCCATGCTGCCCCTGAAAGCCTACCTGATCATGACCCAGTTGGACGGCGTCAAGACCGTCCGCGACATCCAGGTGGCCTGTCAACGTCATCTCGGGGAACTGGTCTTCTCCGAGGAGATCGAGATGGTCATCGAGCAGCTTGACGAGCACTTTCTTTTGAACAGCTCCCGTTTTCAAGACGCCCTGGCCGGGGCCCGGGCGGATTTCGAGGCGGCCGAGACCAGGCCGGCCAGCCACGCCGGCTTGAGCTACCCCCTGGAGGCCGAGGAGCTCAAGAAAACCCTGGATGGCATTCTGGCCTTGGCCCCGGCCGGGCCCTTGGCCGGGATGAGGGCGCTCATCGCCCCGCACATTGATTTCTCTCGGGGAGCGGCGGTCTACGCCGCGGCCTACCAGGCTCTGTCCTCCCGTCGGGATCGCCTTCACGTCCTTTTAGGCACGGCCCACGTGCCCACGGCGGAGCGGTTCGTCGTCTGCGACAAGGACTTTGCCACGCCCCTGGGCCGGGCCCACACCGACGCCGAGGCGGCCGGACGTCTGAGGAACGCGGCTCAGGGGCGATACCAAAAGGACATCCTGGTTCATCTAAAAGAGCACAGCCTCGAGTTTCAGGTCATTTTCCTCCAGCACCTCATCGACCCTGAGGTGAGGATCCTGCCCATTCTGTGCGGCGGATTGGCCGAGGCCGCCCAGGGGGGCCCTTCGCCGGTTGACGATCAAGGCGCGGTCGAGTTTTTAGGTCTTCTGGGTCAGATAACGCGGCAGGAGGAAGCCCTCGTCGTCGTCGGGGCCGATCTGGCCCACCTCGGACCGCAGTTCGGACATAAGGAACTGGTTTCAAAGCCTGATCTGGTGACCATCAGGCGAGACGACATGACTCTTTTGGACCAGGCCCTGGCCCGGGACGCCGAAGGCTTTTTTGGCCGCGTGGCCGCCGAACGGGATCAACGCAACATCTGCGGTCTGGCGCCCATCTACGCCGCGCTGAAAATCCTGCCCCCGAGCCGAGGCCGGCTCCTCGGCTACGACATCTGGCGGGACGAGCAAGGCCGCGGCGCGGTCAGCTTCGCCTCTCTCGGCTTTGTTTCGCCGTGAACGATGAAAGGGTCGCTCTCCGGAAAATCCGGCGTGGCGGCCCTTTCATCGTTTTTAAAAAAGTTAACGCCTAAAAAGGGTTAGAGCCTAAATGGCCTCCTTGAGGGCTTTGCCAGCCTTGAATCTGACGGTTTTGCCCGCCTTGATCTGAATGGTTTCGCCGGTTTGGGGGTTGCGGCCTTTTCTGGCCTTTCGCTTGGCGACGGAAAAGGTGCCGAAACCGGTCAAGGTCAATTTGCCGGACTTTTTCAACTCCTTAGTCACGCCCGCCAAGAAAGCGTTCACCGCCCGCTCGGCGTCGGCCTTGGTCAGTTTGGCCTGCTTGGCGACGTTGGCCACCAGCTCCGCTTTGGTCATGAGACTCCCCCTTTTTTCGTGGTTGCTATAAAATGATGATTACCGTTTCGCTTCGCAAGCTCTCACCCGCGCCTCGCAGGCTTTGCCGGCGAGCTATTGCATTGACAGGATAACCATCAGTATATTAGGAACGGCCTGAAACAAAAGTCAAGCCCTTTAGTACATTGGGGAGTGAAAACAGGGACGCGCCGAATGATTGACTTGGTCGTGAGTTGGTTTCGTCAAAGCGCCGACGTCCAAAGCCGGTTTCTGAATCTCCACGGCGAAGACGTCATCGCCGCCGCCCGTCTCATCGCCACGGCGTTTCAGCAAGGACAAAAGCTTCTCATTTTTGGCAACGGCGGCTCAGCGGCCGAGGCTCAGCACCTGGCCGCCGAAGGCGTCAATCGTTTTCGCATCGAAAGGCCGCCCTTGCCCGCCTTGGCCCTGACCACGGACGCCTCCGTCCTGACCTCGGTGGCCAACGATTATTCGTTTGATGATGTTTTTGTCAAGCAGATAAAGGCCTTGGGGCGGAGCGGAGACATCGCCCTGGGCATCTCCACCTCGGGTCAGTCAGCCAACGTGATCGAAGCCGTCAAGGAGGCCCGTCGACGGGGCCTGGTGACCGTGGCCCTGACCGGCCACGGCGGCGGCCCCCTGGCCCAGGAGGCGGAATTGGCCCTCGTCGTGCCCGCCGAGGAGACGGCCCACATCCAGGAGGTGCACCTGATGGTCATTCACTTGCTCATGGAGCTAGTGGATAATCTTTTGTTCATCCAGCCCGGACAGAACCGTGAACAAGACTGAAAAAATAGATCTCTCCAAGATCCAGACTTATGAGCTGAGCGAGCGGGCGTCCAAGGTGGATCTGAGGGCCATGGGACGGCCCTGGTCGCCCGGTGGGGCCCTGTCCGATTTTTTGGATGGGCTGCCGGACATCCTGGCGGGCCGTGATTTCCGGGCCGTGGTCGAGGCCCTGACCGCGGCCGCCAAGGCCGGCCGGCCGGTCATTCTGGGCATGGGCGCCCATCCGATCAAGGTCGGACTCTCGCCCCTGATCATTGATCTGATCCGACGAGGGCTCATAAGCGGCCTGGCCACCAACGGCGCCAGCCTGATCCATGACGCTGAGATGGCCTTGATCGGCCGGACCTCAGAAGAGGTCGAGGCCGAGATAAAGACCGGCCGGTTCGGCATGGCGCGGCAGACGGGCGAGGGCG
>CAYXRH010000117.1:0-11035 GCA_964466355.1 uncultured Thermodesulfobacteriota bacterium
GATTGAAACAGGTCGCCGGCGACGAGAGGCTTCATTTCATCGTCGGCTGCGAGCCGGCCGAGACAGTATTGAGACTCCAAGCCCTCAACCTCGCCCCAGACCGCGGCCTGGCCGCGCACCAGCCGTCCCTGAGGCTGTGGCCAGCTTACTACCACGCCCTGGTGGATCATCTGACGGGGAGAAGATGAAGCCGCAGCTCTTGGGGAGACAAAAAATCCATCACCCCCAATCCACCAGGCCTGCTGGAGCAGAGCATGAGGCCTGAACATCTGGCCTTTGCTTCAGGCAAGAGCCTCTTTCCCATCGGCCAAGGAGGGGGCGAAACCATCGCCCACGATCTTCTTGCCGGGCTCAGCCGAGACGGCTGCCGGGCAGAGGCTTTTGGGCTGATCAGCACCAAAGACATCCCGGCCCTGAATGAAGCCTTGAGGCAGCTTGATTGCGATCTGGAATTGGAGGTCAAGAACCTGGAGATCACGACACGTTCGGGCAAGAAGTATCAATGCTTCTCTGAGGTTGTGGCCAGGTACCGACTGGGCTACCCCATCTCCCTGGCCGCGGCGGAATTTTTTCTGGATCACGTAGAGAAGAACCTCGCCCGAGGCGGCTTCGATTTCTTGTTGTTTCAGGCCGAACTCTCTCCTCAGCTCTTCGAGATTGCCGAGCGGCGAGGGGTCCACCCAATTTTTTACGCCCAGAACGGCTTGGAGCTGTCTCTCTTTCAAAATCCCGGCCGTCTGCCCCTCGTGCTCGCCAATTCAAAGTTTTTCCGCGACCGGCTCCGCCGTGAGCACAGGGTGCGCTGCGAGCTGCTCTACCCAGCGGTGGACTTGGAGCGGTATCGCGTCTCCCAGAACTCCCATCAATACATGACCATGATAAATCCGGTGAAGGTCAAGGGCGTCCTTGCTTTTCTTCAAATGGCCTTGGCTTTGCCGCGGCGACAATTCCTCGTCGTGGAGGGGTGGGCCACGCCCGTGGAGATACTGCGCCTGATCAAAAAAATGCCCAACGTGACCTATCTGGAAAAACAAGTGGACATGAGATGCGTTTACGAAAAGACGCACGTTTTGATCGTCCCCTCGCAGTGGGACGAGGCCTTTGGCCGGGTCATCGTCGAAGCCCAGGTCAACGGCATCCCGGTTCTGGCCAGTCAGGTGGGGGGCATACCCGAGGCTCTCGGAGAGGGAGGGGTGCTGGTCAAGGATTTCAAGAATCCCGAGGCGTGGCTCGACGGCCTGGCCAGAGTGGAGGCCAGTTACGACGAATTGAGCCCCGCGGCCGAGGCGAACAGCCAGAGGTTCTCCCAGGAAAAGGCCAGCCGACGCTTTATGGAAATCATCGAATCAATCGTAGAATGGTGAAAGTAATTTAAGTTTATTCTAACTCAAGCAGCTCGTTTTTCAGGGCCACGGATCGCAGGAGAGCCTTATCCTCTTGTCCAAGCATCCCCTCAGGGCTTTGATTGTTTTGGATTGAGGCCAGGAGGCGGCGCACGTCTTCGGGGTCAAAAAACCCGGAGAGCAGCGCCAGTTGGGGGATGGGCCACGGCTGCCTCAGGTATTGGCGGCCCTTTTCAGTCAAGGCCATTTTCTGGCCCGCCCACCACCTCGTCGGATGCTCAAAAAAGATGTCCTGGTGGCGCCAACAAAAAGGGTAGGTCGCTTCAGAGGGCGTTTTGGCAAGCCTTCTTTGTAGCAAGGCCTCCACCCGGCGGGTGCATTCCCGACTTTGAAAATGACGGCTCTGCTCCACGGCGGCGCGGCTCATTCTTCGCCACAAGCCGCGGTCCTCGGCTAGCAAAGCCAAGCGATCGACCATGTCCTCGGGCCGCCAGGCCACAGCGGCGGCCCACCAGCCGTGGTAGACATCCTCGCTGACGAGGCCCTGCATGAGGCGCATCTTTTCAGGCAAAGGAGCAGCCAGGGTCGGCAGGAGAAAGCCGGTCTGGCCGTCCTTGACGATGTCCCGGTAACCGTCAAAGTCAGTCGCCACCGGAACGCATCCCGCGGCCATGGCCTCAATGAGGTTCAGGCCAAAGGTCTCTTGAAAGTTGTCCACCGGTGAGATCAAAATGTGGCTCGCTTTTAAAAGTTCGCCCTTTTTTTTCTCGTCGATCTGGCCCAAGACCACGGCCCCCTTGCGGCTCAAGACGCCGCGGACCAAGTCGCGGTAACTCTGGTTTTCGTCTCCGCCGGCGATGACGAAACGGTAAAGCGGGGAAAGCTTTTCGATGACCGCGGCCAGCGGCAGAAGATCAGCCTTGGTCTGCCAGTCGATGCGGCCGAGATAGAGGGCCTGGAAAGGCTGGTCCGGCTTTTGACTGGGCGGCGTTTCCGTGACCTCAGGCGGCAGGGGCAGAGGAAAAAGACAGAGGTCGGGCCTTTCTCCGGGCTCAAGGAGCCTGCTTTCCATCAAGGTCAAGAGCCGCGCCATGACCGTCTTGGCCGAGGTGGAGGTGCAAAGCACGGCGTCTTCTTTGGCCGCGCCGGCCAAAAGAATGCGGCAGATGGCGGCGCTGAATCGCTGATAGCTGAGGCTGTGGGTCAGGCCAAAGACCGGGGCGCGGCTTCGCGTTTGGTTGCGGTAGAAGATCCACTCCGGATAGCTGGTGGCGAAATCAGAGCAGAAAACCGCCGCCACACTGGAGGCGAAGACCTTGTTCACCTCCGCGGCTTTGTTCAAGGGGACGAGCTTGCCGGCTAAATCCGGCGGCAGGGAGGTGAAAGGGGAGAGGTCTCCGATCACCAGGGCCTGGTCTATGGTCTCACAGGCTAAAATGGCCTGCAGGATCCTTCGATTTGCAAAGGCGCGGCCAAATATCCCGGATTCGTCAAAGGAGAACCTGTCCGCGAACAAGATGCTGAAGCTCATGAAGGGTTCCATTCCCCTGAATGATCAACAAGACCCGATACAGTTTAAACTCTTACTTCTCCTACTGCCCTTAAGAGGCGTTGTCAATCCAGTCTCATTTTCGAAGCCGCAAGGGGCAGGTGTTTAATTGAGAGTGTTTTTTAACACTCTCAAGAGCGGGCCAGGGACGGCCCGCCAAATCGCGAGGTTCAAAATACCGAGCGATTTGAGAGCCCTTAATAAAACCACGCTTTTTTAAAAGCGTGATTGAAAAAGGCCTGGATGGCCTTTTTCAAGAATCTAAATTGAAAAATGGCCTGACCAAAAAAGAGGGGCGGGGTTTCCCCCGCCCCGGCTGAAGGTTAGCTAGTCCGGAACTAGACGCCCAGAAGCTGGAGGGCCAGGTTGGCGATGGAGTTGGCCTGGGCCAACATGGCCACGCCGGACTGGGCCAGAATCAGGTTCCGGGTGAACTCGGTCATCTCCTGGGCCACGTCAGCGTCAGAGATGGCCGCCTCTGAGGCCTGGAGGTTTTCGGCCTGAATGGTCAAAGCGGTGACCGTGTTCTGGAGCCGGTTGGCGGTGTAACCGGCCACCGCTCGGGCGCCGTCCTTGGTGTTGATGGCCGTGTCCAGATAGAGCAAGGCCGCCTGGGCCGCCGACTGGGTGCTGATGCTCACCGCGTAGGCGGTGCCGTAGTCCCGTGACCAGTTGGTGGTTTCGCCGTCAAGGCCGACCTTGCCGCCAGTGGTGACCCACACCGTGCCCGCGACGTCGAAGCCGGTGTCATCGCCGGCGCCAAAGTCAACGGCCAGGACGCGGTGGACAACGGCGCCGCTGCCGCCGCCGCTCTGCTGGTCAACGCCGGCCAGGCGGAGGTTGTAGACCGTGTTGGCTCCGCTGGTGCCGGTGATCACGCTCGCCGTCACCCACGACAGGCCGCCGCTGGTCAGGCTGGCCGAGTTGGCCACGCCCGAGATGCTGGTGCCGTTCAGGGTGATGCTCATGGCCTGACCAGCCGCGGAAGTGGCCACGGTGATGTCGTTGCCGCCCAACCCGGCCTGCTTGGCGAAGAGGTACATGGCGTTGGAGCCAGAGTCAACGGCCCAGACGTTGGCCCCGCCGAGGCCGTTGATGACGTTGATCAGCAGTCCGATGGCCGCGGAGTTGGCCAGGGTGGTGTTGGCGCCCATGGACACGGCGATGCACCCGGCGCTGGCCGCGGCCGCCGCGGTGATGAACTGGAACTTCAGGCCGCCGATGTAGATGCGGTCGCCGTTGGAGACGTTTTCGTTGAAGTTCAGACGGGCCCGGGCCGCGGTGCCCTGGTTGACCAGATCCCGGACGTCCTGGAGGCTCTGGCCTGACTGGACCAGGAAGAGAGCGCCGATTTCGGAGAGGTCCTTGTCCGCGCCGTCGTCAAAGTCATAGTAGTAGCCGAAGAAGCCGTCGCTGCCGCCGATGGCGCTGGTCTGAGAGGAGAAGTTGTACTGACCGTCCAGGTATTCGTAAGCCGCCGCGCCCAGACCCAGACCAGTGGCCGTGACGTCGGACAGAGAGACGTAGTAGTAGTCCTCTTGCGACTCATTGCCGGTGCCG
Organism: uncultured Thermodesulfobacteriota bacterium; assembly: GCA_964466355.1. Taxonomy (GTDB): domain Bacteria; phylum Desulfobacterota; class Desulfarculia; genus CAYXRH01. The sequence continues at coordinate 4,453 of CAYXRH010000117.1, forward strand.
AAGTGGATCTTCATGCCCGTGGCGGACAGGGCGCCGTTTAGGAGCGTGATGCCGTTGAAGTCAGTGGCCTCGGCGATTCGGGTGATTTCGTCGGCCATGGCCTCGAACTCGTTGTTCATGATGGTCCGCTGGGCGTCGGTGTAGGTGCCGGTGGCCGACTGCTCAGCCAGCTCCTTCATACGGATCAGCTTCTCGTCGATGACGCTCATGGCGCCGTCAGCGGTCATGAGCATGTTGATGGCGTCCTGGGCGTTGCGCACGCCCTGGTTGAGAACCCTGATGTCCGACCGCATCAGCTCGCGCACGGCCAAGCCGGCGGCGTCGTCGCGCGAGGCGGCGATCCTGAGGCCCGAAGACAAGCGCGTCACGGACCGGGATAACCGGGAATAGGTCGTGGTCAGGTTGTTGGCCGCGTTGAGGGCCATCAAGTTGTGGTTAACAATAAGTCCCATTTTGATCCTCCTTGAGATGGTTTCTCTTCATCCTTGAAGAGAACGTCATTTCAGACTCAGGCTTTTTTGGGGTTGCCTTCACCTCCTTCCCATGCCTGGCCTGCTCTTTCTTTTGGGCGGCGTCGCTGCCGCCCCGGTCGTCAACATCTTTATCGGTTCGCGGCCAGAGGAACTTGATGAAAAAAACAACCTGCGGCCTGCCTTGACCCGCCTCTGGGGCCGGTGATATGTTAAACGGCGCGATCTCAGTGAATGGCTAAACCTTTGAAGTCCATTGAAATCAGCATTCAAGACGGACCTGACGGAGTCCGGCTCCTGGATCTCAACGGCCTTTCGGTTCACGGTCCTGGGCATCCCCTGAAACAGGCCCGGAAAAGAATTGACCAGGAGGTCAACCCAGCCACGGGCTTGGCGGCGGTGATGGGGCTGGGCTTGGGCTATCATTTGCTGGCCCTCAAAGAGCTGAGGCCTGAGTGCAAGGTGGTGGTCTGGGAGCCGTGGCCCGCGGTGAAGGATCTCTTCAGCCAAGAGAGGCCTTCAGCCCTCAAGGATGACGATTCAATAACGATCGTCGATTCCCTGGAGGCCTTGATCGACATCGTGGGCCGGAAGCTGGTCTACGGGCCGGCTTGGTTGGAAATGGCGGTTTTGATTTTGCCGGCCTACGCCCGTCTGCTACCCCAGGAGGCGGATGAATTAAGGGAGGCCGCCGCCCGCCTCAAGCTGCGCCGGGCGACAAACCTCAAGACCATCGCCGCCCGCCAGAAGAGCTGGTTGGCCAACCTGGCGGCCAACTTTAAAAAACTGTTGGCCCTGGCCGAAGCCAGCGCCGCTTTGAACTGCCTGTCCGGCTTACCCGCCGTGGTCGTGGCCGCCGGCCCTTCTTTGGATAAAAATATTGGCCTTCTGGCGCAAGGTCAGGATAAGGTGGCCGTCCTGGCCGCGGACACGGCCTTCAAGCGGCTGGTGGCCGAAGGCGTGAAGCCAGACGTGGTGGTCACTCTGGACGCCGAGGACAAGTCAGAGACTCTGGCCGGGGAATTAGCCTTGGGTTCGGTTTGCCTGGCCGCGTCATCGATTTCAAACCCAGCCCAGTTCGCCCTGGCGGCGCGAAAAAACCTCGTCTTTCATCCCCGGCCGTGGATCGCTGATCTGGCCGGCGGCTGGCCGGCCGTGCCTGACGGCGGCCACGAGACATCGGCCGCTTTCACCCTGGCCGTGCTCTGGGGCTGCAACCCGATCATCCTCGTCGGGCAGGATCTCTCGTACGCGCCGGGGCGATTCTACGCCCAGGGCACCAAAGAGGTGAACTGGACGTTTGACGCCAGCCAGTTGATCCCTGTGGCTGGAAACGTGGAGAATCGGGTCTGGGCCGCCAGCCAGCAAGTGAGCTACATCTCGTGGTACGAGGAAGCGGCTCGTCATCTATCTCAGGCCAATCCTTGGCTAAAGCTGATAAACGCCACCGAGGGCGGGGCGAAAATTAGCGGCTTTCCGCACCGCGCCCTGGCCGAGACCATCTCTGGACTCCCTGAAAGGCGATTCGAAGGCGCGGAGGCGATCGTTCAGGCTCTGGCCGGATTTAGAAGGGACGGGGACATCATCCGACGCAATCTGGCCCGATTGCGGCGGGAGGCGGCGCGCCTGCTGGCCCTGGTCGAGGACGAAGCAACGGCCTTGAGAGATGTCATGGCGGCGATCAAACTTTCGCCTGGCCCCGCTGAATATCTGGCTCACCTGCTCGGTCGGCCGCCAAAAGAGGAGCAGGCTCAGGCTTTCATTCGAAGCGAAATGAGCTTGAATCTTAAATTTTTGGCTGAGTTGGCCCAAGGCCTTCAAGTGGAATTCAGGGTCTGGGCCGGACAGTGAAGCTTCTGCTGCTGGGTCACGATTACTTCAAGCCCTGGCTCATCAGAGCCGGGGTGGAGGTGGTGCATGCCGGCCTGGACCGAGGCTGCGATCTGGTCGCTGATCCTGAGCGGACAGAGCTCAGCCGCCTCATCGCCGGCTTGGACCCGCCTCCGGATGCCTTGCTTCTGACCGACGACTTGGGCCGCCGCCTCATGCCCTGGGGCCTGGAGCGCTGTCTTTTGCCCAAAATTTATTATGCCGTGGACTCTCCGATCAATTTCTATTGGCAGCGCCATCTGGCCGCCTCGTTTGACTTGGTTCTCTGCGATCAAAAAGACGCGGCCGAAAACATGTCTCGGCAGCTCGACAGAGAAGCTCTGTGGCTGCCCGTGGCCGTGGACCCGGCACTCTACCAGGGGCCGGAAGAGGATGAAGCCTGTGACTTCGTTTTTGTGGGCACCCTGGAGCCAAAGGTCAGACCCAAGCGCTCCAACCTCATAAGGCTCCTCCAAAGTCGTTACCGCGTCCTCCTCGCCGGCCAACGGGGCCCTGGTTGGATAGATCCTCAAAAGTCTTCCTCGCTCTACCGCCAGGCTCGCCTGTCGCTGAATGAAAACCTCTTTCCCGGCGTGACCACCAGGATGCTCGAGGTCATGGCCGCTGGAGGCTGTCTTTTCACTGAAGACAACGACAATGGGTTGCGGGATCTGTTTCGACCCGGCGAGCACCTCGTCACCTTTGGCCCGCAGGATCTTTTTATTCAGGCGGAGAGGTATCTGCCTGACAAAACCGCCCGGAAAAGGATGGCCCAAGCGGCCCAAAGCGAGGTCTTGGCCAAGCACACCATCGCCGCCAGAGTTGAATCCCTTCTTGAAGCTGTGGCGAATATGGAAAGGCAAGGCGCCCTGAGGTTTGAAGTACAGAGGAAAAGATTGTTGGGCCTGGCCTGGACCTACTTGCTTTTGGGTCTTCGCTGGCCGCACCACGACGGCGGCCGGCGATTAATGAGAGCCCGTCTCTTGTTCAAGCAGGCCCTCGAACGCGGCCTCGACCCAGATGAGGCTCGCCTGGGCCTGGGCTTGGCCTTGCGCGCCCAAGGCCGCCTCGAAGATGCGGCGGCGGCGATGCTCGAGGTCAGAGAGCAAACCTTTGACGCGGCCTTGATCCGGGGTTTGATCCTCACTGACGCCGGCCGGCGCGACGAGGCCAGGGCCTCTTTGGAGCGAGCGGCGCGAAGGGCCAAGGTGTTTGAAGATTTCCCGGAGACCCTGGCCCGGGAAGGCTTCAGGCCAGGCCAGGCTGACTTTCATTTGACCTGGGGGCGTATTTTGGATCGCGCCGGCCGGGGGCTGACGCCTGGCTTCAACCGCCGCCAACTGCCCGTGGCTTTCTGGGACGGCTTGGAACACCTTTATCACGCTTTAAAACTGGCTCCACACAGACTCGACATCGCCATCGCCCTGGCCGAGCTTCTGGATCGCCACGGCCAGCCGGCTTTTGCGCGGATGTTCTGGCAAAGGGCGGCTGATCTGGCTCCGGGTGACGCTTCGCTCCAAGACCATCTCAAGGAGTCGGCCGCGTTGAGCTACTGGCCTGGTTGAAAAACAATGGCGGCGCTGGGCAATATTTGCCCCGCCCGTTCCAGACGATAGACGTCCGCGCCTTCGGCTCAGGGAGGCGCGGTGTGGATTATGATTGCCTTAACGCCTTGAACATTGATTGGTGCCGACAAGGTCGAACCCGCCAAGCCATTGGTACACAGATTGCATCATGATGGTTCGTTACGGAATCCAAGCAAGAAGGGAAGGGCGCTATGGAAGTCTACCTGGATGCGCGGCGTTTGGACGAGGTGAGTCTGGACGGCCGTAATTTGGAGGAGCTCTTGGGTGAGATCATGACCGCTCACTTGGCCGAGGACCGCGCCATCACCGAAGTCAGGGTCAATGGCGCCACTTACAGCGAGGAGACGCCGGGCACGGCCACCTCTGTGGCCAGGGGAGAGATCGGACGCTTGGACGTGATCACCGCCCCCACGACCCATCTGGCCCAGGTCTTGCTGAACACCGGCCCGGACCACCTCGAAACAATGACCGAAGCGGCTCGCAAGGTGGCCGAGGAATTTCGGATCGGGGACGAGGCCGAGGCCAACGAGCAATACCTGCTCTTCTTGCAGGCCCTGCAGGACTTTTTTGCTTTTCTTGGCTGCAGCCTCGAAGCGGTGAGCGTTCCCTTGGCCCATCTGGAGATTGACGGCCTCAGCGCCCCGAGCAAGATCAGGGAGTTGACTCGTCTTCTGACGGAAATGGTTGACCGTCAACAAGAGCAAGACTGGATTCTGCTGGCCGACCTTTTGGAATATGAGCTGGCGCCGTTGCTGGAAGACTGGCGAACGCTCCTGATCCAGGTCAAGAAAGTGGCCAATTAAAACCGTGCTCAAGACTCTAGATCAGCTCAACAGCCACTACCAAGAGGCGATTCGGCTCACCAAGGTGATCTCAGGCCTGGCCGCGCCGGAGCAGGACAAGGATGAGCTTGCCCGGGCGCTTCGGGCCAGAAAAAAGGTCTTGGCCCAGGCGGCGCTCATCTTGAGGAAGGTGAGCGATCAAGGGGGCTGGTCGAACCTGGCGGCCGGCCTCTCTCCGGCCGAGCGAGAACGGGCCGCCGAGCTGACCAGCCAAGTGCGCCAAAAAATCGAGAAGGTCCAAAATCTAAGCCGCGGGCTGATGAACAGACTTGGCCGGGAGCACGAAAGACTCGGCCGTGAACTGGCCAGCTTCAGCCGGGGCGAAAGGCTGTTAAAGGGGTACAAAGGCGTGGACCCCAACGTGGCCTTGTGTTTGGAACGGCGAGCCTGATAGAGGATTTTTTAAATAAGCATGAAAAGAGGCCGCTTCATCCAAGCGGCCTCTTTTTGTAGGCGCCGGGTCGGTGGTTGAATCAGGCGACCAGGGATCTGGTGCTGGCCTTTGTCGGAGCCTGTTTTTGAGCGATGACCTCGTTGGCCTCGGGCGTGGCCAGGGCCTCTTTCCAGGCTTCATTGAGCTGAGCTAGGATGTGGATGACCTGTTCGATCATGCCCGGGTTGTTCTCGCCTCGGGCCTTGATGAGATGCTGGGACATGAACCGATAGAGGCGCCTCAAATTCTGGGCGATTTCGCCTCCTTCACTGAGGTTCAACGACAAGTCCAGTTCATCGATGATATCCATGGCCCGATTGATGTTCAAGGTCAGACCAGGGTAGTCCTCCCGCCGCATGTCCGCGGCCGCTTTCTGCAGAAAACTGATGGCGCCCTCATAAAGGAGGATGATCAGGCGGCCGCTGTCCACGGTGGCGACCTCAGTCTTTTTATATTGTCCCGGAACGTAACCTGTCATTGAATTTCCCTTTCAAACGTCCTAGCTCGACAACTGGTCTATCAGAGACTCCAACGCGGTCTGCTGCGCGTTGAGCTCGGTCAAGGTGGCCTCCAGGGTGCTGAATTGATCGGTCAGGCGCGACTTCACCAGAGCCACGCGCCGCTCTTCCAGGGCGATCTTGTCGTCGATGTTGGTGATGATGTCCTGGTAACTCCTGATGAGGATGTTCATGGGGCCGTCGATGGTGTCGGTCAGATTATCGGTTTCCTCCTTCATCAGGCTGGCCACGCCGTCGGTGTTGAAGAGATCGTTGTGGATGAATAGCTTGGCCACGGCGTCAAGATTGTTGCTCAGGGCCTGATCCAGGGTGACTTCGTCAATGGTGAAAAGACCTTGGTTGTCTGGGTCGGTGTGGATGCCGATCTGGGCCAGCATGGTGTAAGTGTCGGTGTTTTCGTCGAGGCCCGGCACCGGGGTGGTCAGAATCGATCGGATCCTGTCGTAGACAATGTTAAAGGCGTAGTTGCCGATCATTATGCCGACTTCGTTGTTTTCCTCGTCGTATTTGGTCTCCTCGCGGATGTACTCCAAGACGAAATCGACCGAGTCGACGAAATCGCTGATACCTTGGGCGATGGTCGATTTATTGTTCTCCACGGTGACCTTGGCCCTGCCCGAATTGTGGAGCTTCAGCTCGACCCCTTCGATGATGTCGCTGATCTGGTTGCTGGAGCGCTGAATGTAGATCCAGGATTCGCTGGGGTAGCCGTCCACCTTGAGCATGGCGTTTTGAGCCTTTTGGGTGGTGGTGAAGCTTCCCCCAAAGTTGGTCAAGCTGGCGACGTTGAGGTTGGTGATCTTATAAGCCGCTCCTGTATCGTCACCCGTGATGGTGAGGTGACAAGACGTGGCCAGACCCTGTC
>CAYXRH010000118.1:0-10996 GCA_964466355.1 uncultured Thermodesulfobacteriota bacterium
TTCTGGCAGTTGAGGCCCATGAAGATGGTCCTCGTGTCCAGGGGCATCTCCACGGTGATCTTCGGGTCAGCCTTGAGCGAGGCCACGTTGGCCGGCAGGGGCTTGTAGCAGACGTCCACCTGTCCGGTCCGCAGCATGGCCTCCCGGGTGGCCGTCTCGGGCACGATCTTGAAGGTGAGCTGGGCCACGGTCGGCTTCTTGCCCCAGAAGTTCTCGTTGCGGACCATGACGATGCGGTCGCCCTTGACCCATTCCTTGAGTTTGTACGGGCCGGCCCCGACCGGGTGCTGGCGCACGTCTTCGCCGTGTTTCTCCAAAGCGGCCGGCGAGATGGGCGAGGAGAGGGACATGGACAGGGCGCCCAAGAGCGGGGCGAAGGGATACTTCAGCTTCAGCTCGACGGTGTAGTCGTCAACTAGAACGCATTCCTTGACCATGGCGATGGCGAACCTGAGCGGCACGCGCAGTTTGGGGTTCAGGGCCCGGTCAAAGGTCTGCTTCAGGACCCTGGCGTCAAAGGGCGTGCCGTCGCTGAACTTGACCCCCTGGCGCAGCTTGATGGTCCAGGTCAGGCCGTCAGGGGAGACCTCGTAGCCCGCGGCCAGATGCGGCTCCATGGTCCCGTCCGGGGCCTCCCAGAAGAGGGTGTCGTAGAGCAGCTCGCACATGTTGAAGAAGAGCGAGGTGGTCTGTTCCTGGGGGTTGAAGGTGTCGGCGTCGACGCCGATGCCGATCTTCATCTCCTTGATCTCGCCCACGGCCCCAGTAGGGGTGAAGCCAAGAGCCAGGGCCAAGACCATCACCGTCAGCAAGGGTTTAAAACCAAAAAGCTTTCTGGCTCCTACCATCTAACACCTCCTCCATGAAACTAAAGGTCAACTAAGCCTTGACGACGACGCCTCCTTTCATGACCAGGCTGATCTTGTCCGCCTCGCTGAGCAGGCTCAAGTCTTGGAGCGGGTCGCCGTCAACCACCACCAGGTCAGCCAGCTTGCCCTGCTCGATCGTGCCCAACTCTTGGCCCCAGCCGAGGATTTCAGCGGCGACGCTGGTGGTGGCTGAGATGGCCTCGATTGGGCTGAAGCCGATCTGATTCATCAGCTCAACCTCCTTCAAGTTCCGGCCGTGGAGGTTGAACGGCGTGCCGGCGTCGGTGCCCATGGCGATCTTGACGCCAGCTTCTTTGGCCAGACGAACGCTTTTGATGTGGGCCGCTTGAACCCGGCGGGCTTTTTCAACGATGAAATCCGGGATGCCGGCTTCGAGCCCCTCGGCCACGATGAAGTGGACGGCCGCCAGGGTCGGCACCAGGGCGACGCCCCGGTGGACCATCAAGGCGATGGCTTCCTCTGTCAGAAAGAAGCCGTGTTCGATGCTGTCGATCCCGGCCTTGAGAGCGTTCAAGATGCCTTCGGTTCCCTGGGCGTGGGTGGCCGTCTGGCGGCCGGCCTTGTGGGCCTCCTCTATGCCGGCTCGCATCTCCTCTTCGGTGAGCTGGGCGCTGCCCGGCTCCACGCCCCGGGTCATCACCCCACCGGTGGCCATGAGCTTGACGATGTCCGCCCCGGCCCTGATCTGCTCCCGGGCCGCTTTTCTGACTTCGTCTGGTCCGTCGGCCTCCCGGCCGAACTCCCAGCCGTGCCCTCCGGTCATGCACACGGGCCTGGCGCTGGCTTTCATGCGCGGTCCCAGAATCACCTTCTGGTTGATGGCGTCCCTGAGGGCCAGATCAACCCCTTCCATGCCGCCCATGTCCCTGACGCTGGTCACGCCGGCCAGAAGGGTCTGCCGGGCGTGACCAGCCGCCTTGAGGGCCACCAGGGCCGCGCCGCCCCTTTTGGCCGCCTCGAGGGGGTTGGGGCTGCCGTCCAGACAGAGGTGGACGTGGGCGTCAATCAGTCCGGGCAGAAGGGTGCGGCCGCTGAGATCCATCTTCTCGGCGCCGCGGGGGATGGGGATGTCGGCCTCAGCCACCTTGGTGATGCGCTCGCCTTTGATTAAAACCGCGCCTCGATTTAAGACTCGTCCGTCGCCGGTGATAATCTGGCCTTTTAGCAAAGCAATGGTCATCGCGCTTCCTCTCGATGTGTTGCCGGCGGAAGAAGAAAAGAGGCCCTGTATCCGTGGATAGAAGATAAGCCATATTAGTTTGGCCGGTCAACACCTATTCCTTATAGTCGAGTGGGCCTAAAGGGAGTCGGGGACGGTTTTTATCGAGGGCTCCTTTTCCCAAGGAGTGATAAATAAAAGTTATTAATCGAAGATACCCAGCGGCCCATGCGGACCATCAAAGGCTGGGGCCCTGCTTTGGCCCGGCTGAGGTCTATTCGATTTCCCCAGGCCGGCTTTTAAAATGGTTATTGGTACAAAAACCCGCCCTTCGTCGAGGATGTCGTCCGCGAAGTCGGGCTGTGCCTATATAAGGACCGGCGGGCCGAGGTCCGTACAAGACCTGCCAGCGACAGGGTCTGACCGTTCCCCAGACCAGCCTGATTAAGGTCCATGTCCAGGGCTCAGTGCGCCCCCGGCCTCGGCCGCCGGCCCATCGGCGCTTTCTGGATAATCACCACCAGGCTGGCCAGGCCGAGGAAGATGAGGGCCTGGTACAGGAAGACGTCGCAAAAGGCCAGGGCCGCCGCCTGCCGGTTCAACTCGCCGTAAATAATGCCCATGGCCGCCTGGGTGTGATCGGCCAGATCGCCCAGCTTGGCCGCCAGGCCCTGCTTGAGCTCCTCAAGCCGGAACATGAATCCGGGATCAAAGGGGGTCAGGTGTTCGGTCAGGTGCAGGTGATGGAGCTGGCTGCGCCGGGCCAGGAGTGTGGTCACGAAGGCCACGCCGAAAGACCCGCCCAGGTTGCGCAGGACATTGAAGATGGCCGTGGCGTTGTTCATCTGTTCCTGGGGCACCCAGGCCATGGTCAGATAGGTCAGGGAGACGAAGAAGAAGGGCATGCCGACGCCCTGCAGGGCCCGGCCGAAGATGCCGTGGGCGAAGCTTATGTCCAGGTTGAAGCCGGCCATGTAGTAGAGGGAGTAGGCGTTGACCAGCAACCCCACGGCCAAAAGGACGCGGGCGTCGATCCGCTCGGTGGCCCGGCCGATCAGGGGCAGCAGGAGCAGGGTCACCGCCCCGCCCGGCCCCAGGACCAGCCCGGCCAGGAAGGCGGTGTAGCCCATCAGGTTTTGCAGGTACAGCGGCAAAAGGACCACCGAGCCGAAGAAGGCGAAAAAGCCGAGAAGCATGAGCGTGTTGCCGACGGCAAAGGAACGGTCCTTGAAGATGCGCAGGTTGACGATCGGGTTCTCGTGCCTCAGCTCCCACCAGACCAGGATGACCAGGCTGACCGCCGAGATGAGGGTCAGGACGAGTATGAAGGACGAGTCGAACCAGTCCTCCTGCTGGCCCTTGTCCAGGATGATCTGGAGGCAGCCGATGCCCAGGCAGAGCAGGGTCAGGCCCAGGTAGTCCACCTTTTCGGTCTTTTCCCGGAGGATCTGGTAAGGCGGGTCGAAGACGTTGGCCGTGATCATGAACAGAGCGATGAGGCCGATCGGCAGGTTGATGTAGAATATCCAGCGCCAGGAGGCGGCGTCGGTCAGCCAGCCTCCCAAAAGCGGGCCCAGGATGGGCCCGACCACCACCCCCATGCCGTACACACCCATGGCCAGGCCCCTCTCCTGCGGCGGAAAAGTCTCCAGCAGGATGGCCTGGGACATGGGCTGGAGGCCGCCGCCGCCCACCCCCTGAACAACCCTGAAAACGATGAGCTGGGCCAGGGAGGTGCTCGTCCCGCACAGGAGCGAGGAGACGGTGAAAATGACCAGCGAGGCCAGGAGGTAGCGCTTGCGGCCGAAGAGGCGGGCCAGCCAGCCGCTCATGGGGATGACCACGGCGTTGGCCACCAGGTAGGAGGTCAGGACCCAGGTCACTTCTTCCTGGCCGGCCGAGAGGCTGCCCTGGATGTGCTTGAGGGCCACGTTGGCCACGGAGGTGTCCAGGACCTCGATTAAGGTCGGGATCATGACCGAGGCGGTGATCAGCCACTTGTTGGGTGCGGGGGGCACGTTCTATGGCCGGTCGGTCAGAAAAATGGTCGGGACCACGCTCATGCCGATGCGAAGCGGCGGCAGTTTCTCGCCCGCCTCAGACTCCAGGACGATTTTTACGGGGACGCGCTGGACCACCTTGACGAAGTTGCCCGAGGCATTCTCCGGCGGGAAGAGGGAGAAGGCCGCCCCAGTGCCGGCCATGATCGAGTCGACCCGGCCCTTCAGCCGCAGACCGGGGTAGGCGTCCACTTTGATCTGTACCCTTTGCCCCGGCTCCACGCGGGTCAGCTGGGTCTCCTTCAAGTTGGCCGTGACCCAGAGCCCCCGGGGGTCCAAAGGCACCAGGGCCATGAGCGGCTGTCCCCGGGAAACCATCCTGCCCGGCTCGATGGACCGCTTGGTCACCCGGCCCGCTGCCGGAGCGACGACGGTGGTGTAGCTCAGGTTCAGTTCGGCCTGGCGGACCAGGGCCCGGGAGAGGCGGACCTTGTCCTGCTGGGCCGCCACCTGACGGGTTTTGATGACGGCCACCTCCTCGCCCGTGGCCGCCAGGCGGACGTTGGCCTTCAAGCCTTCCAGTTCGGCCTCGATCGAGGCCCGCTGCTTGGCCACGGTTTTCAGCTTTGCCTGGGCGGCGCCGAGAAGCGCTTCGCTTGTCCTGATGTTGGTCCGGGCGGTATCCAGGGCAGATTGGGCGGTGGCGCCCTTGACGACCAGGGCCTTTATCCGTTCCAGATCGAGCGAGGCCTGGTCGCGCAACGCCCCTGTCCGCTTGACCTCCTCGCCGGCCGCCCGCTCCTCCTGGTGAAGCCTCTCCAGGGACTTTTGCAGCGAAGCCACTTGGGCCCTGGCCGCGGCGACCCGCTGCTCGGTCTGCGACCGCTCCAGGGGCACGCCCATCTCCAGGGATGTCAGGGTGGCCTCGTCTGCCGCCAGGGCCGCCCTGGCCTGGGCCAGGTTGACCTCGTACTCCGTCGGGTCCAGGGTCAGGAGGGGATCACCCTCCTTGACCACCTTGTTGTCCTCGACCATCACCCGGGTGACATAACCGGGAACCCGGGGCGTGATTACAAAGATGTGGCCGTCGATATAGGCGTCATCGGTCGACACCTTGTCCCTGGTGAGGAAGTAATACGCGGCGCCACTCCCGGCCAGGAGGATGATCAGCACCAGGGGGACAAAGAGGCGAATATTTCTTTTGTTCGGCTGTTCAGCGGGCATGGGGTGGTCATTCTCCTCCCGGAATTACCTCGTCAAGGATTCCTCAATCCGTCCCCTGTATGCTTTAGCTCATTATATCAGATGGTTAAGCTGATTGTTGTCGCTTTTTATTCAACTCCGCCGGGTAATTCAGGCTCAATCGGCTTCGCCGGGATAAGACAGGGCCAACTCTTCATTGTACGGCGCTTTTCGGGACTCGCAAGAGCGGCGGGGGCACAGTCGGCAGCTGAGGAAGGGGACTTGGCTCGGAAAATAGACGCCCGAGATTGATTTGCGAGGGCTCATGACCAGGCTCTGATTGAGCCTCACGCCGATGGCTGATTCCACGTCGCCGAGGAGTGAAAAGAGAGGGCCTTGCTCTTCGAGGGGCCAATCAGTCAGGGACCCGGGGCTCATGAAGGACAGTTGCTTTACTTTGTATTCAGCCCTGAGTCGGGCCTCCAGGTCCTCGCGAACATTGGCCAGGGCCACGTTTCCGATGGTGTCGAGATAGTATTGTTCAAGAGGGTCTGGGCAGGAGCTGATCCTCTCCTCCAGCTCTGGGCCGAGGGTGAGGACATAGGGGAAGAGGAGCTGCGCTTCTTTGAGGTTGTGGCGCAAGATCCGGCTGGTCAACTCCACGCCGTTTGCTCTGACGCCTTTTTCTAGCCTGGCCTCGATGGCGCAGGCCTCATAAACCCCTTTGGCCTTGAGCAAAGGCTGAATCGTCTCGGCCAGGTCGCGCACCCCTGGCCAGAGCGTGCTTTTTTTCATGTGGAGTCTTTTTTTCAAGACCTCAAGGTTCAAGACGACAGGGATGTCAAGCAGAACTTCCATGGTGGACCTTAATTTTTTGACCTCACATGATCTGGAATTTATTCGGCTCAAGTCAAGTAAATTAATTCCTCATTAAATCCAACCCTTGACCGCCTGATCCTGGCTTTGTCTCAAGATGACCTTGACCAGGATTAATTTTCGTGTTAGAAAGGTTTCAGTTAGTAATTCGTCCAAGTAAATTTTCTGTTAGAGATATCACGGCGATGGTTGGCGAAGAAAATAGACCAGATGACATTGAGATGTACATGGAGAGGATTTTTTTGGTTTTGAGAAACATCGCCCATCTTTCGTCCGTTTACTCAAAGTATCTCCAGAAGAACTTTGACGTCACCACCAGCCAATTGCTTTGCCTGCGGGCCTTGGTTCAGGAGGACTCCCTGTCGGCCGGCGAGATAGGCCGGCGCATCTTCATCAAGCCCGGCACCATCACCGGCATCATTGATCGGCTCGAAACCAAAGGCCTCGTCCAAAGAGCGCGCAACAGACTCGACAGACGCGTCGTCAACATAGAGATCACCGAGGCTGGCCGGGAGCTGGCTCGCTCCGCCCCGGTGCCTGTTCAAAGTCTGGTGGCGGTCCATCTGAAGAAGCTTCCCCTCAAGGAGGTGGAGGCCATCACCCGTGGCGTCGAGCGTCTGCTGGAGCTGATGAAGAGTGAGGAGGTGACCACCGAGGTCACCCTGGCCACCTCAGAGGACAAAGTTTTCTAGCCCTCATTCCCGCCAGGCAAAGCGGCTGAAAAAGAGAAAACAACTTGTCCGCGGCTCAAGCGGCGGCGGTTCTTTGTCAACCAAAAAAAGGAGATAGAGGAGAGAGACATGTGCGGCTTGGCCGGATGCATCGGCACCAGAGACACCAAGACCATCAACCGTATGCTCGACGCCTTGGGCCACCGGGGGCCCAATGACCGGGGCGTCCACGTCAGGGACGATTTAGTCTTGGGCCACACCAGGCTGTCCATCGTGGACGTGGCCGGCGGTCACCAGCCCATCCTGGCCGAGGGTGGCCGGGCCGGGATCATTTGCAACGGCGAGGTGTACAATTTCCGCCGCCTCAAATTCAAGCTCCTTCCCCACCGCCAATTCAAAACCAAATCCGACTCCGAGGTCATCCTCCACTTGTATCAGGAGATGGGGCCAGCGTGCGTCGAGGAGCTGGACGGCATGTTCGCCTTCGCCGCTTACGACGGCGACGACTTCGTGCTCGCCCGGGATCCCATCGGCATCAAGCCGCTCTATTATGGCTATTTAGACGACAAGCTCTATTTCAGCTCCGAGCTGGGCGCCATGAGCCTGGCCGGCCTCAGCGAGGTCCACGAGTTCCCGGCCGGACACTACTACACGCCCGGGCAAGGCTTTGTTCAGTATTACGAGACGCCGCCGGTTCAGGACCATCTCCTGACCGACATCGACGAGACGAGCCGGCTGATCCGCCGCACCTTCATCGAGGCGGTCAAGAAAAGGCTTCTGGCCGATCCAGAGGTGCCGGTGGGCTCGTTTTGCAGCGGCGGTCTGGACAGCAGCCTGGTGGCGGCCATCGCCGCCGAGAGGATCCCCCACCTGCACACCTTTGTGGTGGGCATGGAAGACGAAGACGGCGAAGTGAGCGACGACGTCAAGGCGGCCCGCATCGCCGCCGGGCACATCGGCTCGACCCATCACGAGCTCATCTTCACCGCAGAGGAGTATTACGAGGCCCTGCCCGTGGTGATCAAGAAGCTGGAGAGCTACGACCCGTCCCTGGTCCGCTGCGCCGTGCCCTGTTACTTCACCTGCAAGCTGGCCGCGGAGCACGTCACCGTGGTCCTGACCGGCGAAGGAGCGGACGAGCTCTTCACCGGCTATCACTACATGAAGCATTTCCCCATCGACAAACTGAACCTCGAAGCGCGGCGCTGCATCAAAAACCTGCACAACATCAACCTGCAGCGAGCCGATCGCATGGGCATGTACTTCAGCCTCGAGCTGAGGGTGCCGTTTCTGGACGTGGCCCTGGTCGATTTGGCGATGAAGATTCCGCCGGAGCTGAAGATACGCGAGCACAACGGGGCCAAGATTGAGAAGTGGATTCTGCGCAAGGCCTTTGAAGAGACGAACTATCTGCCCGAGGACGTCCTGTGGCGCTACAAAGTCCAGTACACCCAGGGCGCTGGTTGCGAGAGCCTCGGAGAGGCCTTGGCCGAGAAGATGATGAGCGAGGAGGAGTATCTTCAAATCAAGGAGGAGAACCCCCTGGCGACCATCAACAGCCGAGAGGCGGCCTATTATTTCAAGATATTCCGCCAGTTCCACCCTCAAGACTCCGTGCTCGGCTCCATCGGCATCTGGACCGGCTTTGATTTCGCCGAGGAGAGGGAGCGCGTCAGGGGCACCGTGGACGGCGACCTGAAGCACGACCGCACCGAGGAGCTGGAGGAGGAGAGAGAAGAGGGTCGCCTGAGGGCCGGACCTGAGATTGAAATGAGACTGACCATCCTCGGCTCCGGAGGGTGCACGGTCATCCCCAAGCCGCTGTGCCGGTGTGCCATCTGTCGCCAGGCCAGAAACAAGGGCTGGCCCTACGAGAGGACGGGACCGTCGGCCTTTGTCCACGACTTGAACCTCCTCATTGACGCCCCGGCCGAGATCGCCGGCCAGCTCAATCGGGCCCGGGTGGACAGGGTCGATTATTTGACCTTCACCCACCTCGACCCAGACCACGTCGAGGGCTTTCGGGTCGTGGAACAGATCGCCCTTGATTTCCGCTCCTGGCGGGCCCACCCGGAAAAGCGGATCCAACTGCTCCTGCCCGCGGAGTTGAACGAGCGCCTCAGGGACATCAGGTCCTGGTATGGCCCGCTGATCGATTTCTATGAAGGCCAGGGCTTTGTGAAGCGGGTCGTCTTTGATGACCGCTTCTTGATCGGCCCCCTGGCCATCACGGCCATCCGGGTGGCGCGAGGCTCGCGGTTCTCCTTCATCTACGTCCTGGAGCAAGGGGGCCGGCGGCTGGTCTACGCCCCGTGCGACGTCAAACCGTTTCCCGAGACCAGGGCCGAGGTCCAACGCCCCCATCTTCTCGTCATCCAGCCGGGCATCTTTGAAACCAACCTCAGGCACGGGTTTGTCTATCCCCCGGACCACGTCTCGCGCCAGACCTTGTACACCTTTGAACAGACCCTGGACCTGGCCCGGCGGATCAAGGCGCAAAAGGTTTTGTTCGTCCATCTGGAAGAGTATTGGAATCGGGGTTACGACGATTACCTGGCCCTTGAAGCAGAATTTGAAAACGTCCGCTTCGCTCACGACGGCCTGGAAGTGAGGCTCTAGTGTCGCGTCCCTGAAGTGGTTTATAAGAGGGCGGGGCGGTGGTCCGCTGGCCGAGCGAGCATCGGAGCCGGCCGCCCCGGACTTTACCCATGTGGCTCAAAAAAGCCAGGCGCCTCAAGGGTCGAGGGCTTGACGGGGAGCGCAAGGCGGCCGAAAAAGGCGGCTTGCGAGCCGCCAGCGGACCACCGCCCCGCCCGAGCAGTCACATGGACTTATGATGCCCCTGCTTCAATGACGAAACACTAGTTCGCTTAAAACGCTTTCCAGGCGCGGCGTTTTTTTAAGGAGGCCCAGATTGCGCGCTTTGCTCGAGGAACCGATCCCGGAGATAAAGGACGCGGACCTGATCTCTCTCATCCACGCAGATGCTTTGCGGGTTTTGGAGGAGGTGGGGGTCAAGTGCGAGTCCCTGGAGATCAGGCGCGTCTTTGAAGAGACCGGCCTGGCCGCCTTTGACGAGATGACCGGCCATCTGCACGTCACCGCCCCCCTGGTGGAGCAGGCCCTTGTCATGACCCCCAAGCGGGACCAGTTCTGGGTGCCAGAGAATTCCTTTGGCGTGGGCGGCACAGCCCCTTTTGTCTTTGACGACGAGACCAAGGAGCTGATCGAGCCGACCCTGGCCCACCTGGCCCACATCGCCAGCGTGGTCGACGCGGCCGACGAGGTGGGCTTCATGGCCCGGGGGGTGTTGATAAAGGGGCAGGAAGTCAAGGTCATGGAGACGATGATCGCCCACTGCCGCAAACCCATCTACGCCGCGGCCCTGAGTCCGGCCGGCATCGCCAAGGCCGAGGAGATACACCAAACCAGAGGCGGGTTGACGATTCAGTTCTCCATCATCAACTCGCCCTTGAACGTCATCGAGAGCATGATCCCGCCCTTTCTGTCCTGCCTGGGCCGCAACCTGCCCGTCTACGTCTCCACCATGCCCATGGCCGGCCTGACCGCGCCGTACTCCATGTCCGGCCTGGTGACGCTGACCCACGCCGAGGGCTTGTTCGGCCTCACCCTGGCCCAGTTGGTCCAGCCGGGCGTGATGGTCGTCCATGCCGGGCTGCCGTCCATGGCCAACATCAGCAAGAACTACGCCGTGGATCTGGGGCTGGTGGCTCACAACGCGGCCAACCTGCTCATGGACAAGGTCAACCAGTCCTTGAACCTGCCCTCCATTCAGACCGCCAGCACGACCAGCGAGGACGAGCCCAACCACAAGGCCGAGGCGGACGCGGTCAAGGGTTTCGCCTTGATGAAGAAGCATGGCTTTCACCAGATGCGCCACGCCTTCGGCTTTTTGAGGGAGCTGATCTCCTTTTCCGTGGCCAAGCTGGAGAGGCACATCGAGCTCTGCCGCCTCACCGGCCCGGATCAGGCCCCGGCCTGCGATTTCGAAGGCTACGACCCCGAGGGCTTTGAGGCCATCAAGCGCAACGGCAGCCGGGCCAACTACATGAGGGACGAGCACACCCTCCGAAACGTCGGCCACTCCTTTTTGGTCTAGGCTCCCTGAAGGGTTTATATCCTGGATTGCTTGACAGACGTGACCCCTAGCCCGGATATTTCACGAAGGAGGTTGGCGAAGCAGCCATAGTCCCTTAT
>CAYXRH010000119.1:0-10990 GCA_964466355.1 uncultured Thermodesulfobacteriota bacterium
AAGGCCCGGGGCGGGGATTTCGCCGGCGCCATCACCCTGTTCGACCAGGCGGCGCGCTCCCTCATCTCCGCCAAGGCCCTGACCACCCCGGGCGACCTGGCCAGCGGCGTCACGGCCGGCATAGAGGCCGCCTTAAAGCAGGCCGGGGCCGCCGCCGAGGCGGTCGGCCAGGTGGTTCACGGCTCGACCACCGGCACCAACGCCCTCATCGAGCGCAGCGGAGCCAAGGTCGGGCTCCTGACCACGGCCGGGTTCCGCGACGTTTTGGAGATCGGGCGGATCATGCGCCCCGAGGCCGGGCTGTACGACTTCTCCGTTGACCTGCCCGCGCCCCTGGTGCCGCGCCGCCTGCGCCTCGAAGCCAAGGAGAGGCTCGACGCCTGGGGCCAGGTCCTCACCCCCCTGGATGAGGCCTCGGTCGAGGCCGCGGCCGCGGTGTTCAAAAAGGAAAAGGTCGAAGCCGTGGTCGTGTGCTTTCTGCACGCCCACCTCAACCCGGCCCACGAAAATAAAGCCGGCCAGATTCTGGCCCGCCGGCTGGACCAGAGGCCCATCACCCTCTCGGCCGAGATCTGCCCCGAGTATCGGGAGTACGAACGCTCCTCCACCGCGGTCATCAACGCCTACTTGACGCCAGTCATGGGCGCCTACCTCCACGACCTCCAGACTCGGCTTCGGCGGCATCTGCCCCGGGCCGACTTGTTCATCATTCTGGCCAACGGCGGGGCCTGCCCCGCGGCCTCGGCCGGGGGGCGGGCCGTGGCCACGGTCAACTCCGGTCCGGCCGGCGGGGTGGTCGCGGCCGCTTTCTACGGCCGCCTGCACCACAAGGCTAAAATCGTCTCCGTGGACATGGGCGGCACCTCCTTTGACATCGGACTCATCGAGGGCGGGCTGCCCAAGGTGACCGTCGAGGGCGACTTCCAGGGCCTCCCGGTCAAGATCCCGATCATTGATCTCCACATCATCGGCGCCGGGGGCGGCTCCATCGCCTGGCTGGATCGGGGCGGGGCCCTCAACGTCGGCCCCCGCTCGGCCGGGGCCGACCCCGGACCGGCCTGCTACGGCCGCGGGGGCGGCCGGCCGACCGTGACCGACGCCAACCTGGTCCTGGGGCGGCTCAACCCGGATTACTTCAACGGCGGCCGCATGCCCTTGGACGCGGCCGCGGCCCGGAGCGCGGTGGGCTCCCTGGCGGCCCGGATGGGCCTCGGCCTCGAAGAGACGGCCCTGGGGATCATCAAGATCGTCAACGCCAACATGGTCAAGGGCATCGCCGCCAAAACCATCGAGCGGGGCGTGGACGTCCGCGACTTCTCCCTGCTCTGCTTCGGCGGGGCGGGCGGCCTGCACGCCTGCGACCTGGCCCAAGAGTTGAGCATGGCCGAGGTGATCATCCCCCCTCTGCCCGGCACCTTCTCGGCCCTGGGCCTGCTGGCCACCGAGACGCGCCACGACCACGCCCTGGGCTTGAGGGGCGTCCTGGCCAATCAGGCCGACCCGGAAAAACTGGAAAAGGCCTTCGAGGAGCTGGAGAAAAAGGCCTTCAAGGAACTCCGGGGCGAGGGCTTCGCTCCGGACCGCATAAGCCTCGTCCGCCAGGCTGACCTCAAGGTCATCGGCCAGACCTACGAATTGACCGTGGACCTCCCCACGGCCGGGGCCCTGAATCAGGCCAAGCTGAAGGCCCTGGTGGCCGAATTCATCAACCTCTACCGCCAGCGCTACGCCTTCTTCTACGAGGGCGAGGAGGTGGAGCTGGTCGCCTTGCGCCTGCGGGCCCTGGGTTTGAACCCTCCCCTGGCCCTGCCGCCGCGGCCCGTCTCTGACCTCCAGGGCCGCCGGGGCCTCAAGGCTCGGCGGCCGGTCTACTTTGAGGCGCTCGGCTGGGTTGAGGCCGAGGTCTGGGAGCGGGATCTGCTGCCGGCCGACCTTGAACTCGACGGCCCGGCAATCATCGAGGAGGAGACGGCGGCCACTTTGCTGCCGCCGGGCGCCAGGGCCGCGGTGCTCAATGACGGCGGCCTGCTCATGCCGCGCCAGGGATGAGGCCATGATTGATCCGATCACCATGCAGATCATCCGCTTCGCCTCGGAGCAGATCGCCGACGAGATGGGCTACACCCTGGTCAGGACCGGGCGCTCGACCATCATCACCGAGATCAAGGACATCTCCTGCGTCGTCACTGACCCCAAGGGCCAGACCGTGGCCCAGGCCCACCACAACCCCAGCCTCCTGGCCGGCTTTGAGATCACCATGAAGGAGCTGGTCAAGGCCTTCAAGCCAGCGGACCTGCGCCCCGGCGACGTCATCATCACCAACGATCCCTACAAGGGCGGACAGCACATCATGGACCTCTACGCCATCGCTCCGGTCTTTGAGGGGGCTGACCTGCTCGGCTTCGTGGGCAACATCGCCCATCACTCGGACCTGGGCGGCGTCGCCGCCGGCGGGGTGGCCGGCGGGGTGAGGGAGATCTACCTCGAAGGGCTGCGCCTGCCCATGGTCAAGCTCTACAAGGCCGGGGTCGAGGACCAGGAGATAGTGGGCATCATCGCCAACCAGATCCGCCTGCCGGCCAAGACCCTCGGCGACATCCGGGCCCAGGTCAGTTCGCTGATGGTCGGCGTGGACCGGACGAGGCGGCTTTTCGAAAGATACGGCCTCGAGGTCGTCGCCGCGGCCTGGCGAGACCTGCTCGACTACTCGGAGCGGCGCATGCGCCAGGGGCTCGAGGCCCTGCCCCGGGGCAGCTACCAGGGCGAGGACTTCATCGACGACGACGGCGTCATTGACCGGCCCATCCGCATCGCCGTCCGGGTGGACTTAAAAGGCCAAAGGGCCGTGGTTGACTTGAGGGAATCCGATCCCCAGGCCGAGGGCAACACCAACTCCACCCGGGCCAACACTTACGCCGCCGTGGTCTACGTCTTCATGGCCGTCATCGACCCCCACATCCCGCCCAACTCGGGCTGCTACCGCCCCATCGAGATCCTGACCGCGCCGGGCAGCGTGGTCGATCCCCTCCCGCCCGGAGCGGTGGCCGCCCGGACCAACGCCTCCCAGAAGATCGTCGAGGCCATGCTCCGCGCCCTGGCCCCGGTGATCCCAGAGCGGGTCATGGCCGGGAGCCACGGCCAGATCTCCACCTGCGGCTTCGGCGGGCTGGACCCCAAAACCGGCCAGCCCTTCATCTACACCGACATCCAAGGCGGCGGCTGTGGGGCGAGGCCCTATCGGGACGGCCGCGACGGCCAGGACTCCCATCTGCCCCGGTTCATGAACACCCCGGTGGAGGCGGTGGAGCGTCAGTTCCCCGTGCGCATCGAGCGCTACGAGTTCATCCCGGACAGCGGCGGGGCGGGCCGTCACCGCGGCGGCCTGGCCACGCGGCGCGACATCAGGATCCTGGCCGAGGGCGTCAGCTTCGCCCGCTACGGCGACCGACAGAAATTCCAGCCCCTCGGGCTCTTCGGCGGCCGGCCGGGCAGCGCCGGAGCCTTCATCCTCAACCCCGGCACGCCCAAGGAGCGACGGCTGGCCTCCAAGGGGCTGGACCGGCTGGCCAAAGGGGACCTCGTCAGCCTGCGCCTGCCCGGCGCGGGCGGCTACGGCCAACCAACTAAGCGCGATCTTAAAGACGTGGAGGCGGATTTGAGGGACGGCAAGATCACCCCGGCCAAGGCCGGCCCAGACTACCAGGTCGTGATCAGGCCGGACGGCTGGCGCATCGACCGCCCAGCCACCGCGGCCCTGAGACGATCAAAAGGCGGCGGCGATGATTAAGTCCATGAACGTCGCCTCGTGGGTGAGGCGCTGGGGCGAGTTGAACCCAGCCAAGCCGGCTGTGCTCTTCGAGGATCAAGCGATCACTTACCAAGCGCTCCATGGTCGGGCCGTGAAGACCGGTCAGTGGCTCAAGGAGCTGGGCCTCAGAAAAGGCCACCGCCTGGCCGCCCTTCTGGACAACTGCCCTGAATTCATCCAGCTCTACCTTGCCTGCGCCCGTCTGGGGGCCATCTTCGTGCCCCTCAACTTTCGCCTCGCCCCGCCAGAGGTGGACTACATCCTGGGCCACTGCCAGCCCAGCGTGGTCGTCTTCGGCCGCGGCTTCCAATCGACCCTCAGCCGCACCAACGCCTGGGCCCGCTTCAAGCCCGCCGCCAGCCCCCTGCCGGATTGTCTGGTCTTGGTCGGACCGCGGACAGGGGAGGCCGCCGGGCTGGAGGCCGAAGCCAGCGATCCCGAGGAGCCCCACGTCATCATGTACACCTCGGGCACCACCGGCAACCCCAAGGGCGCGGTCTTGAGCCACCGCAAGACCTTCTTCAACTGCCTCAACGCCGACATCTTCTTCAACCTCTCCTCAGACGACGTCATGCTCATCATCCTGCCCCTCTTCCACTCCGGGGGCCTGTTCATCATGGCCTCGCCGACCCTTTACAAGGGGGCGACCATCCTCCTCCACCGCCGCTTCGACCCCGTCCGGGCCTTCCAGGACATCCAAAGATACAAGGTGACCAAGTTCCTCGGCGTACCCACGGTCTACCGGGCCATGCTGAAGCTCCCACCCGAGCGAAGAGCCGACGTCTCCTCCTTGAAGGTCTGCGCCATCGGCGGCGAAAAGGTCACCCCTGAGCTTCTGGCCGCCTGCCAAGAGGCCGGCTTCTCCACCCGCCAGATAATGGGCCAGACCGAGACCTCGATCCTGCTGTGGGCTTCGGAGGAGGAATCAATTAAACGGCCGGGCACGGTCGGTCGGCCGGTCTTCCACGCCGACGTGCGCCTGGTGGACAAGCAGGGCCGCGAGGTCGAGCCGGGTCAGGTGGGCGAGATCGTCGCCCGGGGCTCGATTCTGCTGACCGCCTACTGGCGCGGCGAGGCCCAGACCGAGGAGACCATGCGCCACGGCTGGCTTCACACCGGGGACCTGGCCCGCGTGGACGAGGACGGCTACTTCTATCTGGTCGATCGGGTCAGGGACATGTACATCTCCGGCGGCGAGAACGTCTATCCGGCCGAGATCGAGCGCGTGCTCAAGACCCACCCCGACATTGAGGACGCGGCCGTGATCGGAGTGCTGGACGAGACCTGGGGCGAGGTGGGGCACGCCTTCATCATCCCTCGCCGTGGCGCTGGACTGAGCGTCGAGGAGATCATCTCTTTCAGCCAGGACCGGCTGGCCCGGTACAAGTGCCCCCACAAGGTCACCTTTGTCCGCGACTTCCCTCGCACCGCCCTGGGCAAGGTCAGAAAGTTTCTCCTCGCTCAAAAGGAGAAGTGATGTCATCCCGCCTCGATGAACTCAGCTTCGTGGCCGAGGAGGGGGCGCTCTTTGTGAAAGGGGCCCAGTACCTCCTCATCAGGCCCGAGACCCTGGCCGCCCTGGCCCAGGCCGTCGGGCCAAAGGCCGGGGAGGCCTTCTTCGCCGCCGGGCGCGAGGGAGGGCGCTCGGCCGCCCGAGCCTTTCTGCCCGCCTTTGAGGCCGAGACGGCGGTGAGAAGGATGCTCGAAGCGGGCGGCCGCCTCGGCTGGGCCCGGATGGAGCTGATTGCCTTTGACCTCCCCGGGCGGCGCTTCGAGGTGAAGGCCCGCGGCGCGGCCCTGTCCTGGCCGGGCGGAGAGGGCTGGCGCCTCTTGGCCGGGGTGCTGGCCAGCCTGGGGGAGGCGGTCTTTGGGGGTCGGGCGAGGATCGATCAAAGCTCTGACCCAGCCTCGGGAGGGCAAGAGGTTATTTTTGGCGTCAGGGTCAAAGCTTGAGCCGAAAGAAAAAACGCGCTCCGCGGCTGATCCTGAGAAAAAACCGGATTGACGGCTAGATCGTCGGCCAGGTATGCTCAATAATAATGATTTGATCGGACACTGAGACCGTGGCGAAGCCACCCCTTTGTCCCGATCACGGCCTCGCTTGGTCCTCGAACCAAAATGTGGTTTCGCCGGGTAATTCCGGTTCACTTAAAGAGGAGTTGGCCATGATGAATCAAAAAGCAAGCAAAGTCAGAAAAATAAATAAAACTGTAAGTATAATTGTTTTCGTCTTAACCCTGGCCGCATTGAATATTAATGCGACTGAAGCTTTTTGTGCCACAAGCCCTCAAGGCGACGCCGAAGGACCGGTGGAGTGGTATGATAATTTTATATTTAAGGACAAAAGCTTTTCATCACAATTAGCCAGGGCTTTGGCCTGGACTTACACTGGCAGCGCTGATATAGGGGAGGTAATCTCCACGGCCAGGAAAATTAAAGATGGTGATATCTATTCCTGGCGCGAACAATGGCTCAAGGTGGCCGATCGCGTGTATAATTTGGCCCTGGATTGGGAAAGGAACGGGCACGCTGTTTCGGCCAGCGAAGCTTATTTCAGGGCGGCCACCTATTTTCAGACGGCCGGATTTTACATGGTGGCGCCAGAGGATAGAGAAAAGGCCAGGTATTGTCGAAGGCGAGGCGGGGAAAGCTTTAAAAATGCCATCAAGGCCCACCCAAACATAACTTTCGTAAACATCCCCTATGAAAATACAACCCTGCCCGCTTATGTGGCCAGGTCCGAGAAAGCACCTGGAAAAGGACCTCTTCTCATCGTCAACACCGGTTTTGATGGCACGGCTGAAGATAGCTTCAATGGAGTGGCCTGGGCGGCCATGAAGAGAGGATATCACTGCCTCATATTTGAAGGACCCGGCCAGGGCGAAATGATTATGGAAAAAAACCTCCCCTTTCGTCCTGATTGGGAGGTCGTCGGCGGCGCCGTCATTGATTATGCCTTAACATTACCTTATGTTGATAAAGATAAATTGGCTTACATGGGTGTCAGCATGGGTGGTTATCTGGCCCCCCGCGTGGCGGCCTTTGACCAGCGGGTCAAGGCCCTCATCGCCAACGGCGGTCTGTATCGGCTCTGGGAAAGCGCTTACGCCATGTTCCCGGAAGACCAGGTGGTCTTGATCCAAAAAGACCCGGCCAGGTTCAAGGCCATCGTCGAAAAAATGAAACAGGGCAGCGTCTCGGTCTCCTGGCTGTTCGACAACGCTGTCTGGCGGTTTGGGGCAGAAGACGCCGTTGATTTCATGGTCGATCAGAAGAGGTACACCTTGGAGGGCGTGGCCGAAAAAATCACCTGCCCCACGCTGGTCACCGAAAGCGTGGCCGACGCCATGTTCGCCGGGCAGCCCGAGAAGCTGTACGAGGCCCTGAATTGTCCCAAGGAATTGATCGTCTTCAACCGGGATGAGGCCGCCCAAGCCCACTGTCAGTTGGGCGCCAGTTCGATATCCAATGAGAAAATTTTCAATTGGCTGGACGGGGTCTTCCCTCCGGCCAAAAAAGAGGCGATGTTCAAGATACACCATCTGGGGATAGTGGTCGGGGATCTGGACGAGGCGGTCAGGAATTACTGTCACATCCTGGGGCTCGATCCGGCGGATGAACGCATCGAAAGATTTCAAGGCAAGGAGAACAAAACAGCCATCCTGCCCGTGGGTTCAAAGGAGGACTACAACTTCTTCGAACTGATGGAGCCCGAGAGCGGGAACTGGCTGGACAGCTACATCAAAAGGGAGCGCATCCAGGGCTTCTTCCACCTGGCGGTCCTGATCGACAATTGGGAGGCCAAGGTTGAGGAGCTCAAGGCGCGGGGCTTCACCATCGAGGTGGAGGAGCACATAAACCCCTTCCCCGGGTGCGACCTGCTGCGGGAGGCCTACGTCCTGCCAAAGGGCTCCAGCCGCGGGGTTTTGCTAGACCTCATGGACGCCCAGAGCTTTCCCCAGTCCAAGGGCGGGCTGGCGCCGTCAAATTGAGAGTGTTGAAAAATACTCTCAAAAACGGGTCAGAGGCGGCCCGCCGAAGCGCGAGGCTAAAAGGACCGAGCGGTTTGAGAGCCTCTTAAAAAGCCGCGCTTTTAGGCGTGGTCGAAGAAGGCCCGGAGGGTCTTTTTCGAGGGTCTCACTCAAGGAAGCTCCCGGTGGAGTTGATCGCGCTGCTTGGAAACGTTGAGATGTTCGACGGCTTGAGCCGGAGGGAGCTGAAAAAGCTGGCCGCCGTCTTCATCGAGCGCGGGCTTGAGGCCGGGGAGGTGCTGTTTTGGCAGGGCGACAAAGCCGACCGCCTCCACCTGGTCAAGAGCGGCTTCGTGGAGGTGGTCGTCTCTTCGTCGGCTGGTGCGGATGAACGGGTGGTGGCCATTTTGGGCCCCGGCCAGTCAGTGGGCGAGATGTCGTTGCTGGATCGGGGCGCTCGTTCAGGCACGGTGCGCGCCGTCACGGCCGAGACCGTCATCGCCTCGGTCTCCTTCGAGGACTTTTGGACCCTCTGCCGCAAAAATCCCCGCCTCGGGCAGCGCGTCATGCGCAACATCGCCACCGACCTGTCATTCCGGCTGCGGCGCAGGGATGTGGGCCGTTGAAGACCGAGAAGCCCAAATCCACCACGCGCTTCAATGGCCCCCTGGGGCTTCGGGACGGGGCTGAAAAGAACTCGCCGCTTCGTCATTTAAAGGGATGAAGGCATGGCCAAGGTCGCCATCATCGGCGCCGGATTCGCCGGTCACACCGCCGCCCTTTATCTGGGCCACAGACTCGGCCGCGAGCACGAGATCATCGTCATCAACAAGTTCGACTACTTTCTCTACCTGCCCTCGCTGATCTGGGTCAGCGTGGGGCACATGGCCCCGGAAAAGGTCTCAGCCCCCCTGAGGCCGACTTACGACAAGGTCAACGTCCGTTTCGTCCATGGCGCGGCCCGGAGCGTCCATCCAGACGAAAACTACATCACGGTCGAAGAGTTTGACGGCCGCGGCCGGGTGAGAGTGGCGTACGACTATCTCATCATCGCCACCGGGCCCAAACTGAACTGGGAGGCCACGCCGGGGCTGGGGCCGCACCACGGACCGACTCTTTCCATCTGCTGGCTTCAAAGCACGATTCAATGCCGGGAGGCCTATCTGGAGCAGATCGAACGCATGAAGCGCGGCCAAAAGGTCAAAATGGTCATCGGCGCCGGCCACCCCGAGACCGGCTGCCAGGGGGCGGCCTTTGAACACATCACCAACATCCACATGGATCTGGTCAAACGCGGCCTGCGGGACAGGGCCGAGCTGACGTGGCTGTCCAACGAACCCCTTCTCGGCGACTTCGGCGTCGGCGGCGTGCGGTCGATCAAAAGAGGCCGGAGGCTGACCAGCGAGGATTTCATACGGGGCATCTTTGAGGAATGCGGCATCAAATGGGAGATTCAAAAAGGCGTCAAGGAAGTGGACCACGCCCGCGCATACTGGGAGGACTTCGAGGGGCGCTCAGGGGAGACGGAGTTTGACTTCGCCATGCTCATGCCCCAGTTCACCGGGCAGCCCCTGAACTACGTCGGCTCTCACGGCCAAGACGTCTCGAAAAAAATAGTCAACGACAAAGGCTTCGTGATCGTTGACGGCCACTACGGCCTGCCTTACGACATCCTGAGCCTCACCCCCGAGGCCTGGCCGGCCACATACCAGAATCCCAATTACCGGAACATCTTCGCCGCGGGCATCGCCTTCGCCGTCCCGGGTCCGATCTCAGCGCCCCACATCACGCCCAAAGGGACCAACATCACCCCGGCCCCGGCGCGCAGCGGCATGATCTCGGGCGCCATCGGCCGCCTCATCGCCCTGAACATCATCAGCCTCGTCGAGGAGGGCCGGATGAGCCTTCAGGGACGGATGACCGAGATGTTCGCCGCCTGCATCGCCTCCATGGGCCACTCCCTTCTCCAGGGTTCGGCATGCACCATCACCGTCTTCCCGGCGGCGCCCAACTTCATCCGTTACCAGAACGACTGCGGCCGCGACACGTTCAGCACCCACCTGGAAAAGGGGTTGGCCGGGGCCTGGCTGAAACGAATGCTCCACACCATGATGCTCTACAAAGCGCGGGCCAATCTTGGCTGGCAGATCATTCCTGAATGAGGCTCAAGGGGATCAAAATGACCGCCGCGCCCTTCAAGAGCGTCTCGAGGGGCTCCACCATCGCCCAGCCGTGGTCTTTCGCGACCTTGGTCCTGCGCATCGCCTGGGGCGTGTTTCATTCCAAGCGGCTGCCGCCCTTTGGCACCAGATACAAAGTCAGCTACGTCGTCATCAGCGGCGAACATCCGGGCGCCATCGCCAACACGCCCAAGCCGCCCCAGGCTGGCGAGCGCGTCCAGCTCGGCAAAAACACGTTCGTGGTCTTGGAGGTCAAACAGCTCATGCCTCCCCGGGGGCGGTTCTGCTACCTTCAAGCCTCCTGCCGGCCGCTGAGCGAAGATGGCTAGCCGCGGCTCCGGCGGCTTTGAACCCGCTTTAATCTTGAGATCTTTCCAGTGAGACGTCAGCCGGAGGTTCGCGCCTCAGGCTCAAGAAAAGACCGCAGCCCAGAATCAAAGCCGCGCCACAGGCGAGAGGCCAGCTCAACGGCTCGCCGAGGAGGACGACCCCCATACCAGCCCCGGCCACCAGCTCCATGGTCAGCAGAACCCCGCCCTTGGTCGGCGTGAGCAGCTTGAAGCCCTTGTTCATGGCCAGTTGGGCCACCACGGCCAAGGCGCCGATGGCCATCAGGCCGATGAGGCCGTCCGAGGAGGGGATGACGGGCCGCGATTGCCACAACAGGGGCGGCAGGCAGAAGATGGAGCCGATGAGGCAGTAGTAGAAATAAAGGGTGACCACCGCGTTGGTCGCGCCCAGCCGCCGCAAAAGGTTGATGACCAACCCGGCCATGAAGGCGCCGCTGAGGGCCAGGAGGTGGCCAAAAGACAGGCTTGAACCCAGGGACGACGGCCACAGGATCAGCACCGCGCCCCCAAAGGCGGCGGCCACGGCCAGCCACTCCGCGGCCGCGACCTTCTCGCCCAGGATGCGCGGCGACCACATGGCCCCAAAAGCGGGGTAGAGGTAGAACAGGACCAGGGCCTGAGACAAGGGCAGGCTCTTGATGGCCCCCACCAGACACATGAAGCCCGCGGAGCCGACCAAGC
>CAYXRH010000120.1:0-5815 GCA_964466355.1 uncultured Thermodesulfobacteriota bacterium
CATCGACTGGGCCCGAGGCCTTAGAAAACCCCTCGTCGTCTTGTGGATGGGCAACCGCCTCGACGACGAGGGCCGCTTCCGCGAGGACGACGGCTTCCGCCTCCTGGAGCGAAGCCGGATCCCGATCTTTTACTCTCCCGAGAAACTAATACGGGCCCTGGGCGATTTCGTGTCCTACCACCGCTTCAGGCGAACCTGGCTGGCCGGGCGGGTTGACGCTTCAACCCAAGCCCTCGAAGGCGTCGACGCCGCCGGAGCGGCCACCTTTGTCAAGAACAGGCGAGGCCTCCTGGACGAGATGGATTCGCGGCGACTGCTCTCCTTCTACGGCGTACCGACCCCCAGGGAGGGATTGGCCCACAATGTCGAGGCCGCCCTCGCCGCCGCCGCTGAGATCGGCTATCCCGTGGCCGTCAAAATCGTCTCCCCGGCTCTGACCCACAAGACCGAGGCCGGTGCGGTCCGGGTGGGGATCAACGACGCCGAGGCCCTGCGGGCGGCCTGCGAGGAGATGAGGGCCAAGGTGGCCGCGGCCAATCCCGAGATCGAAATCCGGGGGTTTTTGATTCAAGAGATGATCGCCGGGGCCAGGGAGATGATCGTCGGCGTCTTTCAAGACGATCAGTTCGGTCCAGTGGTCGCCTGCGGCCTCGGCGGAGTGCTGGTCGAAGTGCTTAAGGACGTGCGCCTCAGGGTGCCGCCCCTTTGCCGGGCCGAGGCCCGGGACATGATCGCCCAGCTCAAGGGCGCCCGCATTTTGGACGCCTTCAGAGGCCAGGGTCCGGCGGACAAGGAGGCTCTGGCGGATGTCATCCTCCGGGTGGCCCGCATGGCCCTGGATTTAAAAGACGTGCTGGTGGAAGTGGACATAAACCCCCTCTTGGTTCAAGAGGAAGGCTCGGGCGCCTGGGCCGTGGACGCTTTGGTCAGACTGAGGCCTTGAGGAATTGAGAGACAAGCCATGAGTCGCCCCATCGTCAGATCCGTGCTCATCTTGCCGGTCAACAACCGCCGTTTCGTGGACAAGGCCTGCCGCCGCGGGGCCGACGCCGTCATGCTCGACCTCGAAGACTCCGTGCCGACGAGTGAAAAAGAAAACGCCCGGGGTCTGGTCAAGGAGGCCCTTTATCTGGCCGGCCGGGGAGGAGGGCAGGTCCACGTCCGGGTCAACAACGAACCCGAGATGCTCCTGGCTGACATCCGAGCCTCAATTCATCCAGGGCTGGACTGCCTCGTCCTGCCCAAGGTCGAATCAGCCGCGGCGGTGGTTCAGGTGGCTGACCAGATCGAGGAGCTGGAGCAAGAGCGCGGCCTCGAACCTGGCCGGATCGGCCTCTCCCTGGTCATCGAGACCCCGAAGGGGTTTTTAAACCTTCAAGACATCGCCGAGGCCAGCCCGCGGACCGAGTCGATGAGCATCGGCCCCGAGGACTACTGCCTGGAGCTGGGGGTCGAGCCTTCCCCGGAGGGCCTGGAGATCCTCTATCCCCTGGCCATGATCGTCACGGTGTGCAAGGTTCTGGGCCTCAGGCCCTACGGGCTTCTGGGCAGTGTGGCCGGCTTCAAGGACCTGGAGGGCTACGAGAGGGCGGCCGCGCGGGCCCGACAGATGGGCTGCGAGGGCGCCATCTGCATCCACCCTGATCAAGTGGCCATTCTCAACCGCGTTTTCTCGCCCGAGCCCCAGCAAGTGGTCCGCGCCCGGCGCGTCGTCGAGGCCTTTGAGGCGGGCCTGGAGAGAGGAACCGCCTCGGTCAACGTCGACGGCCGGATGGTGGATCTGCCGGTCTATCGCCGGGCCAAGGCCGTCTTTGACCGGGCCTTGGCTATCGAGGAGTTGGAGTCTGGCAAGGCAAAGGCCCTGGCCAGACTTAAAGAAGCTCAGGCTTGAAGGTTGATGAAGGCCACCCAATATTTTCAAATCGCGAGCTGAAAGGATTCTTAACCACGAGCCAACATAAACTCACCAGCGCCGCCTGCCTTCTCTTGGCCGCCGTCTCCTTCGCCTTTGTCGGCGTTCTGGTCAGGCTGGCCAGCCAGAGCTTGACCGCCTGGCAGGTCAGCTTGGGCCGGGCCGCCTTTGGGATCCTGGCCATGGTGGCGGCCTGGCGGCTCTTCAAGGTCTCCATTGACGGGCCTGACAGGCGGCTGCTGCTTTTGAGAGGGGCCAGCGGCACCATCACTTTCGTGTCCATGATCGCGGCCATGCAGCGCCTCCCTCTGGGCGTGGTCATGGCTCTCTTTTTCCTTTTCCCCGTCTTCGCGGCCATCCTCTCGCCCTGGATCAACCAGGAGGCGGTGGGGGGCCGCAAATGGCTGTGCATCGGCGTCTCCTTTGGCGGAACCTGCCTCGTTCTGGCCCCGGAGGCGGCGGCTTTTCACCCCGAGCCGGGCCACCTGTTCGCCTTGGTGGCCGCCGCCTCGGGCGGGCTCAACGTCAACATGGTCCGCCGCCTCTCCGCCGGACACAGCCCCTATTGCATCTACTTCTACTGGTCCCTGGTCGCCGCGGCGGCCTCACTCTGGCCGGCCTTCTCTCCGGCTGGGGTCAGATGGCCGCCGGCGGCCTTGGCCTATCTGGCCGCCATCGGTCTGACGGCGACCATCGGGCAGGTCTCCTTGAACCACGGCTTCCTGCACCTCCAGGCCTCCGAGGGCGGACTGGTCTTGATGACTCAGGTCCCCCTGGCCGCGGTCTTTGGAGCCATCTTCTTCGGCGAGCCGATCGGCTGGCTCTTCATCGCCGGAGCGTCTCTGATCCTCGCCGGTGGGATCGGCCTCACCCGAGCGGCCGCCGCGCCCGCCCCGCCATAGTCTCGCGTCGGTGAAAGTCTTTTAATAAAAGCCGGCCAACTGCGAGACCAGCCCTGAGATGGCTTCGAGACTCTCCAGGCCTTCCACCGTGGCCGTCAATCCCTGGCTGCGCTCCGCGGAAAGGCCGGCCTCTGAGGCGCACTGGGCGAACTTTTCCTTGACCGGCGCCATGGTCAAGGGCCTTTTGGTCGAGCCGAGAGTGAAGATCTCCTCGGCCTCGATCACCCCGCCGTCCTTGAGCTTGACCAAGACCTTTTCGCCGTAGGGCAGCTCCTCGTCCGGGTGCTGGTAGGAGATCTTCTCCAGCCGGCTGTTGTGAAAGACCCTGGTCTTCTTCATGAGGGCCTGCACGGCCGGCTCCTTTACGGCCTCGTCGGTGAAGTCCTTGACCCGGACGCTTCCATCCACCAGGGCCCTGGCCAAGGCATACTCCTTGGAGAACTTGGCCTCCTTGCCGCTTTGGGGCGCGGCCGGAATGAGCTGTCGCGGCGGCCCGTCATACCCCCAGGCCAGAGGCTCGCCCGTGTCCTGATAGTTGATTGAAAGCATGGCCGAGAGGGTCTTGGGCTGGGAATGGATCTCGATCTCGGCCACGTCGTCCAGCGCGAACTGATGACGCTGGCGGATGAGCAGAGCCAGCTCGATGTTGGTGGACAGACCGTGGCAGCAGGGATAGAGCTTCGGGTTCAACATGCCGGGCCTCTCCAGGCCCCAGGGGCGGCCCAGTTTTGCAAAAGGCTCCAGGTCGGGCTCCTCGGTCTTGGCGTAGGCGTGAAAAAAGCCCACCGGGCCCTCGATGGCCTCCTTGTTGGCCGTGATGCCCCTCTGGGCCAGCAGCGCGGCCAGCACGCCGTTCTTGGCCGCCAACCCGGCGTGGAGAGGCTTGGTCAGGCTGCCGAAGTTCTTGGCCAGGCCGCTGGCCATAGAGGCGGCCACGCCGAGGGCGTTTTGCATTTGAGCCGCGTTGAGGCCCAAAATTCTTCCGCTGGCCGCGGCGGCGCCGAAGACCCCGAAGACCGGCGTGCCGTGCCAGCCGTCCTTCATCCAGCCGGGAGACAAGGCCTGCCCCACCCTGAGGCTCGTCTCGTAGCCGATGATGTAGCCCAACAACACCTCTCGGCCCGAGGTGCCCCTCGCCTCGCCCGCGGCCAGAACGGCCGGCAGAATCGAGGTCGTCAGATGGCTCCTCACCGGCGGGCAGGTGTCGTCAAAGTCCATGAGATGGCCGATGAAGCCGTTGATCATGGCCGTTAGGGGGAGGCTCGTCTTGGTCTCGGAGCCGATGATGGTCGCCTGGGGCCGGCCGCCCATCTCCGAAGCCAGGTCGAGCATGCTGGTCACGTTCTTCTCATCCCCGCTCAAGGCGGCCAGGGCGGCGGCCAGCCAGTCCAGGACGCCCATCTTGGCCTGACCCACGGCCGCCTGGGGAATGTCAGCAAAATTCTTTTCCACGGCGAAACGAGCCAGCAGATTGGTCACGTTCATGTCTTAAACCACCTTTTCATCTCCGGCCCAAAGATAGATGGCAAACTTTTCTCACGATCATAATTTGGTCATGGCCAAAGCTTCGCGGTAAAAGCGCTCCTCGGCGGCTCTCAGGCCCGGCAGCCCGATCAGCTCATTGAAATCCTTGAAGGTGATCATTTGATCGAGGAATTCTGCGGAGGTGCCGTGGGCCTGGATCGAAGCCATCAGGTCCTTGACCGCCTTGGCCACGGCGTAGGTGGCGGCCACGGGGAAGACGACGACGCTGTAGCCGATCTTCTCCAGCTCCTCGGCCGGCAGCAGGGGGCTCCTGCCTCCTTCGAGGTTGTTGGCCAGCGTGGGGGCCTTGACGCCCTCGGTGATCCGTTGCATGACCTCCTTTGTCGGCGGCGCCTCGACAAAGATGAGGTCCGCGCCGGCCTCGTGGTAGAGGTTGCCTCGCTCGATGGCCTCCTCCAGGCCGTGGGTGGCCAGGGCGTCGGTCCGGGCCATGATGACGAAATCGTCGTCCCTCCTCACGTCCACGGCCGCCTTGATCTTGGCCACCATCTCCTCCCGG
Source organism: uncultured Thermodesulfobacteriota bacterium (assembly GCA_964466355.1). Lineage (GTDB taxonomy): Bacteria > Desulfobacterota > Desulfarculia > CAYXRH01. The sequence goes on from CAYXRH010000120.1 coordinate 4,859, forward strand.
GCCACGACCTGCTTGCCCTCCATGTGGCCGCATCGCTTCGGAAAAATCTGGTCTTCGATGAACATTCCCGCGGCGCCGGTCTTCTCCATCTCCTGGACGGTGCGCCCAACGTTTAATACGCCGCCGTGGCCGGTGTCTCCGTCGGCGAAGAGGGGGATGTTCACGGCGTCGACCATGCGGGCGACGTAATCCCGCATCTCAACCAAGGTCAGCAACGACACGTCCGGCTTGCCCAAGAGGGCGGCGCTGGCCGAGTAGCCGCCCACGGTGACGGCCTTGAAGCCGGTCAGTTCGACGATCCTGGCCGAGAGCGAATCGTGCGCCCCGGGCATGATGAGGATCTCCTTCTCGTGGATGTATTTCTTCAGAAGCGTCGTCTTCCTCACCTTTAAACCTCCCTTGACTTCATTACCCAGACCGTGGGCCGCAGAGCCTCCTTGAAAATCCGTCAATCGCCCTGGGGCTCAAAAGACCACTCCTCCCCCCCGCGGTCGTTGAGCTTGACTATCTGGCTGCCGCGCCAGTTGGCCTCGTCTTGATTCGGAAAATCCGCCCGGAAATGGGCTCCCCGGCTCTCTTGCCGCCTCAAGGCGGCGGCGGCGATGAGGCCGGCCGTGCGCAGGCCGAGGCGCAGTTCGAGGGCGTTTTGGACCTGACGGGGATCGCCCGAGAGAGCCAGGTTGGCCGCCTCCGCGGCCATGCCGGCCACGGCTGAGGCGGCCCGCTCCAAGCTCTCCTGGTGGCGCCAGATGCCGCATTCGAGCCACATCACCTCCTTGAGCCGCCGCTTCAGCTCAGTGGGCGAGGTGGAGGTGGGCTCGGTTTTAGAGGTGGGATTCAATGGCGGCGAGGCAGCGGCGAGGTCCTTTTCTTCAAGCCGCGGCCGCTCCTTGGCCCACGCGGCCGCGGGGGCCCCCCCCCCCCCCCCCCCACCCAAAGAAAGAGGAAAAACCGATT
>CAYXRH010000120.1:5825-7263 GCA_964466355.1 uncultured Thermodesulfobacteriota bacterium
AGTGGCAGGGGGGTGGTCCTTTTCTTCTAGGGGGGGCCGCTCCTTGGCCCACGCGGCGGCGGCGCGCCCCGCCCGCGCGCCGAAGACGATGGTCTCGGTCAAGGCGTTGCCGCCCTGGCGGTTGGCCCCGTGAAGGCCGCCGGCCACCTCGCCGCAGGCGAACAAACCCGGGGCGGTGGAGGCGCCGTCGGCGTTAATGTACACCCCGCCCATGAAAAAGTGGGCCGCCGGGGCGATGGACAGGGGACGCTCGTGAGCGCCCAGGCGGCCCACCAGAACATCCCAGGCGGCCGCCGAAAAGGGGTGGCGGCACCAGGTCTCCTTGTCCACCGCCCTCAGATCCAAAATGATCCGCCGGCCGCGGAGGTAGATCTCCCGGAAGGCAGCCTGGGAGAGGCGGTCCCTGGCCTTCTCAGCCGCAGGCAGCTCAAGGAGCTGGTATTTCTGGTGAAGGCTCTCGCCCCGGTCGTTGGTCAGGCGGCCCAAAACCTCCAGTTGGGGCGGGATGAGGGTCAGGGGCTGGCCCTCTTCGGCCGTGACCAGGGGAAAGAACTGAGCGAACTCCATGTCCTTGAGGGCCGCGCCGGCCTCCAGGGCCAGGGCGTAGCCCTCGCCGAGCATCCGCTGGGGATTGTCGTGGCGGAGAAAGAGGGCCGAGGCCCCGCCGGTGGCCAGGACCACCGCTCTGGCGGCGATGCGCAGCCAGCGGGCGCGAATGAGGGAATAGGCCAGGACCGCCCCCCGGCCGTCGATCATTTCCACCCGGGCCACGACCAGCCCGGCCAAAAAACGGACGCCCAGTTTTTGGGCCCGCTCAATCAGGCAGCTGAGCACGCCCTGGCCCATGGCCGGATATTTTCCGTCGGCGACCATCATGCCGCCGCCGACCTGGGCCGAGAGACCCCACTCCACCAACTCCTCGAGCCGCTGCGGCGCCTCGCTGACGAGAACCTCGACCAGGTCCCGCTGATTCAGGCCCCGGCCGGCGGCCAGGGTCGAGGCCCGGTGGTCGTCCGGGCCGGCCTGAGGCCCGGCGCCCCGAAAGGCCCCGCCGCTCATGAGGGTCGCCGTGCCCTTGCCGGCGGTCAGCTTGGAGACGACGAGCACCTCTCCGCCTTCCTCCCGCGCCGCCACGGCGGCCCGCAATCCGGCCGCGCCGCAGCCGATGATCAAGACGTCCACGCTGAGCTGGTCCAAGGCGTCCTCCTGAGGGGCGGTCGATTATTCAAAAGCGAGCCGAGCCAAAGCTGATCCGAGCCGCGGCTCAATCCGAGAGAGTGATCCGGCCTTCAACCTGGGGCGAAATCTGGTCCATGTCCTCCAGGCGGGCCTTGACCAGAGAATTGAGACTGACGTAAGTCCTCTCCCGTCCCTGGATGTTTTGGGTGAGCATGGTGAAGCCGTCACCGCCCCCGGCGATGTAGGTCGAGGTGGACAC
>CAYXRH010000120.1:7273-10990 GCA_964466355.1 uncultured Thermodesulfobacteriota bacterium
GGTGGACACTGAGTAAACGCGATCATTATCCAAGGCGACAAAGCCCCTCTCGGGGCTCAAAACCTCGGCCCGGGTCACTCGGCCCGCCTGGGTGGTGAACCTGAGGCCCGAGACCTGGAGGAACCGGCCGGCCAGATCGGCCAGGCCGGACAAGCCCCACTCCAAGGCCTCGATGAGGGTTGAGCCCTTTATTCTCAAGATGTCCAGCTCGTTGCCAAAGGGCAGCAGGGTGTCGATGTCCTCGGTGGTTATTGGTCCGGCGGGGATGACCCTGTCGCCGCGGAGATTGCCTCCGTTTATAATTGCGGCGTCTATGGTGAATTTCTGGCGCACGATGTCGGTCACCAGGTTGCCCACGGCCGCCTCGCCGCCCCGCACCGCGGCCCGGCGGCAGTCCAGATCGACCAGGGATTGGGCGATGACCCTAGCCGGGGGCAGTTGGGCCTTGTACCCGGCCACCAAGGCGGCCACCCGGCCGTCCGGGGCCACGCCGTCGTCCAAGGGGATGGCCTGCCAGGCGTGAGCGGCCACCCGGCCGCCTTCCAGACTTAGATCGAGTCGGCCGAGGTGGGTGCTGCGGCTGCCGGTCTGGACGACGATGGTCCGCCGCCCGTCGGGCCGGAAGATGACCACCTCCTGGCCGGTGGGCAGAAGATCGTGGGAGTGGCCGCCGCAGATGACGTCGATGCCGGCCACCTGGCGGGCCAGCTCCTCGTCCTTGTCCAGACCGATGTGGGTCAGGGCGACGATGTATTCCGCCCCCTCGGCCCTGAGCCGCCTGATGGCGCTTTTAGCCACGGCGAAGATGTCGGCCTCGGCCACGACGGCGTCTCCGGGGCTGGAGATGGCGGCCAGGTCCGGGGTCATCAGGCCAAAGAAGCCGATCTTGGGGCCGCCCCAGCGGCCGGGACGCCACACGCCGGAGTGCGGGGCCGAAGGGCTCGAGGCAGACCCCCCTAAGATTAAAATCTCATAGAAGCGGTCGGCCAGGGGGCTGTGCGTGGGCGTTCTCAGGTTGGAGACGACGATCGGAAAACGGCAGAAGTGCAAACCCTCGGCCAGAACCTCGGGGCCGAGGTCGAACTCGTGGTTGCCCAGGGTGGTCAGGTCGATGCCGGCGGCGTCCATGGCCTCATAGATGGCCCGGCCGTGGAAGTCGAGGAAATACCGGCCCATCAGATCGTCGCCCGTGGCCACGGCCAGCGAAGTGTCTGGAAACCGACTTTTGATTGATTTTATGGCCGTGGCCAATCTGGCCATGCCCCCCAGCCTGACCCGCTGACCGTCCAGGACGGTCTCAAACGGCTCCATCTGGCCCTGCATGTCCGAGGTGGTCAGAAGGACCACCTTGTAAGACTGGGTCTGGCCGGCCGAGGGACCGCCCAGGACAAGAACAAGGACCAGGAGAGACCAAGTGCATCTTTTGATTTTGACCATGGGGCACCCCTAAAAAGTAGCTCTAAGGTTGGATCATAAAAGGGGACCGGACAGAGGTCAAGCCGCGTCATTAAAACGAGATTATGGCCCCTAGAGGCGCGAGGCCGATTCGCTTGGGTCTAACCGATTGCCAAAGAGGCGCCTCTTTGGTATCCTGGGGTCTATCTTAGAGGCCATACAACATCAAGGGACATGCGGTCATAGACTGGTGTTTTTCCCCACAATTAGAGGAGGTTACAATCATGGACCCGATGAGTGGGACAGAGGCTCTTTATCATTTGCGATGGAACACAGATTTAGGGTCTCTGCTGGCCCTGGCCACGGATAAAGGAGTGGCCCGCATATTCCTGCGGCCGCCCGACCTGGCCGCGGCGATTCAAAGCTTGCGCCGCAAGACTGATTTCAACCTCCAGGACGAGCCCAGCCCCCTTCTTGAGGAGACCGCGGCCCAGATCAATTCATACCTCGCCGGCCGACGCCGGCATTTTGACGTCCCCCTGGACATGGTCGGCACGCCGTTCCAGATGGCCGTCTGGCGGGCCCTGAAGGAGATCCCCTTTGGCCAGGTGGTCACCTACGGCCAACTGGCTCGGGCCGTGGGCCGGCCAAAGGCCGCCCGGGCGGTGGGCCAGGCCAACGGCGCCAACCCGGTGCCGATCATCGTGCCCTGTCACCGCGTCGTCGCCTCTGACGGCTGGGGCGGCTTCGGCAGCGGGATTGCGCACAAGCTGATCCTCCTGGGACTGGAGGGCGTCACCGAGGCCGATCTTCCCCGGGCCCGGCGGGGAGGGAACGGGGGGTGAAGATAGCCCTCTCCCCCACGGCCGAAGCCGTTTTGGCGGCCCGCTACCTGGCCCGGGACCGCGCCGGCCAGATCAAGGAAACGCCGGAAGAGATGTTCTGGCGGGTGGCCCGAACCGTGGCCGGGGCGGAGAAGATTTTGGGCCGGGCCGAGGCGGCCCTTCCCTGGGCGGAGCGGTTCTTTGAGCTGATGGCCTCGCTCAAGTTCCTGCCCAACTCGCCGACCCTGATGAACGCCGGCCGCCGTCTGGGCCAGCTCTCGGCCTGCTTCGTCCTGCCGGTGGCGGACTCCATCGACTCCATCTTCGAAACCCTCAAGCACGCCGCCAGGATTCACCAATCCGGCGGCGGCACGGGTTTCAACTTCTCTCGCATCCGGCCGGCCGGGGACATGGTCGCCTCCACCCGCGGCGTCTCCTCAGGACCGCTGTCCTTTATTCGGATATACGACCTAGCCACCGAGACGATCAAACAAGGCGGCACCAGGCGCGGGGCCAACATCGGTCTTTTGCGGGTCGATCACCCGGACATCCTCGACTTCATCGCCGTCAAGACCGGTCCCGGCCTGGCCAACTTCAATCTCTCGGTCCTCGTCGACGACCAGTTCATGGATGCCCTGACCCGCGGCCGCAAGGTGCCCCTCATCAACCCCCGCACCAATCGGGCCGAGACGACCCAACCAGCCAAGGCCCTCTTTGAAGCCCTGGTCCGGGCGGCCCACCAGGGCGGCGAACCCGGCGTCGTCTTCGCCGACCGCATCAACCAAGACAACCCGACCCCTCATCTGGGGCCCATCGAGGCGACCAACCCCTGCGGCGAACAGCCGCTGTTGGCCTACGAATCCTGCAACCTGGGCTCCATCAACCTGGCCGCCCTGGTTTCAGGAGGCCGAATCGATTGGCCGGAGCTGGGTCGGGTGGCCAAGGCGGCCGTGCGCTTCTTGGACAATGTCATCACCGTCAACCGCTTTCCCCTGCCCCGGATTAAAAAGATCACCCAAGCCAACCGGAAGATCGGCCTGGGGGTGATGGGTTTCGCTGATCTGCTCATCGCCCTTCGGATTCCGTACGCCAGCCAGGCGGCGGTGTCCTTGGCCGAGGAGATCATGGGCTTCATCCGGCGCCAGGCCGAGGAGGCCACGGCCCAACTGGCCCAAGAGAGGGGCTCTTTCCCCAGCTTTGACCGCTCGCCCCTGGCCAGCCAGGTTCCGGCCCGGCGAAACGCCACCTTGACGACCATCGCCCCCACCGGCTCCCTGAGCCTCATCGCCGGCGTGTCCTCGGGCATCGAGCCGCTCTTTGGCCTGGCCTTGAACCGCCGCGTCCTCGGCGGCCGCTCCTTTGTCGAGCTTCACCCCGCTCTCCTCCAAACCCTCAAAGAGGCCGCGGCCGACGAGCCGGCCATCATCGAATCCATCCTCAAGCGCGGCCGGGCCAAGGGGCTTTTGGGCGTGCCCGAACATGTTCAACGCCTCTTCGC
>CAYXRH010000121.1:0-6538 GCA_964466355.1 uncultured Thermodesulfobacteriota bacterium
ATTAGCACATGAACCTCTCCCCGTAGCAAGCTACGGGGAATTCTCAAGTTAAATTATACCATTTTTCCATTGAAATAAAACAAACAGCCTTAGTTCGCCCAAGGCCTGGGTCTTTTTTGGTTGGGCCTGAAGGCCTTCTCCGGCTGCGCGTCTCGGCCGGCTGCTCCGGTGCTTCGCAAGTCGCTGACCGCCGGCCTCGATGCTCGCCTGGCCTAGGCCCTCCCTCAAAAGCCCCAGGTCCTGGCATCGGTGACTTCTTCTATCAGCCGCTTAACTATTCGTTCGATCACAAAGGAAAAATGGTATCAGAGACCAACCCGCCCGGCCGGACAAGGCCGCCGCGTTGATTTTGCGGCTCACTCTGCGGCGGGGTCAGTCGCGGCCGCTTTTGGCGGCCCTGAGCCTGGCCAGCTCCTCGACGTAGCCGTAAAGGTGAAGGCCCTTGCTGGCGCAGATCATCGGCCCCGAGGTGACGCCGATCTCGTCGGCCATGTACTTCTGGAGCACGGCCAGGCCGGCCAGGTTGGCCGGGAAGCCGGCCCACAGATCCCAGGAGCGGAAATAGGGGTAAAAGATGAGGCCGCCGTCCTTGATCCTCATGTCCACGTGGCGCAGGCAGGGCGGGTCGCTGAGCAGGGCGTCCTCGGGCCGGGCGACCTGCAGGATGGCCTGGTTGGTGTGGGGCGTACTTTTGAGGACCCGGATGAAGTGTTCGACTTGATCGAGCGGGACCTCGGCCGCCGGAAGCGGCACGCGGCGGATGCGCTCACCGTAGGTGTACTGCTCGGTGGGCTCCTTGTGGGCGTCCATGAGGTAGGGCAGATACTGCTCCACGTATCTCGGCTCGACGGGGTCGGGAATGCCCAAGTGGGCGGGGATGCTGGGCAGCATGAGGTCGTAGGGCTCCCGGTAGGGCCGCTTGATGAAGATAGCCGCCCAGTCGAATTCGAGGCGGGTCTGGCCGACAAAGGAGCCATGTTGAATCTCGTAGCGCGATCCGCAATCCAAGACGTTGTAGACGGCCTGAAACCAGGCGTCGGGGATGTCGGTCGCTTCGATGGTCACGGGCCTCAAGCTCGGCATCGCCGGCTCCTTTCGGCTGGGCTGGGGTGCGAGGCTCCACGGCGGCGGCAGTGAAGGGGAGCCTCCGGTCTCCATGATCCTCTCTTGGTAACCCATCAAGCGAGGCTTTTCAAGTGGTGTCTGTCCGGCCCTTGATCGCCGGCGGCCAGGTCCGGCCTGTTGCCAGAGCCGAGTCTTGTCTGGTAGATCAAAGACAGGTCCAAGGGCGAAGATGAAAAAAAGCCTGACCAGCTTCCCCATCCAGGTTCTCAAAAACCCCCGCGCCAGGCGGCGGGCGGCCTATCCTTCTGAGTTCAAAGACATCTTGAGCCTGGAGGCCCACGCCACCGCGGCCGGGGAGATGCGATCCTGGCCCGGCTACGCCGCCACGCCGCTCATCCCCCTGCCCGGTCTGGCCGCCGCGGCGGGTCTCGAAGCCATCGCCTACAAGGACGAATCAGAGCGCTTCGGCTTGAACAGCTTCAAGGCCCTCGGCGGGGCCTACGCCGTGTTTCGCCTTCTGGCCGCGGAGGTCCAAAGGCGGACCAATCAAAAAGAGGTCTCGGCCGCTGATCTGGTTGGCGGGCGTTACAAGGACGTCGTCTCCGAAGTGGTCGTCACCTGCGCCACCGACGGCAACCACGGCCGCGCCGTGGCCTGGGGGGCGGCCCTCTTCGGCTGTGGCTGCGTCATCTACATTCACCAACACGTCTCCTCGGCCCGGGAGGAGGCCATCGCCGCCTGGGGGGCCGAGGTGGTCCGGGCCGGGGCGACCTACGACGAGTCGGTCCAAGCGGCCGCCGTTGAAGCTGAACGCCGGGGCCGCCTGGTCGTCTCGGACACCTCTTACCCCGGCTACGTGGACCTCCCCCGCCTGGTCATGCAGGGCTACACCGTCATGACCGAGGAGGCCTCGGCCGCCCTGGCCAGACCGCCGAGCCACGTCTTTATCCAGGGGGGCGTCGGCGGCCTGGCCGCCTCGGTCTGCGCCCACCTGTGGGAGAAGCTGGGCTTGGAGCGGCCGCTGCTGGTCGTCGTCGAGCCGGAGGCGGCCGCCTGCCTCTTTGCAAGCGCCGCCGCCGGCCGGTCCACGGCCGTGAAGGGCGACCTGAGGACAATCATGTCCATGCTGGCCTGCGGCGAGGCCTCCCTTCTCGCCTGGAAGATCCTCTCCTGCGGGGCCGACTTCTTCATGACCATCCCTGACCGGGCCGCCGTGGAGACGATGCGCCTCCTGGCCCGAAGCCCGTTTGGCGACCGGCCGGTGGTCGGCGGCGAGTCCGGGGTGGCCGGCCTGGCCGGCCTCCTGGCCGCGGCCAGCGACCCCCAGGCCAGACAAAGGCTCGGCCTTACCGGGCGGACCAGGGCCCTGGTCATCGGCACCGAGGGGGCGACCGACCCCCAGACTTATCTCCGTCTCGTCGGCCTGAGGCCCGCCGCGGTCCTGGCCAGAGAGGCGGACTGAGGTCAGCGTGGCCCGCTGCGAGCTGTGTGGCTTCGAGGCCAAGACGGTCTCCGGAAAGTTGGGCTATTGCGGCCCCTGTCTCAGGGAGCGGTTCGAGGAGGTCAAGGACCAGATCAGGGCCATCCACGCCCGGACGCGAACCCCCTTCGGCCTGCCCGCCCTTCCGCCCCGGACGCCGGGGGGATTGACCTGCCGGCGCTGCCTCAACGCCTGCCGCCTCGAAGAGGGCCAGCGGGGCTTCTGCGGGCTCAGAGAGAACAAGGCCGGGCGCCTCGTCGGCGGCGACGAGGACACCGGCCGGCTGTCCTGGTACCTCGACCCCCTGCCGACCAACTGCGTGGCCGCTTGGGTCTGCCCCGGCGGCGGGGCCGGCCCCGGTCCAAAGCGGGGCTCATACAATCTGGCCGTGTTCTATCGGGCCTGCACCTTCAACTGCCTCTTCTGCCAGAACTGGCACTACAAGGCCGAGACCTGGCTGGAGCGGCCCCGCTCTGCCGCCGACCTGGCTGCGGCGGTGACCGAGACCACGGCCTGCGTCTGTTTCTTCGGCGGCGACCCCACGCCCCAGGTGACCCATTCCCTGGCCGCGGCCCGGCTGGCTCGGGGAGAGGGCATCCTGCGCCTCTGCTGGGAGACCAACGGCTCGGTCCATCCCAGATACCTGGGAGAGATGATCGATCTGGCTTTAGACTCTGGCGGCATTATCAAGTTCGACCTCAAGGCCTTCTCGCCGGACCTGCACCAGGCCCTTTGCGGCGCGTCCAACGAACGCACCCTGGCCAACTTCGCCGCCGCGGCGGCGAAGTTCCGGCGCCGCCTAGAGCCGCCGCTCCTCGTCGCGGCCACTCTTTTGGTGCCCGGCTACGTCGATCCGGACGAGGTCGGCCTCATCGCCCGGTTCATCGCCGGGCTCGATCCAGACATCCCTTACGCCCTCCTGGCCTTTTACCCCCACTTTTACTTGGACGATCTGCCGACCACCTCGGCCGAACACGCCCGGGCGGCCGCGGAGGCGGCCCGGAGGGCCGGACTGAGCCGCGTCAGGGTGGGCAACGTTCACCTTCTGGGGCCGAGCTACTAATACTAGCTCACCAGCGGCCGAAGCGCCGGGGGCTGAGGGCCGTCTCGAGGGGGCTTGGAGGCTGGCCGGCCAGGAGGCGGGCCAGTTGAAGGCCGGCCGCCGGCCCCAGGGTCATGCCCTTCTGATCGTGGCCGCCACCGACGTAGACGTTGCCAAACGGCTCCAGGCGGCCGACCACCGGCAGTCCGTCGGCCGACACCGGCCGCAATCCCTGCCAGATGGAGCTCGGCTCGAGGCCGCCGAGGCCGGGAAAATAACGCTCCGCCCGGGCCGGGATGCGGTCCGCCCAGCGGACGTCGAAGGAGGCGTCCAGGCCGCAGAGGTCCAAGACGCTGGTTAGGCGGATGAAGCGGGCGTAAGGCGAGACCACCACCCGCGCCTCCTCCAGGTCCAGGGGGCGGGCCGGGCAAACCTGGGGCCGGGGGAAGGTGAGGCTGTACCCCTTGGCCGGGTAGATCGGCACCCGGCGGCCCAGAAGTCTTATCAGCCCCGGCAGCCAGGCCCCGGCGGCGAGGACGAGCTGGTCGGCGGCGAACTCGCCGCCGGTGGTCCGCACCCGGCTCACTCTCCGGCCGCTGATCCTGAAGCCGAGAACCTCAATCCGGGTCTCGATTCGTCCGCCCATCCTCCCCAGCTCGCCGGCCAGCCACTCCAGGAACGAGGTCGGGTCGAGCTGGGCGTCGTCTAGGAAATGCAGCCCGCCGACTACCTCCGGCGAAACGGCCGGCTCTTTGGTTCGGACCTCGTCCCGGCTCAAGACCTCGACTCCGAAGCCGAAGGTCCGACATTTCTTTACCCGCTCCCGGCCCTCCTCGAAGAGGCGGTGAGTCAAAAAGAGGGACAAGAAACCCTGGCGCTTCAATTCATATTTCCGCCCGCCGAGCGCCCCCAGGTCGTGGTGAACCTGGGCCGCCTCTTTGTGCAGTCGGGCGATGGTCTTTGAGATCCGGGTCAGGCGCCGGGGGGAGTAGGCCGTGCTTAAGAAACAGAGCAGCCAGCGCCCAAACCCGCCCCCGAGGCGGAAGCGGAGGCGGACCGGCGAGGCGGGGTCAAAAAGCGACGTCAGGCCTTGGGTTACGTTCCGGGGGCAGGGAAAGGGATCCACGTAGCTCGGCACCAGCAGGCCGGCGTTTTGAAGCGAGCTGCCCCCGCCGACCCGATCCCGCTCCAGGACGAGGACTTCGGCGCCCTCCCGGGCGGCGAAATAGGCCGCCGAGAGGCCGACCACGCCGGCGCCGACGACGATGACGTCGGCTCTACGGTTCACGCCGCCCTCATCCGGCCACGACCACCTGGGCCGGCTTCAAGAGGCGGCCCTTATAGGTGAAGCCCTTGTTCACTTCGGCCAGGACCGCACCCTTGGCCGCGCCCGGAGCCTTCTTCACGGCCACGGCCTCGTGGAGATTCGGGTCAAAAGAGGCGCCTTTGGTCGGGATGGGCTCGAGGCCCAAGGCGGCCAGCCGGGTCAGGTGGGCCTTTAAGGTGGCGGCCAGGCCCTCGGCCAAGGCCTCCTGGCCCTCCTTCTTGGCCGCTTTGAGGGCCCGGGTGATGTCGTCCACCACCGGCAGCAGCTCGGCCAGCATCTGATTCAGCGGCGGCCCCGCGGGCTCGTCGGGCTTCCGGGGCCTCAGGCTCCAACCCTCGACCTCGGCTCTCAGGGAGATTAGGGGAACGTCCTCCCCGGCGGCGAGCCGATCGACGAGCTGGCCCACGACGCGGGCGTAAAGGCCCTCAGGAGCCAGATGGAGGGCTGGCAGCCTTTCCCTGACGGAATCGACGACGCTTTCATCAAAAGGCAGGGCCCCGAGACAAAGAGGGGTGAGGGACAGCTTGCGCTGGGCCAGGTCAACAATCTGGTCGAGGCCCTTGATCTCGGCGGCGCCGCGGACCAGGTTCATGATCAGGCCCGGCCGCCACCACTTGAGAACCTTGCTGATTCGCTTCTCCTGACCCGGCGCCCGGTGGGCCGTCTCCTCCACAAGCCGGGCCATGGTCCATCCTTCGGGGCCGAGGGGCGAGGCCCGGTAATCCCTCAAAACCTCGGTGGCGTAAGCGTTGTCCCGCAGGACCACGCTCAGGGCCCGATAAATGGCCTGTCGCAGAAAGGCGTAGGCGTTGATTAGACTGGTCAGCTCCGGGGTGCAGACGAGAAGGCCCCTGGGGGAGGCCAAAAAAAAATCGAGCACCAGGGAGGAGGTCCCGGCCCCCAGATCGCAGACCACGGCCTGATAATCGAGAGCCTTCAAGCCCCGGATGATCTTTTGCCGCTGGGCGGTGTAGGGGTTGGCCGCGTGGGGGATCTGGTTGTCACCGGGCAGGTAGCTCAAGTTCGGCCAGGGGGTCGGATGGCACAGGTCGCGGACCTGGTGGTCTTTTTCGACCAAGAGCCGGCCCAGGCCGGCGCTGAGATTCTTTTGTCCCAGGAGGGTGTGAACGTTGGAGCCGCCCAGATCCAGGTCGGCCACCAAAGTTTTAAAGCCCCGGCCGGCCAGGGCCGCGGCCAGGTTGACGGCCAGCACGGATTTACCGGTGCCGCCCTTGCCGCCGGCCACCGGCAGGATCAAACCCCTCGTCTGGCGGACCATCAGACCTCCCTCGAATAAACGTAACAATAAATGGCCCGTCTTGGCAATGGAGGCTTCTGTCGGCCCTCCGCCGCCGCTTCGACTCCGCTGGCGGTCCCGGTCTGGGTGAGGCCGAACGGGCATGGTGTGTTAAGTTTCCGTTGAAATCATATGGAATGTTGTCGGAAGGCTTGACGCAGGGCCTTTTCACAACATTTTGTGCTTTTTGGTTGATAACCACTATTTAATAAGGGCGCTGATGTGGTATAATTTTTTGTTGCCCTGAGGCGAGTGAATGAGCTAAATTAATAAACCATCAGGCGTTTTGACTACGACCGCGAGGGGGTTCAATGTCCAAGGATAAGC
>CAYXRH010000121.1:6548-10929 GCA_964466355.1 uncultured Thermodesulfobacteriota bacterium
CGAGGGGCTCCTCATCATTGGCCCCTCGGGCCGCATCCAGGCCGACGTAATGGTGGACACGGTCATCATCTGCGGCGAGGTCAGGGGTGAGGTGGTCGCCTCCCAACTGATAGAGCTGAGACCGCCAGCCCGAGTCTACGGCACCCTGACCACCCCGACGCTGGTCATTCACGAGGGGGTGGTTTTCGAGGGCACCTGCCAGATGAGTGGACTAGAGGACAGCGTCTTGGAGTCGGACAAAATTGCCTTCCTTTCCGCCGAGACCGAAGCGGCCGCGGGCTGAGGCGAAAAAAATATTTGACAGCCTAAAGGTTTCGGTTTAAAAGACTTAGACCCCAATTTCACAAGCGGAAAGCCCTAGTGGGCCAGGCGAGCGAAGAGGAGAAGACTGGCATGATCGACTTAAACATCTCCCTCTTCATCCAGATGGCCAACTTTCTGGTTTTGCTCCTGCTGATGAACTACGTCTTGTACCGGCCCATCCGGGGCGTCTTGAAAAAACGACAGGAGAAAATGGACAGCCTCTCCTCCGAAGCCGACCGCTTTTCTGAGCGGCTGGTTGAGATCCAAATGGAGTTGGCGGAGGTGGTCAGGCAGGCTCAGGCCGAAGGATTTGAACGCAGGGCCGAGATGAAAAACAGAGCCCACGAGCAGGAGAAAAAGATCTTGGCCCGGGTGAGCGAGGAGATGGAGGCCGAGGCGGAACGCATCATGGCCGAGATCAAGGACCAGGTCAACGAGGCCCGAGAGAGCCTCCTCGGTCAAGTGGAAGGCTTCTCGGCCGCCTTGGCGGAGAAGATTCTGGGCAGGAGCCTGTCATGAGACCGGGCCTCTGTTTGGTGATTCTTTTAGGCCTCCTAGTGTGCTTCATCGGCCCCGCGGCCCTGGCTTCCTCGGACGGCGGCCCCGGCGCGGCTCAAAAGGGCGAAGTCCTCGAAGAGAAAATCGCAGGAGAGATGGAGGAGGCCGTCTATCCCGCCGAAAGCGCCGAGCGCATCCGGGATCTGATCTGGCGGGCGATCAACGCCCTGGCCGTGGTGCTGGTCCTGTTTTTTCTTCTTCGGAAGCCCCTTTCTCAGGCCCTGGCCAACCGGCGCCGGTCCATTGAGGACGATCTGGAAAACCTGGAAAAGCGCAAGGAAGAGACCCAGAGAGCCCTGGAGGAGGCCCTGGTCAAGCTCAAGGCCGTCGAGGCCGAGAAGGATAAGATCGTCCAGGAGTTCTTGACCCAGGGGGAAGTGGAAAAAGCCAGGATACTGGCCGAAGCCGAGGACATGGCCCTTCGCCTCAAGGAGCAAGCCCGCCGGAGCATCGAACAGGAGACGGCCGCGGCCAAGACCCAGCTACAGGAAGAGATCGCCGAATTGTCCGTGGCCAAGGCCCTGGAGATGATCAAGGTCAAAATAACGCCGGACGATCGCGACCGGCTGGTGAATGAGTATCTGAACAAAGTAGCGGGGTAGACGTGACCAACCTCACCCTCTCGCGTCGTTACGCCAAGGCGCTCCTGGCCATCGGCCAGGAGGACGGCAAGTATGAAGAATACGGACAAGAGCTGGCTGACTTCGCTCAAGCCCTGGAGCAAAACGCGGACTTCTTCGAGGCCTTGACCAACCCGATTTATCCGGCCCGGGTCAGGCGGGAGGTCCTGGTCGCGGTTCTGTCCCGAAGCGGATATTTTGAAGCCGTCAAGAATTTTCTGTTGCTTCTGCAAGACAAGGACCGCATGCTCCAGCTGTCTTCCATCCACAATATCTACGCCGAGTTAGTGGATGATCTTCGGGGAATCTTGCGGGCCAAGGTCACCTCGGCGGCGCCTCTGAGCCTTGAAGCCGGATCGCGGGTCAGGGAGGCCCTGGAGAAGATGACCGGCCAGACGGTGTTGATCGATCTTAAGGACGACCCTGATCTGATCGGCGGTCTGGTGGCCAGGGTCGGGGATCTGGTCTTGGATGGGAGCGTCCGGACTCAGTTGGAGAGCTTGAAGGATTCTTTGAAAGGAATGGGTTAGGCTAATGCAGATCCGAGCCGAAGAGATTAGTCAGGTCATCAGGGCCCAGATCAAGGATTACGACAAGAAGATTGAGGTCGCCGAGACCGGCGTCGTCCTCTCCGTGGGCGACGGCATCGCCCGCGTCTACGGCGTGGAGAAGGCCATGGCCCTGGAGCTTCTGGAGTTTCCGGGCGGCATCTACGGCATGGCTCTCAACCTGGAGGAAGACAACGTCGGCGTGGCCATCTTGGGCGAGGACATCCACATCAAGGAGGGCGATCAAGTCAAGCGGACCGGCCGCATCGCCCAGGTTCCGGTGGGCGACGCCGTTTTGGGCCGCGTGGTCGACCCCGTGGGCGACCCTCTCGACGGCCAGGGCCCCATCGAGAGCGAGGAGTTCAGACGCATCGAGATGGTCGCTCCCGGCGTGGTCAACCGCCAGCCGGTCAACGAACCGATGTACACCGGCATCAAGGCCATCGACGCCATGACCCCCATCGGGCGCGGCCAGCGCGAACTGATCATCGGCGACCGCCAGATCGGCAAGACGGCCATCGCCGTGGACGCGATCATCAACCAGAAGGGCCAGGACGTGGTCTGCATCTACGTGGCCGTGGGTCAGAAGAAGTCCACCGTGGCCCAAGTGGTCGACACTTTGCGCCGGCACGGGGCCATGGAGTACACCATCGTCGTTTCGGCCTGCGCTTCGGATCCGGCCACCCTGCAATACATCGCCCCTTACGCCGGCTGTTCCATGGGCGAGTACTACCGCGACCGCGGCCGACACGCCCTGATCATTTACGACGACTTGTCCAAGCAGGCCGCCGCCTACCGTCAGATCTCTCTGCTTCTGAGGCGGCCGCCCGGACGAGAGGCCTTTCCCGGCGACATCTTCTACAACCACTCCCGGCTCCTGGAGCGCGCGGCCAAACTCAACCAGGAGCTCGACGCCGGATCCCTGACGGCCTTGCCCATCATCGAGACCCAAGCCGGCGACGTCTCGGCCTACATTCCGACCAACGTCATCTCCATCACCGACGGCCAGATCTACCTGGAGCCGGGGCTTTTCTTCGCCGGCGTCAGGCCGGCCATCAACGTCGGCCTCTCGGTCAGCCGGGTCGGCGGCGCCGCCCAGACCAAGGCCATGAAACAGGTCGCCGGCACACTGCGCCTGGACATGGCCCAGTTCAGGGAGCTGGAGGCCTTCGCCCAGTTTGGCTCTGACCTGGACAAAGCCACCCAGGCCCAGCTCAACCGCGGCTACCGGCTGGTGGAGCTTTTAAAGCAGCCCCAGTATCAACCCCTGCCGGCCGAGAAGCAGGTTCTCATCCTTTACGCCGGCACTCAGGGCTTTTTGGATAAGATCCCGGTGGAGGCGGTCAGGGGCTACGAACCGCAGCTTTACGAGTTCATGAAGTCCAAACACGCTGACATCCTGTCTGAAATCAAAGACAAAGCGGCAATGAACGACGAGCTGGAGGGCAAGATCAAAAAAGCCCTCGAAGAGTTCGGCGAGATGTTCAAGGCCTCCTGGCATTGATCTGGGGTTAGCATGGCCACCCTGAAAGACATCAAGCGCAAGATCGCCGCGGTCAAAAAGACCCAGCAGATCACCAAGGCCATGAACATGGTCGCCGCCTCCAAGCTGCACGGCGCTCAGCAGGCGCTGGAGCAGTTCAGGCCCTACGCCGAGAAGTTCAGGGAGACCCTCGGCGCCTTGGCCTTGGCCGTGGAGCCGGAGATCCACCCCTTTTTCCAGGCCCGGGAACACGTGGCCAGCGTGGGCTTGATTCTCATCACGGCCGATCGAGGCCTGTGCGGCTCCTTCAACATCAACCTCATCAATCAAGCCGCGGCCTTCATGAGGGAGCGGCAGGGCCAAGGCGTGGAGACGGTTCTCATCGCCGCTGGCAAAAAGGGGCGCAGCCACTTCACCAGGCGCGGCTTTGCGATCAAGCAGACCTACTTGGACGTTTTGAACAAGCCCGACTTCGTCCTGGCCCAGGAGGTGGCCGCCTACGCCTCCGATCTTTATTTGAGCGAAGAGGTGGATGAGGCCCACGTCGTCTTCAGCCGCTTCATCAGCCTGGTCCGGCAGGCGCCCATGATTATGAAGCTTCTGCCCCTCTCGCCCGAGGATCTCATCGGCGAAGAGGCGGCCTCCCAGGCTCCGGGGGGGGTCGGTGAATACCTGGTCGAGCCCTCGGCCGGCCAGGTCATGATCGAGCTGCTGCCCAAGAACGTGACCGTCCAGGTTCTCTCGGCCCTGTTGGAGACGGCCTGCTCCGAGCACGCCGCCCGGATGTCGGCCATGGACAACGCCACCAGCAACTGCAAGGAGATGATCCAGAGTCTGACCCTGGTCTACAACAAGGCTCGGCAGGCGGC
>CAYXRH010000122.1:0-4454 GCA_964466355.1 uncultured Thermodesulfobacteriota bacterium
CGCCTGGATAGACACGTCCAGGGCCGAGACCGGTTCGTCGCAGATGACCAGATCCGGCCGGCTGGCCAGGGCCCGGGCGATGCCGACGCGCTGCTTCTCGCCGCCGCTGAGTTGCCGCGGCAGGCGATCGTAGTAGTAGTCGTCCAGGCGGACGGCCTTCAAGATTCTGATGACCTCATCCTTGACCTGGGGGGAGGGCACGGTCTTGAACCGCCTGATGGGGCGGGCGATCTGCTTGCCGACCGCGTAGGCCGGGTTGAGGGTGGAGTCAGGGTTCTGGAAGACCATCTGCATCTCCCTGATCCACTTCTCCTCCCGCTCCTTGACTGGCTTGGTCACGTCCACGCCTAAAAATTCGACGCCGCCGTCAGTGATCTCCTCCAGACCGATGAGGCCCTTGACCAGGGTCGATTTGCCGCAGCCCGACTCGCCGACGACGCCCAGAGTGCGGCCCTGGGCCAGCTTGACGCTCACGTCGTCCACGGCCTTGACGTACTTCTTCTCGCCCAGGCCGAAGAGGCTGGCCACAGAGCTGGACTCCTGTTCGTGGTAAACCTTGAGGCTCTCGAAGTGCAAAAGGATCTGCTTCTGCCTCTCCGCGGCCTCGGCCTGGGCCGCCCTGACCGCGGTCTGGTCCACGTGGGTCCGCTGGCGCTCCTCGATCTCCTGGGCGTAAAAACACCTGGCCAGGTGCTCCGCGGAGATGGACTCAAAGAGGGGTCGGGCGTGACGGCATTTATCCGTGGCGTAATCGCAGCGGGGGTGGAAGATGCAGGCCGTGGTCACCCGCTCGGCCGGCGGAGGGACGTGGCCTCTGATGGGGTGGAGGAGGGAGCTGGCCTTGGATTCCCCCAAAACCGGCACGCAGGCCAACAAGCCCCGGGTGTAGGGGTGGCGGGGCTGCTTGAAGATATCGCTGACCGGTCCGTTCTCGACCATCTCGCCGGCGTACATGACGCACAGGGTGTCGCTCACCCGGGCGACCACGCCCAGGTTGTGGGTGATGAAAATAATGGCCGCGTCAAAGTCGGTCTTGAGGTCCTCGACCAGATCCAAAACCGCCGCCTCCACGGTCACGTCCAGGGCGGTGGTCGGTTCATCCATCAGCAGCAGGGAGGGGTTGTTGAGCATGGCCATAGCGATGACCACCCGCTGCTGCTGGCCGCCCGAGAGCTGGTGGGGATAGCGCCTCATCATGCTCGCCGGATCAGGCATGTAGACCCTTTTGAGCATCTGGATGGACCGCTCCCAGGCCTCCTCCACGGACATCTCCCGGTGAAAGATCAAGACCTCGGAGAGCTGGTCGCCGATCCTCAGGGAGGGGTTCAAGGCCTGCATGGGATCCTGGTAGACCATGGCGATCCGGTCACCGCGAAGCTCGTTGAGCTCGGCCTCGGAGCGACCGACCAGCTCCTGGCCCTCGAAGAGAATGCTGCCCTCGACGATGCGGCCGTTGGGGCCCAGGTAGCCCACCAGGCCGAAGGCGATGGTCGACTTGCCGCAGCCCGACTCGCCGACGATGCCCACCGTCTGGCCGCGGCGGGCCTGGAAGGACACCCCCCGCACCGCGGCCACGTCGCCCTTGCGGGTCTCGTAGGAGATGGCCAGCTCGTTGACGTCCAGGACGGCTTCAGCGCCGCCCCTGTCCTCCTCGGGCATCCGCATCAACCCCGCTCATTGATGAGACTGTGGCGAAGCCACGTTTTGGTTTGAGGACCAGTCGACGCCGTAATCGGGGCAAAAGGGCCGTTTGGCCACAGTCTCATTGATAACGCATCGACTCCTCCCTGAGCCCGTCGGCCAAAAGATTGAGGCCGACCACCAGGGAGGCGATGGCCACCGAGGGCCACAGAGCCGCCCAGGGGCTGCCGGTCAGAATGAACTCCCGGCCCTTGGCCACCATGGACCCCCAGTCCGGCGAAGGGGGCGGCAGGCCGAGGCCGAGGAAGCCCAGGGTGCCCATGGCGAATATGGCGTAGCCGACCCTGAGCATGGCGTCGATGATGATCGGCCCCCGGGCGTTGGGCAGGATCTCGATGAACATGATGTACCAGGCGCTTTCACCCCTGGTCTCGGCCGCTCTGATGTAATCCCTGGTCCTGATGTCCAGGGTGAGCCCCCTGACCAGTCTGGCGATGCCCGGCGTGCCGACGATGGTGATGGCGATGACCACGTTCACGGCCGAGGCCCCGATGGCGGCGACGATGATGAGATAGAGAAGGATGATCGGCACGGACATCATGGCGTCCAGAAGGCGCATGACGATCTCGTCCACCCAGCCGCCGCGGTATCCACTCACCAGGCCCAAGGTCGCTCCGACCAAAAGCGAGGCGAACACGCCCCACAGGGCCGTGCCGCCGGGGAGCCACACATCATCGGTCACCGGCAGGATGACCAGAACCACCCGCGCCCCGTAAATGAGCCGCGTCCACAGGTCCCGGCCCAACTCGTCCGTGCCCAGGGGATGAGACAGGCTCGGACCCTGATTGGGCGCCTTCCAGTCCTGGTCGGTGGGGCCGTAGGGCGTCAGCAGGGAGGCGAAGCTGGCCGCGAAAACCCAGAATAAAACGATGATCAGGCCGACCACGGCCGTCTTGGAAGTGTAGAGCACGGCCAGGGCCTCCTTGACCCGACCGAGCCGCCCCGCGGTTTGAAAACCAACCGCTCCGTGGATCGCTTCCTTGGCCACCGCCATCAGCCCTTCACCTCAATCTTTCACTCTCAAGCGTAACGAATGCGGGGATTTAAAAAGGTGTAAATGACGTCGGCGATGAGCTGGGTGCCCACGGCCACGGTGACCATGATCATGGCCCCAGCCTCCAAGGCGTTGATGTCCTTGTACAGAGCGGAGTCCAAGAGATACTTGCCCAGTCCAGGATAGCCGAAGACCACCTCCACGATGACGATGCCGCCCAAAAGCCAGTTGACGTGAAGCATGATGACCGTGATCGGCGCCAGGAGAGCGTTTCTGACAGCGTGCTTGAAGACGACGTGCCAGTAGGGCAAGCCCTTGAGCCAGGCGGTGCGGACGTACGGCGCCCGCATGACCTCGACCATGCTCGTGCGGGTGATGCGCAGGACGTAGCCTAGTTCGATGAGGGTCAGGGTCAACACCGGCAGGACGAGCATGTCCGGCCTCTCCCAGGGCGCCTTTTCGCCGAAGACCGTCGCCCCCGGGACCACCTGGAGCCAGACCCCCAGGATGAGGATGAGAAAGATGCCGGTGGCGAACTCGGGCATGACCGAGAACATCATCCCGCCCACGCTCAAGCTCCGATCCCTCAAAGAGCCCTCCTTGAGTCCGGCGATCATGCCCAAAAACAAGGCCACGGGCATGACGATGACAAAGGCGATGCCGGCCAAGATCAGTGAATTCCTGAGCCTGGTGAAGATGGCGTTGCTCACCGGACGGCCAGTGCGCAGCGACAACCCCGGATCGCCCCTCAAAAAGCCTTTCTTCAATGGTATGTAAGCCGTCGGCCCACCGCTGGTCTCCATCCAGCCGCTGCCCATGACAAAGGTCCAGACCTTGCGGTCCGTGCCCTTCTCCCACGAGACGGCGTGGTTGTCGTTGTCGATGCCCCAGAACCGGGAGACCCTTTTGGCGTCGGTGCGCCAACGGTCGTTGTCCAACTTCTCAATGATCGCGCCATCAGGATGGCGGATCACGGCCATGAGATCCTCGCCCGCGAGCTTCCAGCGGACGAGGTTCCCATCCTTCTCCACGGCCCACCACTCCTGAAATCCTTTGTCCGTGGTGACGCGCTTCAAGGGTAGGCCGACCTTGCGCGACGCCTCCCAGTCGGAGCCGACGAGCCAATAGACGTAACGCACATAAACAGGTTTATCCAAACCCGTCTGGGCCAGAAAAGAGGCCTCCTGCTCAGGAGTGATGAAGGCGCCCAAGACGTTTCGGGCCACGTTGCCCGGAGAGGATTCAGTGATCATGAAAACAGCCACCGAAACCAGAACCATGGTCAACAAAAGAAGAAAAAAGCGTCTGATGATGAACTTGAGCATGGGTTTCTCCGCGCGGGGTTTAGGCCGGGGCGGGTCTGGCCCGCCCCGGCTTGGCGGAGCGCTTTTTCTCAGCCGGCCAGCCAGCCCTCGTTGAAGAGCATGTAGAGGTTGGGATGGGCCTCGACGTCCATCAGCTTTTTGTTGGCGCACATCCAGGTGTTCATCCAGTAGGCGATGCCAATGGAGCCGCGCTCCATCTGGATCTCCTCCAGCTTACAGAAGATCTGACGGCGCTTTTCAACGTCCAGGGTGGCGTTGGCCTCGGAGAGGAGCTGGCTGAACTCCTGATCGACCCAGCGGCTCTCGTTCCAGGCCACCGGCTTGCCTTTGGCGTCGCCCACGTAGCCCAGATTGAGGATCATGGTCCCCAGGGGCCGGTGGGTCCAGGGGGTGACTCCCAAATCCACCTCAGTCCACTTTTCCCAGTATTGGCT
>CAYXRH010000122.1:4464-5717 GCA_964466355.1 uncultured Thermodesulfobacteriota bacterium
TGAACCCGGCCGCGGCGGCGTCCTGCTTGAGGATCTCGGCGTAACGGACCACGTCGGTCCAGTCACTTGCCACGGCCAGATTCACCTCCAGACCGTCGGCGTAGCCAGCCTCTTTCAAAAGGGCCTTGGCTTTCTGGGGATCGTATTTGGGGATGGGCTTGGGGCAGTACTCGGGATGCTTGGGGTAAACGTGGACGTCCTGACCCTCCATGCCCTCGCCAAAATAGGCCAGGTCGAGGATCTTCTCCCGGTGCTGGCAGAGCTTGAGGGCCAGGCGAACCTTGTTGTCCGACCAGGGCTTCATGTCCACCCGCATCCGCAGCACCCGAGTCGTGCCCGTGGTCACCGGCCGGACCTTGATCTTGTCGTCGCCCTTGACCGCCTGCATGATCGCCGGGCCGGGGTCGATCTCACCGGCCTTGAGGGCCGCGATCTGGGGGGCCACCTCTGCGCCCATGTCGATGAACTTCATGCCTTCCATGTAAGGCAGCGGCTGGCCGTCGGCGCCCTTTTGCCAGTAATCGTGGCGCGCTTTGACGACGCACAGCTCGCCCTCTTTGTAGGTCTCCAGGGTGTAAGGGCCGGTGCCGTGGGGTTTTTTGAGAAAGTCGCCTTCAAAGGTCCGGGAGTTGACGATCATGGCCGGGTAGTGGAACATGTGCTCCGGCACGGCGATCTCGGGCCGCTTGAGGTGAAGCTTGACCTGGTAGTCGTTGACCTTCTCGATGCCGTTGGGATCTAGGTAGGCGCCGACCAGCCCCAGCATGGAGGACTTGACGTCCTCGGTCAGCCACTGGTTGAAGTTGAAGACGACGTCGTTGGCGTTGAACGGATCGCCGTTGTTGAACTTGACGCCCCGGCGCACGTTGAGGGTCCAGGTCTTGACGTCGTCGCTGGCCTCCCAGCTCTCGAGCAGATAGGGCCGGGTGATGTTGTCCGGCCCAGTCAGGGTCAGGTATTCAGCCACCTGACGGAGCTGGTTGGAGGGCATGATCCAGGAGAACTGGGCCGGATGGGTCACCTTCTGGATCTGAGCCGAGACCTTGAGCACGCCGCCCCTTTTGGGCGCGGCGGCAAAAGCCCTCCGGGGGGCGCTGAAGCCGGCGAGCTTGGAGGCCGCGGCCACCGAGACGCCCAGCAAAGCGCTGAAGCGTAAAAACTCGCGGCGGGACATCTTGCCCTTTTTAAAATCGTTGACCAACTCGGGGAGACGAGGATGCAGCTTCTTTTTTTTCATTTAATCCTCCCTGTTC
>CAYXRH010000122.1:5727-10910 GCA_964466355.1 uncultured Thermodesulfobacteriota bacterium
ATTCCTGACCACGGCCCAGCCGGTCGGTGAACCCTTTGGATTAAAGACAGAGCCCCAGAAGCCTTGAGATTTGTTTGATCGGATGTCTTTAATGCGATTGTCCGCCCTAACCAGACGCCAGGCCTCTGTTTACGCCCGCAACGCTTGCCAGAATGCGTGATTCCAAGCCCGCGGCGGGCAGCCTCGCTTGGGGACCGGCGGTCGTCCGAGCATGAAAAACCGTCAGCCAGATTAAATATTTATCTTCTTATATCAAAAATGATCCTTCAGGTCAAGGCCTTCCAGGAGCGGCATAAAAACCAGGTGAAATGTTCGGTTGAGGTCAAAAGGAAGGGTGGCCCCGGCGCGACTGCTTCGACACCTTGGCCCACGGATCAACTGACAGTCTTTGGCGAGGCGATCGGCCTCAAGCAAGGAGGCATCCCTTTCCTTTTTCCAGCAAGCCTAAGACTTCACCATCACGAAATCGCTTTCGAGTATAAAGGGCGGTGTTCTATGCGCAATTCAATGCACATGCGCATAGATCTAAACAGGTGCGTGCATAGAGCGTGGTTAGCGTGTATAGAGGCCATTGGTGGTGTCCTATTGAATCAAAGTCAATGGCATTGCCCCATTACTTGCGTCATTTATTAAGCAGAATGGTGCAACAAATGGGGCCAACCATTTCCTTGGCCATTCTCTTTCACCTCGGGTGTTATTACGCCTGACGCAGGCGGCGCGTAAGCGGACGCATAAATTATGCGTTCGGCGCATATATTAGCGCTGCCGCTCATAAATAGCACTTTTCCGGGTTCCGATTTGGACAATATATCCACTACTTTTCAGACGTCTTAACAGTTTATACGCCTGGTCTTTAGTGATTTGGCACAGGTCCATAACCTCAGCACGTCTGATGGAACCGTGTTTCTCGATATAGCTGAGAACCATCTGTTCTTGCTGGATAGAATCGTAGCCAGTCTGTCGGATATACTGCACTTTTTGACCGGCTTTTCTATAGAGCTTGGCGCTCAGCGTGTAGGATCGACCGCGTGCGGCCCCATGCGCCTCCACCAGCCCGGCTTCGGTCAATTTTTCCAGCGTCGTTCTGGTCTCTGGTTCAGTTTTTTGGGTGGACTGCGCCAGATCGGTGGTCGTCAGCCTTCGCTCCTGCCTTAAACGCGACAGGATAATCAGGCTGTCCAAGGGTAGGGGGCGGCCCGTCCTTTCCTCTTCCCTGAGAACCAGCTCAAGAAAGGCCAAGTCGGAGTCAGCTTTGCTCATCCGCACGATGACCGAACTCTCGTTGGACCGCCCATAGTCAGGGGCTGGCCGGCCATATCGCAAGAGACCCTCAAAAATCCGGTCAATGCCCCGTCCTGTGCGTTCAGCCAAACCAAGTCGCTTGGAAATATCAGCCAGAAGCGGATTACGCGGTCTGGGTTCCGTGACCAGCAGATTGGCCAGGGTTACGCCTTCCACGAAACCGCCTGGGTTTGAAACGGTCAGTCCATCATCGTCAAGGCGGATATGAACCGCGCCAAGCCGCGAATAATCGCGGTGGACCAGGGCATTGACCAGGGCTTCCCGAAAGGCCCGGCGCTCGAAATTGGGGATTGGGACCCTGAAAAGACCTATTTGAACCTCATGCTCCAAAACATTTGGGGCGAAGAGCCTCTCGACTTCCTCGAATGTGTGCAGGAGAGGTTTGCGGAAGAACTCATTAACCCGCACATCGGTCCCGGCCAGGACCTGAAAAGCCACCTCATAGGCCGGAACATACTGACGCAATACTTCTTCCCGCCCAAGCATGAGCAAACCGGCCAGGGTTGGGCGCCGCACCCCTTCCAAAGATGCAACCAACCCAAGGGCTCCGTCCAGTTCTTCATCGGCCAGTGGCAGAAGCGAGGAATCCCCACCATAGCGCCTTATCGCCTCCCGCAGGCGCTGGCGTTCCAAAGGGCTAAAGACATCCTCCGTGAGGGATGGAAATGTCATGGCGGAAGGGTCGGTAAGGCCCAGGGCGGATTGACGCTGGGAGAACTCATGAGGGTAGAACGGCACCGCTTCGGGTTTGCCGTTGGCAAGCAGCCGCCTTCGCTACAACAGACCTTCGGAGGTGGAAACCAACTGTCGGGATTTCGGCACCCTGATGTGAGCCACCGGCGTTTCTTTGTATCTCAACAACCCCACCCTCACGGAAATCGGGGGATTGGTTTTGTTGGCGATCAGGGCGGAAAGGCCGGTTATGTCCTGATGATTAGGGTGTAGACCGGTTACTGTGCCATCGTCTTCAACTCCAAGATATAAGTCACCCCCGTCCGTATTGGCCAAGGCGACAATGGCCGCAACCAGGTCCCGGTCGGGTAATGGCTTTTGATCACCCTTAAATTCAACGACAAGGGTTTCACCATTCTCAAGTACGGCTTTCAGATCGCTCCCATTCATGCCAGTTCCTCTTCTTACTCCAGCACGAGATGAACCTGGCTTGGTTCCTTGCCCTTGGTCAAGTCGTCCAGGTGTTCCTCGAAACGCTTCTTCATCTCAGCCGGAGTGGCCGGGGAGCCTCCCTTGAGCAGAGCGGTTCGCAAAGCGTCGGGCTTTAAGGAAACCTTGTTCACGCCTCGGGCTTCATTATCCCAATTCCGTGTCCCAAGAAAACGGGGGCGCCGCACAGGGTATTCTATACGTAGCGATCTGATCATAGAACAAGACTATCACAAATGAGCAAAAAACAAGACCTGACCCGGATAGGCGGCCTGGAAGACGATCTCGCCGTCAAGGCGCAGCGTCGGCCGCCACATGACCAGATCGACGTGGAGCCTGGCCGGATTCTCGCCGCCCAAAGTGACGTTGTTGCCCAGGGCGACGTGACAGGTCCCCAGGGCCCCCTCGTCCTCGATGATCTTGCCGATCACCCGGCCGCAGGGGTTGAGCCCAACGGCCATCTCGGCCACGTTATAGCTATGAGGGTCGTTCTCCTTTTCCAGCAGCGCCTTGAGCTGTCGGGCCTGTTCCTGGCCGAGGATGTCGATGGCTTGGCCGTCTTGGACGATGATGCGGATGGGGTCTTTGATCAGGCCGAGATGGGTGGCGCTGGCGTCGACGACGAGGACCCCTTGGCTGGTCCCTTCCAGGGGGGCTAAAGCGACCTCGATGTCGGGCGCGCCGATGGCCTGGCCTTTTTCGCGGGCCAAGCCGCTGAACTGGCAGGCCTCGCGCCCGCCGGTCAGGGCCGTCAGGTCCGTGCCGCCGGGCGTGGTCAGCCTCACCTCCTGGGCCTGGCTGATCTTTTGGGCCAGGGCCTCGACCAGGGGCCGCTGGGCCTCAAAGTCGGCCTCGATGCCGCCGGAGATCATGACCTCTTCAATGACCTCGGTCACGGCCACCAGCCTGGCCCCGGCGCCACAAGCGGCCAGCCTGGCCTGGGTGTGATAGATGCTGCTCGTGGTCAGGCCGAGGATGACGTCCGAGGCCTTCATGGCTGCGGCGACCGCCTCTGGGACCTCGGCCCCGGGATGGGCGCCCGGCTCCATGACCGCCTTGACCGCCTCGGCCCCGGCCTCCACCACCGCGGCGTAGACCGCCTCGGCGATTCTGGGGCTGCGGGCCGTGTCGGTCAGGATCAAAACCTTTTCGCCTGGCTTGACCCCGGCGCAGACGCGCACCAGCTTGCGCGCCCCCTTTGACATGTCGTTTTGGGGGTTGATTTTTCCCTCCCGTCTTTATCAGGGTTCCTCTTGTTTGGCCTTGCCGCCCTTGGCCCTCAGCCGGGTGGCGATGATGAAGAGCATGGTCGTGGCGAAGATGAAAACGGTCGATACGGCGGCGATGGTCGGATCCACGGCGAACCTGAGGCTGGTGAAGATTCTGATGGGCAGGGTGATGACGTGCACCCCGGCCAGGAGAAAGGTGATGATGAACTCGTCGAGGGACAGAATGAAGGCGAAGAGGGTCCCGGAGATGACGCCCGGCAGGATGAGGGGCAGGGTGACGGTCCGAAAGGCGCGCCACTCGCTCGCCCCCAGGCTCATGGCCACCTCCTCGAGCTGGCGCTCGCAGCCCTGGAGGGCCGAAGAGACGATGATGACCACAAAGGGCATGACGTACAGGGTGTGGCCCAGGATGACCGAAACGGCGCTCCGACCCAGCCCGAGGTGGGCCAGGGTGTAGAGCAGGGCCAGGCCCATGACCACGCCCGGGAGCAGCAGCGGCGAGATGATCAAGGTGTTGATGAGGCCGTAGAAGGGCGGTCGGTATCGCTGGAGAGCGTAAGCGGCCATGGTGCCGAAGACCGTGGCCGTCACCACGGCGCCAGCCCCGACCATGAGACTCTTCAGCGAGGAGTCGATGTAGATCGGATCAGAGAAATACTTGGCGTACCAGCGCAGGGAGAGGCCTTGGGGCGGAAAGGAGAGATACAGGGCCGAGTTGAACGACATGACAATGACGATGATGATCGGGGCCAAGAGAAAAACGTACATTATGACCGCGAAGGCGGTGGACAAGAAGCCCAGCCTCCGGCTGGTGGTTCTTGGGGTCGAGAAGCGGCCGGCGTTTACTGAGGACACGGCTAGCCCCCAAAAAGCTGATCCAGGCGGATGAAGCGGCGAAAGGCGATGATGATGGCCGACATGAGGAGGAGCATGACCAGGGCCAGGGTGGAGGCGAAGGGGATGTTGTACAGGCTGGTGATCTGGCTTTCGATGACCACGGGCAGGACGAGATCACGGGTCGAACCGAGGATGACCGGCGTGACGTAGGCTCCCAGAACCAGGACAAAGTTCAGAATCACCCCGGCGAAGACGCCGGGCAGGGTCAGGGGCAGGATCACCCTAAAAAAGGTCTGGATGGGACCGGCTCCCAGGACCAGGGAAGATTCCTCCAGACTGGGATCGATGCTCGTCAGGCTGGTGTATATGGGCAGGACCATGAGCGGCAGGGTTATCTCCAGCAGAGCCAACACCACCGCCCAAAAGCCCGGATAGATGTCCAGCGGGGCCGGACCAAAGCCCAACCACTCGAGCATGATGTTGAGCATGCCCCGACGGCCGAGGATGAAGACCCAGCCGTAGGTCCGGACGATGACGCTGGTCCACAGCGGCGCGGTGAGCAAAAGGAAGCCCACCGTCCGACCGGCCGGCGAGATGCGGGAGAGATAGAAGGCCAGGGGATAACCGAGCAAGAGAGACAAGGCGGTGGTGATC
>CAYXRH010000123.1:0-10908 GCA_964466355.1 uncultured Thermodesulfobacteriota bacterium
CTTCAGGCCCTTTTTCATCGGCGCCGAATGAGCTCCATCCCCAAAATCCAGAAGCACGTCTACCACTACCGCATCGACGCCCAGGGGCGTTGGTTCTGTGAGGACAACCCCGTCATCGACCGCCGCCTCTTTCAGATCCTGTCCCGCGCCCTTTTCCGGACCGAAGAAGGCTACTTCGTCCGCTGCGAGGGGGAGGTTCACCCCGTGGCCGTGGCCGACGCCCCTTTTTTGATCAGCCGGGTGGCCTTGGCTTCTGACGACGAGGGGGGCTTAAGGAGCGCCCGGCTCGTCTTGAGCGACGGCCGGAGCTTCGCCTTGAGCGACACCTTGAGCGTGTCCTTGAATGACGTCCTCTACGTCGAAGCGGAAGGCGGCCTGAGAGCCCGGTTCGAGCGGCGGCCTTTTTATGAGCTGACCCGGTTCTTGGAGGAAGAAGAAGGCCGCTACTTCATCCCCGTGGCCGGCCGGCGCTTTTACATCCGCCGCGGCGAGGAGAAGAGATGAAGTGCACCCGCTGCCGGGGCGAGGCCGTGGTGCGGCTGCCGAGCCACAACGCCAAGTTCTGCGCCGAGTGCTTTGACCTCTTTTTTCTGAGCAGCGTCCGGCGGGGCCTAAAGAAGCTCGACCCACCCCCCCACCGCCCCATCGCCGTGGCCGTCAGCGGCGGCAAGGACTCCCTGGCCGCCTGGGACGTCCTCCACCGCCTCGGCTACGAGACCGTGGGCCTTCACCTGGATTTGGGCGTCGAGGGCTTCTCCGAGGCCTCGGCGGCGACCGTGGCCGCCTTTGCCCGGCCGCGGGGCCTGGACTGGCGCGTTTATGAGCTTGAGGCTCTGTTCGGCTACCGGCTCCCGGACTTGGATCGCCGGACCCGGCTGGACACCTGCGCCGTGTGCGGCGCCCTGAAAAGGGGCTGGCTCAACCGGCTGGCCGTGGAGGAAGGCTTCACCGTCCTGGCCACCGGCCATCACCTCGACGACGAGGCCGGCCGCCTCCTCGGAAACCTGGTCCGGCATCGGCGGCAGTATCTAGCCAAGTTCTATCCCTACCTGCCCTCAACCCACCCCAAGCTGGCCGCCCGGATCAAGCCCCTCTACCGGGTCGACGAGACCGAGATAAAAACCTACGTCGCCCTCAGGGGCATCGAGCCAGTTCAGGGGCCGGGCTGCCCCTTCCAAAAAGGGGCCACCAGCCATTACTTCAAGGCGGCCCTCGAATTCTTGGAAGAAAAGATGCCCGGGACCAAGCGGGATTTTCTGTTCACCTATTTAAAAAGACAAAAGCCGCCCCTGGAAGCGGAAGAGGGGTTCATGACCTGCGCCGTCTGCGGCCAGCCGACCTACGGTGAGCTCTGCGCCGTGTGCCGCTTGAAGGAGAGGCTCTCGGCCCAGGAGGCCCGGTGGGCGGTTGAGAGGAGCTAATTTTCGTCTTCAGAACCTGATGATGCCTTCTCCGGGCAGACCTCACTGATGAAATTCTTGAACCAGTCACGATCCCTGACGCGGTCAAGGTCGGAATCGCCGCGGAGATGCTCGCAACCGGGGAGCCGGCCCGATTCATGGCTTTTTTCCAGCCAGCGCCGACACTCCTCTTCGCGGCCCTGCAAGGCGCTCACGCAGGCCAAGTTATAAGCGCCCGATCCTGGCGACTGGGCTTCGGCCAACTCTAATTTTTCGCGGGCCTGTGCAAAATAGGCTTCGGCTTCTTCGCCCTCCTTCAATCTGGCCTGGTACAGCAGGGCATTGCCCCAGTTATTGAGGGCCTCGGGCATGTCCGGCTTTATCCGCAGGGCAGCCTCGTATTTCTGGCCGGCCAACTCGAACAGCCGGTCCGCCTCTCGGCCCTCCTTCAATCTGGCCCGGCCCGCCAGGGCAAGACCCCAGTTGCTGAGGACCTCAGGCGTGTCTGGCTTTATCCGCAGGGCGGCCTCGTATTTCTGACCGGTCTGCTCAAACAACTGGTCCGCCTCTCGGTCCTCCTTCAATCCGGCCCGGCCCGCCAGAGCATTGCCCCAGTTGCTGAGGGCCTCGGGCATGTCTGACTTTATCCGCAGGGCGGCCTCACACTTCTGGCCGGCCAACTCGAACAGCCGGTCCGCCTCTTGGCCCTCCTTCATTTCGGCCCAACGCGCCAGGGCAGCGCCCCAGTTGCTGAGGGCCTCGGGCATGTCCGGCTTTATTCCCAACGCGGCCTCAAATTTCTGGCCGGCCTGCTCGAGCAGGCTGTCCGCCTCTTGAGGCGGTCTCTGTCTTGCTTTCTCGCCGAGGGAAACCCCGACCATGACATATGACCAGGCGACCATCTTGACCAAATCCTGGGGCAGCTTCCCCAACTCGGGGGGCGCCAGCGCAGCAGCCTCTTCATATTTGCCGGCGAGGAACAATGTCTGGAGGCGACTGGCCAGCTCGCCGACCTCGTCGCGTTTTGGCAGCCGCTTAAACGCCTTAGCCTCCCGGGGTGGCCCCTCGTATCGCTCGATGGCTGCGCCAATATCGGATCGAGCCCGGGCCGTGACGTCAGAATCGGCGCGCTGCCCTGGGAGGGTGTACGGCGTAAGCATTTCAAAGGTGGCTTTAAGGTGCGAAAACGGCCGTTCAACCAAAGCCGGCGGAAAACACTCCAACCGCTGGCCCAGAAGGACGAACAGGTCGTCGGCCTCGTGGCCGGAGACGTAAAAAGCGTATTTGTCGTCCACCAACAGCTTCTGACGGACGTGCGCGGCCGGCGGGCCGTCTTGGCGGGTGGCCCAGTAGAGGTTGTGATCAAAGCACTTCACCTCGGTCAAATGATCAAAGACCGGATCGTTTTCACCGCTGTAACCCACGACCAGCCACGGGCGGCCCTGCCCGGCGTCCTCGAAAACCGGCTCTAGGCGCTGGGCTTGTCGCTTAACCTCCTCCTCTGTGGTCATCAGGACGAAGCCGGTGTACTGGCCGTGGAGATGAAGCACGGCCTGCTTGGGGATGTAGTCAGGCTTATAGAGCGTCGAGGCCGCGAAATCATAAACCGCCGGGAAGAGGCCGACCAGCGCGCAGGCCTGGACCACCAGATGGTCAAAATTGGTGGTCAAGACCCGGTCGATGTAACCCTCTTTCATCAACTGGGCGATGGCCAGGTGAGCCCAGTTGATTTTAGCTCGCTTGACGTATCGGGCGATGAGCTCCCGCCTGTCGCCGGGGGCGAGGGCTTTCATGCAGTGCGGATAGGTCTTTGGCGAGGCTCTATCGTAAGCGCGCGGATATTTTTCCTTTATAATCTCCACGAACCCGGCCGCCGTGGGAATCCCGGCCTTGACCGAACAACCGGCCCCAATCAATATGGTCGCCCCTTTTCCGCGCTCTTTGGCCCTGTTCAATGATTCGACGACGTCTCCGATAGATCGTTCCAGACCCATGACCCCAACCCCAGAAAAAAATGATATTCTTATTAATTATGTATCGTCACCACTATTCGGACAAGGATAAAAATATTTTGTAGACGAACAAAAAAGGGCCTGTCCGACCGCGGCGCTGGATGTGGTGTTATACCATTTTTCCTTTGTGATTTAATGAATGGCGAAACGGTTGATCGAAGACCCACCCGCGCCAGGGTCTGGGGCTTTTGAGAAAGGGCCTAGGCCAGGCGAGCATCGAGGCCGGCGGTCAGCGACTTGCGAAGCACCGGAGCAGCCGGCCGAGACGCGCAGCCGGAGAAGGCCTTCAGGCCCGACCGAAAAAGACCCAGCCCTGGGCGGACCTAAGGCGTGTTTGTTTCATTCCAACGAGAAAATGATATTACCCACCCCCGGGAAGAGGATGGGACTGCGCCCCGTCACTCGGTCTTCATGATCCGCTCGGCCTCGAGCTTCCTCAGCTTGTCCAGGAAGGGGTCGCCGGCCACCTTGGAGAAGCGGTGGACCAGCTTTTTCAACTCCTCCTTCTTCCACGCCTCGGCCTCCTCAGGGGAGGCGAAGGCGGCCCCCTCGATCTGGATGGCGTCCACCTCGATCATGCGGCGGATCATGCTGATGATCCCCTCGGTCAACTCGGTGCCCGCCCCGGCGAGGAGCATCCCGTCGCCGCGCTCGATGTTCTGGGCCAGCTTCATGCCCGGCTCCAGCTTGTCCAAGGGCACTTTTATCATGCTTTCCTCCCGCCGACGAAACGCCACAGGATCAGCCCGGCCGCCATTTGACCGAGGGACAGGAGCTGGCCCATGGTCAGCCAGCTTAAGACAAAGCCCAGGTGGGCGTCCGGCTCGCGGACGAACTCGACCCCAAACCTGGCCAGGCCGTAGCCCATTAAAAATAGGGCGGTCAAAACCCCGGGGCCGACCTTGTCCCGCCTCAGCCAGAGGAAGAGGAACAACAGGGGCCCCTCCAGGATGAGCTCGTAGAGCTGGGAGGGATGCCTGGCCAGCGGTCCTCCCCCCGGAAAGACCATGGCCCAGGGAAGATTGCTCACCCGGCCGTAGAGCTCGCCGTTGATGAAGTTGCCCCACCGCCCCAGGCCGAGGCCGACGGGCACGGCCAGGAAGGTGGCGTCGGCGAAGGCCAGGAGGGGCAAACCACGGCGCTTTAGATAAATC
This sequence comes from uncultured Thermodesulfobacteriota bacterium, assembly GCA_964466355.1. Taxonomy (GTDB): domain Bacteria; phylum Desulfobacterota; class Desulfarculia; genus CAYXRH01. Next base: position 4,567 of record CAYXRH010000123.1, read on the forward strand.
ACCCCCGCGATGACCGCCCCGCCGAGGCCGCCGTGAAAGGACATGCCCCCCCGCCACACGGCGATGATCTCCAGGGGATGGGTCAGGTAGAAGGAGTAGTTGGGCCACTGATAGAAGATGATCTCGCCCAGCCTGGCGCCGACGATGAGCCCCACGGCGGCCCACAAGACCAGCCCCTCCACCTGGCTGGGGCTGACCTCGGGCGCGGTCTCCTTGAGGCGGTGCTTGATGATGACATACCCGGCGGCGAAGCCGAGGAGGTACATCAGCCCGTACCAGCGGAAGGCCAGCGGCCCGAGGCGGAATATGACCGGGTCGATGTGGGGGTAAGGGATCATCATCTGGGAGCTTAGGGGAGGGGAGGAAGGGTGTCAAGCGACCGCCTCCGGCGCTCTCCGCCGCTTGAGCCGGGGCCGCTTTTGTTTTATACGTTTGGGGGGCCAGGCACCAGCCCCGCTCAAATATTCCGATCGCCACCCCTGGAGGTGAGCCGTGGACAGCCCGGCGCGGCGGGAATTGACCAAGCTTTCCAAAGAAACCCTCATCGAGTTGATCGAGATGTACTCGCGCAACTGGCTGACGGTGGACGGCCTGTGGTTCAGCGGGGTCGAAGAGAAATACGGCCTCGAAGCGGCCTTGGCCCTCGACGTGAGGATGTGGCGCCTCGACTCGAAGATCGAAGCCAAGAGGATAAAAAGGCTCCTCGATTTGAAGGAAGGCGGATTGGCCGAGATCATGAAGACCATCAACCTCATGAGCTGGGCGCCCAGCTTCGGCTACGAATACCAAATCAGCGGCCCCCAGGCGGTGTGGACCTGCCGGCGATGCCTTCCCCAGGAGCAGAGGGTTGAGGCCGGCAAGGGCGAGTTTCCCTGCCGGCCCACATTTGAGGCCTGCTTCACCAACGTCGCCCGGGTCATCGACCCCAGAGTGGAGGTGGCCTGCCTTTTCTGCCCTCCAGACCCCCATCCGGCGGACGCCTGGTGTCAGTGGGAGTTCAGACTGCTGGCGGCCGGAGCGGAGTGAGAATTCGAAGAAATTTTTAATAAGCTCCGCCGCTGATGTGGTCTGGGGGCCAAAAACAACTTGACAGCAGGTCATGTTTTGGTCGAAGAATAGAATTGTATACAATCCATCAAGGTCCTTTACAGAATGAAAAGGGGGTTGGCATGCGCTTGTCCAGAACATTGTTGGTTTTATGGCTGACGGCCGGTCTTTTGTTGGCTTTCACCGCCCTCGGCGCCGGGGCCGCGGAGCCGGAATTTACGGCCCGTTACGCCACCCAGCTTTCCAAGACTTTTCACCTCACCGAAGCTGACTACAAGTTCGCCGAGTTGGTCGCCGCCAAGACCGGCGGCCGTCTCAAGATAGAGGTCTATCCCGCTGGTCAGCTCTTCAAGGGCCGCTCCATCATCAAGGCCGTCACCGAGGGGGCCATCGAGATGGGCATCATTTACTCCGGCGCCTGGAACGGCCAACTGCCCTACATTGACATCTTCGACGTGCCCTTTGTTTTTACTTCCATGGAGCAGATCCACCAAAGCGTCACCGGCCCCCTGGGCCAAGTCATCAACCAAGACCTGGAGAAATTCAACGCCAAGCTGCTCTACGTCGGCTACTACGGCCGCAGCTTCGAGGTGGCCAACGCCGTGAGGCCCTTGAAGGACAAGGCTGACTTCAAGGGCCTCAAGATCCGGGTCAACCTGCCCATGGCCGTGGCCGCGGTGAAGGCCATGGGCGGCGCGCCGGTGAAGATGTCCTCCTCAGAGGTGTACATGGCCCTCCAGCGCAAGACCATCGAGGGCGTCGTCTCCGGCGAGCAGTCCATCGTCAAGCGGAAGTGGAACGAGACCTGCAAATTTTTAACCAACACCAACGGCTGCTTCTCGCCCTGGCTGGTCACGGCCAACTTGAATTTCTGGAACAAACTGCCCTCCGACATCCAAAAGGCGGTCCTCGAAGTGGCCGGCCAAGTGAGCCAGATGACCCTCAAGCGGGCCGACGACGAGGACGCCAAGGCCCTGGTCGTGGCTGAGAAAACCATGGAAGTTTATCGCCTCAAAGGCATCTGGCCCGAGGCCCGTCAAGGGGCGCTGGAGGTGTGGCAAAAGAGGGTCGGGGCCGCCAAGGCCGAAGAGATAATGAAGCTGCTGCCCGGTCAATAACACCCAAAGAACATCCGGCGGCCTCTTTAATTAAGGGAGCTCTCCTTATTAAGGAGGCCGCCGCAGACCAAGCCTTCAGGCGGATGAGCCGACAATCCCATGCTTGAGAACCGCCTCGTCGCCATTCACCGAAGCTATGACCGCTTCGTGGAGGGGCTGGTCAAAGCGGCTGCCTACGCGGCCGGTCTTCTCATCCTCGGCGTGGGTTTGTGCGTCTTTTACGAGGTCATCTGCCGGCGCCTTCTCCACTCGCCGACGCTGTGGGTCATGGACTTCTCCATCTACTTCATCATGTGGGCCGTCTTTCTGGGCGCCGCCTACACCATGCGCACCCGAGGCCACGTCCTGGTGGACGTCCTGGTCCAGAAATTCTCGCCGCCGCGCCAGCGCCTCTTGTCCGTGATCATCCACTTGCTGATCCTCGCTTTCGCGGCCGTCCTCCTCGCCGCCAGCGCCCGCTCCTGCGTCGTGGCCCATCGGATGAACGAGTTGACCCTCTCCGCTCTCTACATCCCCCTCTACTACCCCTTGAGCGCCGTCCCGGTGGGCGCTTTCTTTTTGGTCCTCGAAGAGGTGGCCATCTTGACGGGGATCTTTCTGGCCCCGGAGGCGGGCGGCAGATGACCGCCGCCGTCTTCATCGCTTTCTGCGTCTTGCTGGTGGCGGGCATGCCCGTGGCCTTCGCCCTGGGCATCGTCGGCTTGGGCGGGCTCTTTAGCCTCGAAGGCATGGGGGCCTACTTCGGCCTGCCCATGATCGCCTACGAGAGCCTGGACAGCTTCACCCTGACGGCCATTCCGCTGTTCATCCTCATGGCCAACATCCTCATCCACTCCCGCATAAGCGAGGATCTTTACCGCTTCATTCACACCTGGGTGGGGCACCTGCCCGGCGGTCTGGCCATCGCCACGGTCATCTTCTGCGCCGGATTCGCGGCCATCAGCGGCTCCTCGGTGGCCACGGCGGCCACGGTGGGCATGCTCGCCCTGCCGGAAATGCTCAAAGCCGGCTACGACCGCCGGTTCATCTTCGGTCTGGTGGCCGCCGGCGGCACCTTGGGCATTTTGATCCCGCCGAGCCTGTCGATGATCCTCTATGGCGCCCTGACTGACGTTTCGGTGGGCGATCTGTTCATCGCCGGGGTCATCCCCGGTCTCATTCTGACCAGCCTCTTTTTAATTTACGTGGTCATCCACTGCCGCCGCCGGGGCTACGCCCGCTCCCGGCCGGCCGAGGCGCGCCTGAGGATGAACGCCCTGTGGCGGGCTTCCTGGGGCATGGTCCTGCCTCCCCTGGTGGTGGGGGGCATCTACCTCGGCTGGTTCACCCCCACCGAGGCGGCCGGGGTGGGCGTGGTGTACTCCCTCCTCGCCGCCGCCGCGGCCCGCCGTCTGAACCTGGGCATCTTCAAAACGATCATCCTCTCCACGGTCCGCACCACGGCCATGGTTTTGGTCATCATCGTCGGGGCGATCATCTTCGGCCACGTGGTCACCATCCTCCAGGTGCCCCAGAAGCTGATCATCTTCCTGGGCGAGCTGAACATCGCGCCCTGGCAGTTCATCATCCTCATCTGCCTCATCTTCATCTTTCTGGGCGACTTCCTGGAGGTGGTCTCCATCACCATCATCACCCTGCCGATCATCTACCCCATTCTTCTGGCCCTCAAGATAGACCCGGTCTGGTTCGCCGTGATCATGACCGTCAACATGGAGTTCGCCCTGATCACGCCGCCGGTGGGGCTCAACCTCTTCGTCATCAAGGGCATCGTCGATGACGCCACCTTGTGGGAGGTCTTTCGGGGAACCCTGCCCTTCATGGCCCTCATGCTCGCCGCCCTGATCCTGTTCATCGCCCTGCCGCCCTTGTCCACCTGGCTGCCGTCGCTGGTCAAATAGAGCCTCTCGGCCAGAGCAAGGTTCATGGCCAGGATGGAAAAATTCAGACCGATACCAGGTCGCTTTTAAAGGAAAATACGGTCGCTTACCTTGAAGTGAGGCCGCGTTTTCGAAACACTAAAAAGAACCCGCCTGTTCGGCTGTCTCCAGGGCGCAGCCGATGGCCCCGTTGAAGAGCGGCTCCGGCGGGACGAGCACCTCCACCCTGAGGTGCTCTTGAAGCCTCTTGACCACGCCCCTGTTCAGGGCCACGCCGCCGCAGAAGACGACCCGCTGGGGCTTGTAGCGCTTGATCATCTGGACGACACGCCGGGCGATGGAGTCGTTCACCCCGGCCATGATCTGCTCCAGGGGCACGCCTTCGACCACCTGGCCGATGATCTCGCTCTCGCCGAAGATGGCGCAGGTGTTGTTGATCCGGCTGGGCTCAGCCCAAGCCCCGGCCAGACGGTCCAGGTCGACGCCGAGCAGCCGGGCCATGTTCTCCACGTAGCGGCCGGTGCCGGCGGCGCACTTGTCGTTGGTCTGGAAGTCAAAGACGCGGCCGCCCTTGACCTGGATGGCCTTGGAGTCCTGTCCTCCGATCTCGACCAGGGTGAAGTCTTGAAGACCGGTCTGAAAGAGGGCCCCCTTGAAGTGGGCCCGGATTTCGGTCACGCCGGCGGCGTTTTTGAGGGCGCGGCGGCCGTAGCCGGTGACGATCAGCGGTTCGGTCACAAATAAAGCGGCGTTTTGCGGCGGCGACCAGGCCGCCCCGGCGAGGTCAAGCCCCTCCCCACGGGCCGCCCGGCTCAAAAAGGGCACCGTGTCGGCGCAGAAGCGGGCGGCGACGCGGCCGGCTTTAAAAAAAACCCCCTTGACCGTGCGGCTGCCCAGATCGAGACCGAGGGCCATCTTCAATCCCTCAAAACGTCGATGAAGGCCTCCAGCCGCAGCCGCGTCCGGGCGTCCAGGGGTCCGGGCTTGTCGCCTTCGATGGTCAGAATGGGCATGTTGAGCTCCTGGCGCAGCACGATGTCCTGAACCTGGCGAAAGCAGAAGGACTGGGTGTAGTGGATGAGGCCCGCAACTCCCCGCCGCTTCGCCTCGGCGGCGATGTCCTCGATGCGGCCGAAGACGTCGTAAGGGTAGGTGAAGCTTAGATATTGGGCCACCAGATCCTCTTTGAGCGAGGGCATGGCGAACTGGCGCTGGATCTCATTGAAGACCACCCGTCCACCCAGCTCCTCCACGGCCTCGTAGAGGCCGCTCATGATCGGCGGGATGCCCAGCAGACCGAGGCGGACCGGCTGCTCAAAAGGAGGCCTCGGGCGGACCTGGCTCAAAAATTCATCCAGTTCGGCCTCGAAGCGGGCCGGGTCTTGGTTGAAGTCCGAGCTGGAGACCTGCCAGAGATGGTTTTCCTGGCCGCTGACCTTGTTCTCTCGCCAGGTCAGCCTGTCGAGGTCCTTGAGCTTGGCCCTGATCCCGTCCAGCCGCCCCTTGATATATTGGGCTTTTGCCCATGAAGTTCCGAAAAAGTTGACCATGCGCTCAATTTGGACCTTGAGGAGCTTGGGGTCCTTGTCCGGGGGGTAGTCGAAGCGCAGAACCGCCAGGCCGCGGCTGGCCAGGACCTCGACCAGGGCGTGGGTGTTGGAGCAGTCGCCCTGGGTGACGGCCACCAGGAGGGTGATGTCCGGCCGGCGGGTCAAGACGGCGTATATGCCTTTGATCCAGGCGCACAGCGAGCGGGCGAAGCCCTCGGCTTCGGCCGCGGCGACCAGGGCGTAGGGATCGGGGTCGGTGATGAAGACGTTGTTCAAGTCCACCGGGGTGTGTCCGGCGGCGTAGATGACCTCCACCGGCACCGAGGTGGTCAGCCCCACCAGAGCCAAGTCAATCCTCCACCACCACCCGGGCGTCCAGGGCGACGACCCCTTGCCCGGCCTCGAGGACCTTGATTGGGTTGAGGTCTATCTCCTTCAGGCCGGGGCAGATGGTCAGAAGCGCGGACAGGCGGGTCAAGGCGTCGCTGAGGGCCTTTTTGTCCGCCGCCGGACGACCCCTCAGACCATCCAGAATGCGGCCGCCCCTGAGCTCCTCGAGCATCCCGGCCGCCTCTTTCTTATCCAGGGGGGCGACCCTCAAGGAGACTTCGCCCATGACCTCCACGAAGATGCCGCCCCAGCCGAGGAGGACCATTGGACCGAAGGCCTCGTCTCGCTTGCCGCCGAGAATCATCTCCTGGCCCCGGAGGGCCATGGCCTGGACGACCGCCGGCCAGGGCTGCTCCAGCC
>CAYXRH010000124.1:0-10896 GCA_964466355.1 uncultured Thermodesulfobacteriota bacterium
CAAAACAGCCAATCAGGTCTCATTTAAGGCTCTCGTGAAATATCCGGGCTAGACCTGAACAAACGGGCCGGGTTGATTTAAAAGAGCGAATATCCACACCATCGGCTTCGCCGAGCGTTTCGAGCAAGCCTTTTTAAGCGATTTCAGGGGGCAGGTCTTCGGGGCCAAGTTCGGCGAGAGCGCGAGCAAAGCCCTTTTTCCGAATCAAGCCCTCAGCCCAACTCCCCCTTGGCCGCGGCGGCCAGATCTCGAGCCACTTGGTTAATCAGGGCCTCGTTCTCGCCCTCGACCATGATCCTCAGCTTGTTCTCCGTGCCTGAATAGCGGACTAAAACGCGGCCCTTTTGGCCCATCTCCTCCTCGGCCGCCTCGATGGCCCGCGGCAGCTTCTGCAGCGATTCGAGGGGGGGTTTTGACTTGACCGGCAGGTTGTTGAGCACTTGGGGAAAGGTCTCCATGACGTCGGCCAGATCCGAGAGTGAGCGCTCCTCCTTGAGCATGACGCTCAAGGTCATGAGGGTGGAGAGGATGCCGTCCCCGGTGGTGTTGTAATCCAAGAAGACGAGATGGCCTGACTGCTCTCCGCCCAAGTTGAGGCTCCGCTTGCGCATCTCCTCGACGACGTAGCGGTCGCCGACCTGGGTCCTGATCAGCCGCGCCCCCATCTGGATGAGGGCCTGCTCCAGCCCCAGGTTGGACATGACCGTGGCCACGACCGTCCGTTTCTTGAGGAGCTTTCGTGCCAGAAAATCCCTGGCGCAGATGGCCAGGAGGTGATCGCCGTCGACGATCTGTCCGCTTTCATCGACGAGGATGGCCCGATCGCCGTCCCCGTCCAGGGCCACGCCGAGATCCAGGTTTCTGCTTTTGACCACCGAGGCGATCCGCTCCGGGTGGAGGGAGCCGCAGTTGGCGTTGATGTTGTGGCCGTTGGGCTTGACGCCGATGGCCGTCACCTTGGCCCCCAGCTCCTCAAACACGGCCGGAGCGACCTTGTAGGCCGCGCCGTGGGCGCAGTCGAGTCCGATCTTGAGCCCGTCGAGTGACAGAGCCTGGGGGAAGGTCTGCTTTAAAAAGACGACGTATCGGCCGGCGGCGTCGTCGATGCGGAAGGCCTTGCCCACGTTCTTGGCCGTGACCTGGAAGCCGGGGTAGTGGTTGGCGAGGATGATCTTCTCGATCTCGGCCTCCAGAGCGTCGTCGAGTTTGAAGCCGTCGGCGGAGAATATCTTGATCCCGTTGTCCTGGAAGGGGTTGTGGGAGGCGGAGATGACCACCCCGGCGTCGGCCCTCATGTTGGCCGTGATGAAGGCGATGCCCGGCGTGGGCAGCGGACCGACCAGAAGCACGTCAGCGCCCATGGAGCAGATACCCGAGGCCAGGGCGTTTTCGATCATGTAACCCGAAAGCCTGGTGTCCTTGCCGATGACGATTTTGGGCCGGGCGCTCTTTTGGCGGAGCACGTGGGCCAGCCCCCGGCCGATCTGCATGGCTGTCTCGGTGGTCATGGGATGGACGTTGGCCACCCCTCTCACGCCGTCGGTGCCGAAAAGCTTCCGGGGGGCCATGTCCCTGCTTGCCTCGTCATTCATAGAACGCGCCTTCCCTGATGGCGTCGGCCACGCTCAAGGCCTGTTTGGCGGCGGCGGCGTCGTGGACCCTGACCACGTGGGCGCCCTTGAAAGCGGCCAGGGCCGCGGCGGCGATGGAGCCGGCCAGCCGGTCGTCCGGCTCGTCGGCCAGTTGGGCGGCCTTGAGGGCCAGACCGATGAAGGATTTGCGCGAGGGGCCGATCAAAAGCGGCCGGTCCAGTTCAAAAAACTCATTCAGGCGGCCAATGATCTCCAGGTTGTGCTCCGGCTTCTTGGCGAAGCCGATGCCCGGATCGATGACGAGCGCTTCGCGCCTCACCCCGCCGTCCACGGCCGCTCGAAGGGCCGCTTTCAGCTCGGCCTTGATCTCGGCCATCAGATCGCCGTAGTCGCTCAGAAGCGGCATGTTTTTCGGCCGACCGCGCATGTGCATCAAGACCACCCCGCAGCCGGAGCGGGCGGCCAAGGGGATCATCTTGGGATCGGCCTTGAGCCCCGAAATGTCGTTGATGATCATTGCCCCGGCCTCGAGGGCCGCCTGGGCCACCTCGGCCTTGATCGTGTCGATGGACAGAGGGATGGAGGTTTTTTTAGCCAGGACCTCGATGACCGGAATGCTTCGCGCCATCTCCTCTTGAGGACTCACCCCTTCGGAGAAGGGCCGCGTCGATTCACCGCCGACGTCAATGATGTCGGCCCCTTCCTCGATCAGCTTCCAGGCCTGGGCCATTGCTTTTTGGAATTCAAAATGGCGGCCGCCGTCAAAAAAGGAATCCGGGGTGACGTTGACCACGCCCATGATGAGGGTTCTGGACCCCAAGGTCAAAACGCGGTCGGTCAAGGCCCAGGTCCGCGGTGGTCTTTTCAAGCCTCTTTGACCTCGCTTTGGGCGGTCAAATACTCTTCCTCGGCCCACTGGGCCGTCACCGCGGCCGAGACTATGGCCTCAACCTCGGCGCCGTCGAGGGTTTCGCGCTCCAGGAGGGCCTGGGCCAGGGCCTCCAGGGTCTCTCCGTGGCTGGTGAGGAGCTTCTTGGCCCGCTCGTAGTTCTCATTGATGAGGCGGGTGACCTCTTCGTCGATCACCTCCGCCGTCCGCTCGGAGTAGTCGCGGTGCTGGGCGATCTCCCGACCCAAAAAGATCTGCTCCTCGGCCTTGCCAAAGGTCAGAGGCCCCAGACGGTCGCTCATGCCCCAGTCGCAGACCATCTTCCGGGCCAGCTCGGTGGCCCTTTCCAAATCGTTGCCGGCCCCGGTGGTCATCTGCTGCAAAACCAGCTCCTCGGCCGCGCGACCGCCCAACAGCACGGCCAGGTTGTTGTACAAGAATTCGCGGTTGTATGTCTGGCGATCGTTCATGGGCAGCTGCTGGGTCGCCCCCAGGGTCCGCCCCCGGGGGATGATGGTCACCTTGTGGATGGGGTCGGTGCCCTTGATCAGCTTGGCCACCAAGGCGTGGCCGGCCTCGTGATAGGCCGTGGAGCGCCGCTCCTCGTCGGAGAGGATGATCGATTTGCGCTCCACGCCCATGAGAACCTTGTCCTTGGCCTGTTCGAAGTCCTTCTGGTTGAGGCTGTCGCCGTTGCGCCGGGCGGCCAGAAGGGCGGCTTCGTTGACCAGGTTGGCCAGATCAGCCCCGGAGAAGCCCGGCGTGCCCCGGGCGAGGACGGTCAGGTTGATGTCTTCGGCCAGAGGGGTCTTGCGGGTGTGGACCCTCAAGACCTCCTCCCGGCCTCTGATGTCAGGCAGGGGCACGACCACCTGGCGGTCGAAGCGGCCCGGGCGGAGGAGAGCCGGATCGAGCACGTCGGGCCGGTTGGTGGCGGCGATGAGGATGACCCCCTGGTTGGCCTCAAAGCCGTCCATCTCCACCAGGAGCTGATTCAGGGTCTGCTCCCGTTCGTCGTGCCCGCCGCCGAGGCCTGCCCCGCGATGGCGGCCCACGGCGTCGATCTCGTCGATGAAGATGATGCACGGCGCGTTCTTCTTGCCCTGGTTGAAAAGATCCCGCACCCGCGAGGCCCCCACCCCGACGAACATCTCCACGAAATCGGAGCCGGAGATGGAGAAGAAGGGCACCCCGGCCTCGCCGGCCACGGCTCTGGCCAGGAGGGTCTTGCCCGTGCCGGGGCCGCCCAAAAGGAGCACACCCTTGGGGATGCGTCCGCCCAGGCGGGTGAAGCGCTTCGGGTCGCGCAAAAACTCGATGATCTCGACCAGCTCCTCCTTGGCCTCCTTGACTCCGGCCACGTCTTCAAAGGTGACCCGTTCGGCGTGCTCGGACAGCAGCCGGGCCCGGGACTTGCCGAAGGTGAGCGCCTTGCCGCCGCCCATCTGCATCTGGCGCATGAAAAAGATCCACACTCCGATCAAAAGCAGCATGGGGAACCAGGAGATGAGGACGGTCATGTACCAGGGCGAATCGTTCTCGGGCTTGGCCGATATCTTCACCCCCTTGGCCCTGAGGATGGGCAGGAGTTCGGAGTCCTGGGGGGCGTAGGTGGTGAAGGGACGGCCGTTGGCGGCGAGGCCGTGGATGTTCTGGCCCTGGATGGTGACCGAGATGATCTCGCCCTGCTCCACCTGGGTCAAGAAATCAGTGTAGATCAGCTTTTCGCGGACCGCGCTCGGCCTCTGAAAGAGGTTGAACAAAAGGACCGTGACGAGGCTGATGACCAGCCACAGAGCCAGGTTTTTATAAAAAGGGTTCAATACCTTATTTCCAATCTGACGACGGAGATAGAATATACCGGCAATTGACCGATTGTTCAAGTCATTTGGCCAAATAGAGTCAGTCTGAGGGCCTGGCGGCTGTATTTCCCCAAGGCCACCGACGCCGCCACGGCGCACCCGGCCACCCAGATGACCTGGCCTTTGCTGAGCACCACCGGCCTTCGGGCCCTCTCTCTGCGGGGCACCTTTTTATCGATGAACAGGTCGGACAGCTTCTTGGAGCCGGTCATGCCCAATGGTTGAATCCTGTCGCCCGGTCGGGGGGAGCGCACCAGCAGAGGCCACGAGACGGCCTCCACGTCCATCAAGGCTTCCCAGGGCCCTGTTTTGAAAGTCTTGGGCGCTGGCTCCGGCCGCACCTCCAGCCGCAAATCGGCCGAGAGATCGTAGGCCCCGAAATCTCTAATCAGGACGGAGTGAAGACCTTTTGGGCCCCCGAAATCCGGGGCGGTTATTCTCAGCTCCCGGCCCTCAAAAAAAATCCTGTCGCCGTAAGGCAGATCCAAGGCGGCGGCTTCTCTTCGGCGACACAAGGCCAGAATCTTATCGACGTGTTCGTTAGTTATGCGACTCAAGCCTCCGTGGGCCTTTAGCAAGGCCGCCCGGAGAACCCGGCGGGCCAGGGCGCGATCGAGGCCGCTGAGGGCCTTTCGGTCCAGGGCGAGGCTCATCTCGACAGAGGGGGGTCGGCCCTCCAAAGGCCGACTCATCCTTTCAAGCTCCCTCCTCGCCAGGCGGATCATGAAGGCGTCCTCGGCCCTCATCATTTCGGACAGGCGCGTCAGGGAGGAGACGAGGCGGGGGTTCTCCGCGATCAAGCGGGGCAGGATGTCCCGGCGGACGCGGACCCTCAAGTAGCGGCGGTCTTGATTCGACGGGTCGCGGACAAAGAGCAGCTTTCGCCAGGCGAGGTATTTTAGAATCTCGCTTCGGGTGACGCCCAGTAGCGGTCTGACGAGGGTTTCGTTTTTCCAGGGGATGCCGGCCAGGCCGGTCGGGCCGCAGCCGCGGATGAGGCGCATGATGATCGTCTCGGCCTGGTCGTCGGCCGTGTGACCCAGAGCGATGAGGTCGGCGCCGCTTTTTTTGAGAGCCTCGTCGAGGAATGCAAACCGCACCGCCCTGGCGGCGGCCTGGGTCGGTTTGTCCGGCCGCCTGAGCTCGGTCCAGAACTCGAGGCCTCTTTCTTGGGCCAGTCGGGCCACCAGGGCCACCTCTGCGGCCGCCTCCGGCCTGAGGCCGTGATTCAGGCTGGCCACGCCCAAAAAGAAGCGCTTCGAAGGGGCGAGGCGGTGAAGGAGGTCCAGGAGGGCGGTTGAGTCTGGACCGCCGGAGCAGGCCACTAAAAGCCTGCTTCCGGCTTCGACCCCGGCTTTGTCCAAGCCGCTCAAGACCTCATCGATCAGGTCGCTCACTGCCCAAAGGGTCTGAAGTGATCAGCCCTTTTCTCCTTTTCCGGTCTTCTCCAACTCCTCCAGTTCGCCCTTCTTGGCTTTGAGTCGTTCGACCAGGGCGGCGTAGCCCTCTTTGAGGATGATCTGATGGAACTGGCGTCGGTAGTTGGCCACCAGGCTGACGCCGTCGATGATGACGTCGTAAACCATCCAGCGGCCGTTTTTTAGAAGGAGGCGGTAGTTGAGGGGGATCTTCTCCTCGCGGTGGATGACGACGCTGTCCACCTCGGCGTAATCGCCGTCGAGGCGCTCGTGCTGGTAGGCGACCTCCTCCTCGTGATAGCCCTCGAGCTTGGTGACGTAGGAGAGTTTCAGCAGATGGCTGAACAGGCCGATCATCTCCTCCCTCTGCTTCGGGGAGAGCTCTTTCCAGTGCCGGGCCAGGACCCGCCGGGTCATCTCCTCGTCGGCGAAGCGCTGGCTGATGATGGACCAAATCTTGTCCAAGCGGGCCTTGGCCGCCGCGTGGCCTTGAAACTCTGGCTTCTTTAAGACTTCGATCACCTCGTCCACGGTGCCTTTGATGGCCGCCAGGGGGCCTTCGGCCGCCTGGACCTTGAAGCCACAAAGAACGAGAGTCAGCCCCACGACCACCAAAACCCGCTTCATCATCCCACCTCCGCGCCGTCAAGTCCGGTGACTTTGAGAAGTTTAGCCCAACTGAGATTGAGCTTGTGGACCGCTTTGAAGTACTCGCCCCGCTGGGTGGCGTACATCGTGAGGGCCTCCAGGAGGTCCCTGGCCTCGCCGACGCCCAAGTCATAGTTGGCCGAGGCGGCGACCATCCAGCGCCGGGCCGAGGTGTAGGCCTTCTTGGTCGCGGACATGAGCTCTTCGGCCTCCTTGACGGCCAGATAGGCCTGCGCCACCTCCACCGGCAGGTACATTTCGGCCGTCAACTCCAGGGCTTTGACTTTCATTCTCTCGGCCTCGGCCTGGTCGATCTTGGCCTCGGTGATGCCGAAGTTGAGGCTCCAGCGAACCCCCATCACCGGACCGCCATAGAAGTGGTTGAACTCGTCCACGATGAAAGGATTGTCGATGTCGGTTCTGTCCGGGGCCCAGGCGGCCGAAAGGATCGCTCCCAAGAAGACGAGGGGCATCCGCTCGGCCTGGGCCGCCTTGACCAGCGATTCCAGGGCGCTCAAGCCGGCCTCGAGTTGGCGGATCTCCGGCCGCCTGACCCGGGCCTCGTTCTGATACTGGGACAGAGCGGCGAGGCTGGCCTGCACCGGCTTGAGATAGGGCTCCTTTGGCCAAGGCCTCCCCTGGCCCAGGCCGCACATGGCCGCCAGACCGAACTGGGCCAGGGCGAGGCCGTTTTCGGTCTGGGCCTTCATGCCTTGAAGCACGCCCTCAAAAGCGGCCACCTTGTAGAGGTCGATCTCGCTGACTGAGAGGCTTTCCTGCTCCAGAAGCTTCTTGGTTGTTTGGACCGCCTTTTGAAGCAGTTCCTCGAGCTCATCCAGGAAGGTCTTGACTTCGAGGGCCAGCTGGAGGCCATAGTAGGCCTCCTTGACCCGGTAAATGACCTCCGCCTCCTTGAGGTCAATGCCCGCCTCCTCAACCTCGACGCCCTTTCGGGCCGCCTTGAGGCTCTCTTCGAGCCGGCCGAAGGTGTACAGAGGCTGGACGAGGCTCACGTCCAGGGAGGTGAAGAAGGTCAAGTCGCGGGGGATGCTGGGGTCCGTGTCCGGCGAATAGACCTGGTCGCCCCGGGCCTTGAAGGTGGGCCCGATGAGGCCGGTGGCCTCGATCTGGGGGCGGTGATAGGCCAAAGCCTCTTCTTGGCGGGCCCTGGCCAGGGCCAGGTTGGCCTGAGCCTGCTTCACCTCCGGGCTCAAGGCGAGGGCCTTTTTGATCGCCGTCTTGATGTCCAGGACGATCCTCTCGCCTTCGGCTTGGGCCGCGGAGGGGCTGAGGATTAGGCAGGCCCCCAAGATCAGACAGATGAGCCGTCCGGATCTCATCGCCTCAGACCTCAAAGCTTGCCGTGGACGAACTGACTGACCAGGTCCTGGAGGTCCACTCCGGAGACCGTCTCGCGGATCACGCCGCCGGGCGGGATCTTTTGTTCGGCGCCGCCGGGCTCCAGGCGGAGGAACTTCTCGCCGATGATGCCTTTGGTTCTGACCGAACAGATGGTCTCCTCGTCCAAGCTCACCTCGGGGTTGAGGTTGATCTCGACCCGGGCCCGGTATTTTTTGAGGCTGATTTGCCCCACCCGGCCCACGGGCACGCCGGCGATCTCCACCGAAGCCCCTCTCGTGAGCCCCTCGATGGAGTCGAATTCGGCGAAGACTGGATAGCCCCTGAACCCGAAGCCGCCCACCCGGCCCAGGGCCAGGCTGAGATAGACCAGGCAGGCCGCCCCGATTAAGACAAAAATGCCGACGCTTATCTCGATTCTTCGCTGGTTCATGACTCGTTTCGGCCTCCACTCAAGAAGTGCCTGACCCGATGATCATCGCTCAGGGCGATCTCTTCGGGCTTGGTGGCGATGATGATCCGCCCCTGGTGGAGCATGGCCACCTGGTCGGCCAGCTGGAAGATGTCCGGGATGTTGTGACTGACGACCACCCCGGTGAAATGGTAACGCTGATGCGCGGCCTCGATCAAGTCCAGGATGGTGTTTTTCATGACCGGGTCGAGGCCGGTGACCGGCTCGTCAAAGAGCATGATGTCCGGATGGGTGATCAGGGCTCTGGCCAGGGCGACCCGTTTGGCCATGCCGCCGCTGATCTCGGCCGGATAGCGTTCCTTGTGATCGGCCAGATTGATTTGTGAAAGCAGCTCCTCCACCTGGTCCTTGATCTCGGCCTCGGAAAAGGTCGTCTTGTGCCGCAGCGGAAAGGCGACGTTGTCGAAAACCCTGAGCGAGTCGAAGAGGGCCCCGCCCTGGAAGACGATGCCGAACTTGTCCTTGATGCGCTTCAGCTCTTCGCCTCTGGCCCGGGTGATGTCCTGGCCGTCCACCAGGATGTCCCCTTGATCGGGCTTGATCAGCCCGACGAGATGCTTCAGGAAGACGGACTTGCCCTCCCCGGAGCGGCCGATGACGACGGTGACCTCCTGGCCGGGGATGGTCAGATTCAGGCCGTCCAGGACGAGCCGGCCGTTGAAGCTCTTTTTGAGGTTGAGGCACTGGATCATGATCTAGAGCATGATTGAGGTCAGGACGAAGTCCCAAAAGAGGATCAAGACCGAGGTGAAGACCACCGCCTCGGTCGTGGCCCGGCCGACGCCTTCGGCCCCGTGGCGGGTGTAATACCCGCGATGGGCGCAAACTAGGCCGATGGTCGCCCCGAAGACGACGCACTTGACCAGGCCGCTGGTGAGATCCTTGGGATCGACCGAGGCGACCATGCCTTCGTAAAAGCTGCCCGGATTGACCCCAAAGAGATGGACCCCGACCATGTAAGCGCCGATGATGCCCACCACGACGAAGATGCCTCCCAAAAGGGGCAGCACCAGGGTCGAGGCCAGACACCGCGGCGAAACCAGGAATTTGATCGGCTCCAGGTTCATCGTCTCCAGGGCGTCGATCTGCTCGGTGATGCGCATGATGCCCAGCTCGGCGGCCATGGCCGACCCGGCCCGGCCGGTGACCATCAGGGCGGACAAGACCGGACCCAGCTCGCGGATGAGGCTCAAGGCCACGCCCGAGCCGAGCATGGCCTCGGAGCCGAATTTGGTCAAGGTGTAATAGCCCTGAACCCCCAGGACCATGCCGGTGAAGGCGGCGGTCATGAGAATGACCGTCAGGGACCTGACGCCTAAAAAGTGCATCTGGACGACGGTCATCCCCCAGCGAAACGGCGGCCTGAAGACGCCCGAGAGGGCCTGGAGGATAAAAATCTGCAGCCGGCCGGCCTCCTGGACGGCGCCGATGGTCTGAGCCCCGAGGCGCTGGATCGGATTCTCAGTCACGCCGCCCCCGCCAGCGGCACGGTGAAGCGGAAATCAGCCCCGCCCGAAGGCGCTGCCTGGACCCAGATTCTGCCTTTGTGCGCCTCGATGGCCAGGCGGCAGAAGGTCAATCCCAGGCCGGTGGAGGTGCGCGGCTTGTCCCGATCCGGGATTTGGCCGAACATCTGGAAGATGGCCTCGCGGTGCTCCGGGGGGACGCCCCGACCTTGGTCGGACAGGCTGATGACCATGCTCTGGTCCTCAATCAGGGCCCTGAAGGTCACCTGGCTCTGTTCCGGGGTGTGATCCACGGCGTTGGTCAGCAGGTTCTGGACCACCCGCTCGATGAGGTTGGAATCGACCTTTATCAACGGCAGATCCTCCTCAAAGAGCTGGGCGACCTCGATCTCCTTGAGGGCAAAGAGGGTCTTGAGCCGGTCCACCACCCGGCTGACCAGGCCGGCCACAGCGACCGCCTGGGGCTTGATGATCAACCGCCCTTCCTGGAGGCGGCTGATGTCCAAGAGATTGCCGATCATCCGGCTCAAATCGTCCGTGCCCAACAAGGCCGCCTCCATGGACTCGCGGCCAAACTCGGATTGAACCTCGCCCTCGATCATGTGCAGGTTGGCCACCACCTCGGCCAGGGGCCCCTTGAGGTCGTGGATGACCATGTTGGTCAGGTCCTGCTTCAGCCGCTCCAGACGTCTCAGTTCCTGGTTGGCCTGGCGCAGTCTCTTTCTTTCTCGACCCAGGGCCTCGTTCAGGGCCGCCCGGTCAATGAGCCCCCCGATGCGCTGGAGAAGGCGGTTGACCTCGCTCTCCTCCAGTCTTTGAAAAGCTTGCCGGTGGTGGCGGTTGGTGACGTTGAGGACCCCGACGACCTTGCGGCCGGCGAAGATCGGCGCGGCCAGGACCTGGTTGGCCTCGTAGCTCGAGAACTGGCCCTTGTGGCGGCTGAAGCGGCCGTGAATGGAGACGTCCTCCAGGTTTAAAGCCTCCCCGGTTCTGACCACGTGGGCCGAAATGGAGTCCGTGTTCAGCGGTTGGCTCAACCCCACGATTTGGGGGTTGGAGGCGGCGGCGACGACGAGCCGGCGGCCCTGGCGCATCATGATCGATCCGGAGCCGGATTCGAGCGTCTTCAAGAGGACCTTGAGACACTGATCCAGGCGCCGCTCCATGGACAGCCGAGGACGGGCCAGGAT
>CAYXRH010000125.1:0-10156 GCA_964466355.1 uncultured Thermodesulfobacteriota bacterium
CTATCTCCTGAAGGCACCATACTATATTACTCTTTAGATCGCAACTTGGTATAAGCCAGCCAGCGGGGAAAGGTGATGGCCAGTCGCTTCAGAGCCAGCGATTCGAAGAGCAGATCAGCCGAAAACAAGGCCACGATCGCGCTGCAGACGATGCCCATGCCGAGGTGCAACAGGTCGAGACGGCCCGAGAGGACGAACCACAAGCCCAGCATGATGATGAAGGTGAGCCCGAAACGGCCGAAGCGGAAGCGGGGGGGAAGCGAAGACGACGGCCCGGCGGCCCCGGAAGACCTCGGCTCCAGGGCCGCCCCCTAATTTCAGCCAACCTGTTTGTCTGAAAATCAGTCCAGGCCGAGGTAGGTCTTTTGGACTTTCTCGTCCGCCAGGAGCGCCTCGCAACGATCGTTGATGGTGATGGCCCCCTTCTCGATGACGTAGCCTTTTTGGGCCAGCTTCAAGGCCATGTGGGCGTTCTGCTCCACCAAAAAGAGGGTCACCCCCTGACGGTTGATCTCCTCGAGGGTGGCGAAGATGGCCTTGACCAGCATCGGCGCCAGCCCCAGGCTCGGTTCGTCCAGAAGCATCAGCCGCGGATCGGTCATCAAGGCCCGGGAGATGGCCAGCATCTGCTGCTCCCCTCCGGAGAGGGACTTGGATCTCTGCTTGCGCCGTTCGCCCAGGATGGGGAAGAGGTCAAACACGCGCTTCATGTCCCCCTGAACGGCCTTTTTGTCCCGGCGCAGAAAGGCCCCCATCTCCAAGTTCTCCAGGACCGTCATGTCGCCGAAGACCTCACGCCCCTCCGGGACCATGGCCACGCCCCGGGCGACGATCCGGTGGGTGGCCAGGTGGGTGATGTCCTCTCCGTTGAGCTCGATGGTGCCCTGGTTGGCCTTGGTCCAGCCGATGATGGTCTTCAGGGTGGTGCTCTTGCCGGCGCCGTTGGCGCCGATGAGGGTGGCGATCTCCCCTTCCTTGACCTCGAGGGCGATGCCGTTCAAGGCCTTTATCTTGCCGTACTGGGCGTGAACGCCCTCAAGGGTGAGCATCGCTAATCCTCGACGCCGAGGTAGGCCTCGATGACCTTGGGGTCCTTCTGAATGACGCCGGGCGAGCCCTCGGCGATCTTCTGCCCGAAATTGAGGACCATGACCCGATCGCAGATGCCCATGACGACCCGCATGTCGTGCTCGATCAAGAAGATGGTCAGCCCGCTATCGCGGATCCGCTGAATCAGGGCCATCAGAGCCCTCGTCTCCTGGGGGTTCATCCCCGCGGCCGGTTCATCTAATAGAAGCAGCTTCGGCTCGGTGGACAATGCCCGGGCGATCTCCAAGCGGCGCTGCTCGCCGTAGGGCAGGCTGTCGGCCCGCTGGTCAGCGTAGGCCCCCAGCCTGACGAAGTCCAGGGCCGCCAAGGATTTTTCCCGGATGGCCCGCTCCTCCCGCCGCTGCTTGGGGGATCTGAAGGAGCTGCTGATCAGCCCGCAACTGGTCCGGCAGTGCTGGCCGGTCATCACGTTTTGCAAGACCGTCATCTGGTGGAAGAGGCGGATGTTTTGAAAGGTGCGGGCGATGCCCAGCTTGGTGATGGCGAAGGCCCTTTTCCTGGTGATGTCTCGATCTTCGAAAACTATCTCGCCGCTGGTGACCATGTCCATGCCGATGACGACGTTGAAGAAGGTCGTCTTTCCGGCGCCGTTGGGTCCGATGAGGCCGAATATCTCGCCCGCTTCGATGGCCAGATCGACGTTTATCAGGGCCCTGACGCCGTCGAAGTTTTTGGTGACGCCCACGCCTTTAAGAACTGGCGGCATATGGAGCTTCGCTTTTCATGGAGGCCTCAGACTCCTCTGACGATGGGGCCGCCCTTGAACAAGGCCTGAATCCTGAACTCGGCCATGCCGATTATGCCCTGGGGTCTGATTAAAATGGCCGCGACCAGAATGGCGCCGTAGGTGAGCTGTCTGTATATTGACAGGCTGCCGGTCACCCCGACGAGCCTCAAGATCTCAGGGGCGAAGAGAAGCATCGCCGCCCCCAAGATGGAGCCGGTGATGCTGCCCATGCCGCCCAAGACGGCCATGCACAGGACGATGATGGTCTCCATGACGCTGAAGGAGCTGGGATCGATGTAGCCAGTGTAGTGGGCGAAGAGGGCTCCTCCGACGCCGGCGTAAACCCCGCCCAGGGCCACGGCGATGACCTTGACCAAAAAAGTGTTGATCCCCATCCCCAGGGCCGCCGTCTCGTTGTCTCTGATGGCCATGAAGGCCCGCCCCAGTCGGGAGCCGGCGATGTTGTTCATCAAGATGCTCAAAAGAAACACGAAAAACCAGACCAAGAGGCAGTACGAAAATCGGGACTCGAAGCTGAAGCCGAACAGCGAGGGCCGAGGGATACCGGGCAGGCCGAAGGCCCCCCGGGTCAGAGCCTCCCAGTTGAGAAGGAGCTGCTGGATGATGACCACGAAGCCCAAAGTGGCGATGCAAAAGTAATCGCCGCCGAGGCGCATCGTCGCCAGGCCCAAGAGCCAGCCGAAGAGGCCGGCCATTATCGCCCCGGCGGCCAGCCCGATCCAAAAGGGCAGACCCAGCTTGAGGACCAGCAGGGCCGAGGTGTAGGCCCCGATGCCGTAAAAGGCGGCCTGGGCGATGCCGAAGAGGCCGGTGTAGCCCAGGATGATGTTCTGGCCCATGGTGATGACGGCGTAAATGCCGACAAGAATCAACATGTGAGCGATGTAGGCTTCCACGGCTCGCCGGCCCCTCAGACCTTTTCTCGTTCAACCTTGCCCATGAGGCCCTCCTGCCTGAAGAGGAGGAGGAAGATCAAGACGAAGAAGGCGATGCCCTGTTTGAATCCGGATGAAATGTAGCCCGCGCCCAGGTTTTCCAGAATGCCGATGAGCATGCCCCCGATCATCGCCCCCCGGATGTTGCCGATGCCGCCGAGCACGGCGGCGGTGAAGGCGACCAGGCCGGGCATGAAGCCCATGGTCGGATAGACGGCGTTGTAATAGACCCCGACCATGATCCCGCCGATGGCGGCGATGCCCGAGCCGATGGCGAAGACCAGGGAGATGACCGTGTCGAGGTTGATGCCCATCAGCGGGGCGACCTGCTTGTTGATCTTGGTCGCCCGCATGGCCTTGCCCATGCGGGTGTGATTGACGTAGAGATCGAGCCCGATCATGATGAGTATGGACAGGACGAATATCCAAATCTGAAGGGAGTCGAGGATGACCCCCTTGACCTCGTAGATGTTCCTCTCCAGGAAACCGGGCAGGGGAAAGGGCCGCGGGTCGGTGCCGAAGATGGCCGCGGCGGCGTTTTGCAAAAAGATCGAGACGCCGATGGCGGTGATGAGGGGCCCCAGCCTGGAGACGTATCTCAGCGGCCGGTAGGCTATCTTCTCGATGACGACGCCCATGGAGGCCACGGCGAGGACGGTGATGGGCGTGGCCACCAGAAACGGCAGGTTGAGCTTGACCATGAGGTACCAGCCGATGAAGGCCCCGGCCATGTAAATCTCGCCGTGGGCGAAGTTGATGAACATCAAGATGCCGTAGACCATGGTGTAGCCCAGGGCGATCAGGGCGTAAACGCTGCCCACGGTGATCCCGTTGACCAACTGCTGGAGGAACTCAGTCATGGCCGTCCCTGGAGCGGGAAGGCTCCCGCCCGCGCGGGCGGGAGCCTGACGGAGGCTGTTATTTCATGAACTTTTTGAAGACGTACTTGCCGTTCTCGACCCTGAACACGGCGAAGGGCTTGACCACGTCACCGTTGGAGAGCATGGTGATCGAGCCCGTGGCCGCCGGGAAATCCTTCAGGGAGAGCAGGCCCTGGCGGATCTGCATCGGGTCGGTGCCCTTGCGCTTCATGGCCTCGGCCAGGGCGATCATGCCGTCGTAGCCCTGGGCGGCGAACATCCGCGGGGCCTCTTTGGGGTATTTGGCCTTGAAGGCCTTGATGAACTTCTGAGTGCCCGGATCAGGAGACTCCTCCCAGAAGGGCGGCGAGGTGGCGTAGGTGCCTTCCATGAACTCGCCGCCGCGCTCCAAGAGCTTGGGATCCTTGGTTCCCTCGGCCCCGATGATGGTCGCGTTGAGCTTCAACAAGGCGGCTTGCTTGTAGATGTTGGGCGTCTCCGAGGTGGCGACGACGTAAAGGCCGTCCACCTTCTTGCCTTTGATCTTGGTCAACTGGGTTCTGAAATCCTGATCCTGAGGGCTGAACCTCTCCTGGATGGGCACCGCGATGCCCAACTTTTTGGCCTCGGCGACGAAGACGTCGGCCAGGCCCTTGCCGTAGTCGGTGTTCTCAAAAAGAGCGGCCACCTTCTTGAGGCCCAGCTCTTTGGCCAGCCTGGCGCCGACCACGCCCTGGGCGGCGTCGCTGGGGCAGGTCCGAAAGACGCCCTGAGCCGCTCCCGGAACGTCGGGGTGGGTGGACACCGAGGTGAGGAGCACGGCCCCGGCCTTGTCCACCAGGGGCTTGGAGGCCAGAACCGAGCCGGAGCGGGCCGGACCATAAAGAATCTTGATCTTGTCCACCTCCAAGAGCTTGGCCACGGCGTTGTTGGCCTCCTTGGGGTCGGATTTGGTGTCTTCGAGCTGGAGAACGAGCTTCTGGCCGTTGATGCCGCCAGCGGCGTTGATCTCATCCAGAGCGACCTGGATGCCCTGCATCATCGCCTCGCCGACGAAGGCGATGCCCCCGGTCATGGGCAGGGCGCAGCCGATCTTGATGTCAGCCTGGCTGAGGCCGGCCAGACCCAGACAGAGCGAAAGCGCGAGCAGCAGTCCTAAAAGCTTCCTCATTTTTTTCCCTCCCTCTCAAGTTATGTTCCGAGCGCTTAAAAAACCCAAATCCTCAGGCCACCACTTCTCGCCAACCATAAGGATCAGGCGCCAGACCGTATTGGATGTCGGTCAATTTTTTGAAAAGCGCCTCAGAAAGGGGGCCCGCCTCTCCGGAGCCGATGGTGATGTCCTCGCCCTTGTGCCCCAAAACGGCCACCGGGGATATCACCGCCGCGGTGCCGATGCCGAGAACCTCTTCCAATTCCTTGGACTTGGCCTTGTCGATGACTTCGTCGATGGCGATGGGCCGCTCGCTCACCTTGAGCCCCATGTCGCGGCAGAGGGTCAGGACCGAATCCCGGGTGATGCCGGGCAGGATGGTCCCGGCCAGGGGCGGGGTGGCCAGCTCGTCCTTGAACTTGAAGGCGATGTTCATGGTGCCGACCTCTTCGATGTAGCGCCGCTGAACCGCGTCGAGCCAGAGCACCTGGGTGTAGCCCTTCTGGTGGGCCTCGACCTGAGCCTTGAGGCTGGCGGCGTAGTTGGCCGAGGTCTTGGCGAAGCCGATGCCGCCGGGAGCGGCCCGGACGTATTCCTCCTCGATGAGGATCTTCACCGGGGCGAAGCCCTCGGGATAATACGCCCCCACCGGGCCGGTGATGATGTAAAGCAGGTATTCCTGGGCCGGCCTGACGCCCAAAAACGGTTCGGTGGCGACGATGGTCGGCCGGACGTAGAGCGAGGTGCCCGGCGAGGAGGGCACCCAGTCCTTGTCTAGGTGAAGCAAAAGCTTCATGCCCTCGTAGACCAGATCCTCGGGGTAGGCCGGAATGCACATCCTCTCCGCCGAGCGGCTCATGCGGGCCAGGTTGTCCCAGGGCCGGAACAAGGCCACCTCGCCGTTGGGGCCCCGGTAGGCCTTGTGGCCGTCAAAGACCTCCTGGCCGTAATGGAGGATGGTCGCCGCCGGCTCCATCAGAAAGGGGCCGTAGGGCTCTATCCGGGGATTGGTCCAACCATTTTTGGCGGTGTAGTCCAGTAAAAACATGTGGTTGGAGAAATAGATACCGAAGCCAAGCTTGGATTCGTCGGCCGGTTTCTGACGGGCCAGGCCTGCTCGGATGAGGTGGACCGGGATTTCCATCACGCAACTCCTTAAGTAAGGGGGGCCGAAAAGAATGTACTCCTTTACTAAAGAACCGGCTCCCTGTCTACTTTTTTGGAATGAGGCAGATCACCTCCATGGCCTCATCGGTCCGAAAACAGTGATGGGCGTTGGGCGGGATGAAGAGCACGTCGCCGGTTTTGAGGGCCACGGTCTTGCTCTCCACCTCGGCGGTGCCGCGGCCGGAGATGACGTAGAACTCGTGCTCGTAATCGTGGCTGTGCGAGGGGCTTTTGCCTCCGGGCTCGAAGGTGACGATGCGCATGAAGAAGTTCTCGGCCCCGTCCTTCTCGCCGATGGCCCAGCGCAGGCTGACCCCTTCGGCCCCGGCCTCGGTGACCGCGATGGGCTCCTCATCCAGATAATTAATGTGCTTCATGACTCCTCCACTTTTCGGGCGCACCCGATTCGAATCTTGGCTCGAACCTGTTCAGGCCACCTCTTTCTGGGCTTCCAGCTCCCTTCGCACCTTGCGGATCCTCAGCTCCTGAGAGATCAGGGCGGGCATGGCGCACAGATAACAGTCGTTGGGCAGGGCCGAGGGGTCGAAGGCGTCGACGCCGTGCTTGAGGCGGATGTCGGCGATCTTCTTGACCATCCTGACGAACCACTCCGCCTGGGGGGCCCTGAACCCAGAGTACTTGGTCCCCTCCACCGGCGACCAGACCAGGGGAATGGAGCCGATGCCCCGCTCGGACATCCACTCCACGCCCTCCAAGAGGCTCTCCTCCGGCTCCATGAACCCGGTGACGAAGTGGGTCGAGACCCGGCCGGGGCCGTGGACCTCGGCGGCCACTTCCAAGGCTCTGAGCCAGTGGTCCCGGCCCTGAACCTCGGCCTTGCCCGGACAGTACTTGGCAAAGAGGACCGGGTCCCAGACCTCTAAATTGTAAGCCACGGAGAAGACGCCCTTTTTCTTGTGCTCCTCGATGCTTTTTAGATCCCTGTCCTCCGGCGCGGTGCGGATGACGTTGACCGGAATGTCCTCCTGGCCGATGGCTTTCTGCATGACCCGGACGATGTCCAGAACCATCTTGTCCTCCCGGTCGACGACCTCCCCCTTCTTGTTCTTGTAGCGGTTGAGATAGCCTCCGGTGAGGAGGATGTGCTTGACGCAGCCTTCCTCAAAGGCGGCTTTGGTCGTCTTATAAATCTGGTCCAGAGACCGCTTGGAGACCTGAAGGTCGTCCTTGGTCCAGCCGATGTTGGGGACGATGTTGCAGAAATCGCAGCCCTTGTTGTCGGCCCAATACATGCAGAAGGTGGCGTAGTTGAGCACCAGGCAGTCCTGGCCCCGCTTGGGGGCGATGCGCCGCATGATTATGCCCGGCGAGGCCTCCAGGCTGTAATAATCCGGCCGGGGGATGTGACGGCATTCCATGACGAACTTGCCGTCCCGCTTGAGGATCATCGCCCCATCCTCCACGGTGCAGAGCCACCGCGAGTCCCGGTTCTCCCTGACCTGGACGATGGTGTCCATGGGCAGGAGCAGCTCTTCGGGGAGGTAATAGGTGTGCTCGCCGATGTTCCAGTCAAAAAGCCAGCGGGACTGCTCGCGGTAGACGTCGCAGATCCCCTCCAGGGCCGATTTGTCGAACCTCAACCCGTCGGCCAGAAGGCTCGCCTTGACCCACAGCTCCTGCTCCAATCCCTCCGGGGTGGGCTCCAGGGGCGGCGTGACCAAGGGCGCCCGGGGATCGTTGGCCCAATATTTCTCTTTATACCAACTCTCCCACTTTTGGTTGATGTCCTTGAATAAGCTTTGGGCCTCCTCAATGTGGTCGGCAGCCATTTTAACCCTCCAACTTCCTTTAATGGCTGGTTTTTAAAAACTATCCCCGGCCTCATGTTGACGGTTCGGGCCTGGGGGTGCCCTCACTGGAGAATCAGATCATCCTCGTTTGAGGACAACAGACCCTGACGTTTGGCGCCCTCTTTCAAGATCCGGTTGAACTTGACCACGTGGGAGCGGATGAGCGAACTGACCTTGAAGGCTTCGCCGTTGATGATGGCCTCGACGATCTCGTTCCATTCCGCCAAGGTCTCCCGCGGCGCCTGTTCGTTCCAGTAGACCAGGTCCACGTAGGCGTCGAGATTGATGTGAATCGTCCTCATGACCCACTCGATGATGGAGTTATTGGACAGGCGGGCCAGAGTCTGGTGCATCCGCCGCTCCCAGCGGTAGAAGCCCTCCAGGTCCTCTTGTCCATCTTGAATGTATGACTCCCCTTCCACCAGAGCCCGTCGCAACTCGGCCGCGTCCTCGTCCGTGACCCGCTCGGCCGCCAGACCGGCGGCGGTCCCTTCGGCGCTGATCCGAAACTCGGCCAGCTCCTTGAAGGAGACGCGGCGGTGCTTTATCAGAAAGGCCAGGCTCTCGCTGACCTGATCAACCCCCAGCTCCTTGACGTAGGCCCCTCCCTTGCCGCCGCGGCGGATCTCGATGAGGCCCTTCTGCCTCAGGGCGCCCAGGGCCTCGCGGACGGTCCCCCGGCTGGCCTGAAAGGTCTCCTGCAGCTCCCGCTCGGTCTGAAGGCGATCGCCGGGCTTGAGCCGGTTCTTGATGATGGCTGCTTCGACCTGAGAAATGATGTCCTCGGTGACCCGGCTCTGCCTGGCAGGACGGAACATCTGCCCCCCACGCCTTCGATAAGAATCAATTCTTATGATGGTAGGACCTATAATTGACTTTTTAAATGAGCACACCTTATTCCTTCTGTCAAGGCCTTTATTAATATACTCCATAAAATTAATTACTTGATCGCTTCTCTGCTTCATTAAACCGTCGATGTGCTGTCGATAATGCTAAATTTTATTCATTTTTTTTGTCCGATGGTCGAGCCATTCTCGGGCTTTGAACATCCTCCCCGGGACTGATGCGCCAGGGGCGGCTCTTTCGCCCCGGCGTGGTGGTTGATCAGGTCAAAGCGGCCATGACCTCTTCGACGACCGAATAGGGATCCAGGCGGCCCTTCAAGATGGCCTCGATGTAAGCCTTTTTCTTGCCGGTGCCCTCAAGCCCCCGCAGGACGAACTTCTCGACCTCGTCCTTGAAGACCAGGCTCAACTCCCGCTCCACCCGCTTGGCCTCGACGCGGCGGATGGCGTCGCTTTCCCTGAGATAAGCCTGGTGAGCGAGGACGGCCTCCACGAGCTGGTCCACGCCCCTGACCTCCTCTGACCTGGCCGCCGCGGCCACGGTGGGGATCACTCTCGGCCGCCAGCCCCGCCCATCCTGGCCCAGGCTCAAGCTCAGGGCCACCTCCAGGCTTTTCAGAACCGTGGTCGCCCCCTCCAGATCGGCCTTGTTGAGGACGATTATGTCGGCCACCTCCATCACGCCGGCCTTCATGGCCTGGATGTCGTCGCCCATGCCCGGGGTCAAGACGAGGAGGCAGGTCTGGGCGACGTTGATGATGTCGATTTCGTCCTGGCCGGCCCCCAGGGTTTCGACGATGACCAGGTCATGGCCCATGGCCTCCATGATGCGCACCACGTCGCTGGTGGCCCGGCTCAACCCGCCCAGATAGCCCCGGGAGCTCAACGACCTGATGAAGACGCCCTCGTCTTGGGCGTGGCGCTGGAACCTGATGCGGTCGCCCAGAATGGCCCCGCCGGAGAAGGGGCTGGAGGGGTCCACGGCGACCACGCCGACCCTCTGGCCTTGCTGGCGGAAGCGGCCGATGAGCTGATTGATGAGGGTCGACTTGCCGCTGCCGCCGGCGCCGGTGAGGCCGATGACCATGGCTTGGCCGGCGTGGGGGTAGATCAGCTTCATCAAGGCCGTGGCCTGGTCCGAGCGATTCTCGACCAGGGTGATGATCCGCGCCGCGGCCCGACGGTCTCCGGCCAACAGCCGGGCGACCATCTCCTCGGGGCTCAAAGAATCGGCCATCAATCGACCTTTTGGCGGACGTTTTGGCTGATGAAGCTGACGATGTCCTCGGTCATGGAGCCGCCCCTGAAGACTTCGGCCACCCCCATCTCCTTCATCACCGCAATGTCCTCCGGCGGAAAGGAGCCGCCGACGACGAAGAGGACGTCGTCGAGGCCGCTCTTGTTCATCTCTTCGACGATCTGGGGGGTGAACATCAGATGCTCGCCCGAGAGGTAGCTGACCCCGATAACGTCGGCGTCCTCGTCAACGGCCGCCTGGATGATCGACTCGGGCGTCTGGTACAAGCC
>CAYXRH010000125.1:10166-10868 GCA_964466355.1 uncultured Thermodesulfobacteriota bacterium
GTACATGCCAAGGTAGACCACCTCCATGCCGGCCTCCTTCAAAAGCGAGGCGACCACCTTGGCCCCCCGGTCGTGACCGTCGAGGCCGACCTTGCTGATGATGACCTTGATCTTGCTCATTTTTTAAGCTGCTCTCCGCCACCTTTGCTCAGCGGAACGGCGAGGAAATGATCTCCATGGGGTCGTAGGGATAACCGAAGACCTCCCGGACCGCGCCCAGCATCTCGGCGGTGGTGGCCAGAGCCTCGGTCGCCTCGATCATGGCCGGCAGGGTGTTTCGTCCCGCGGCGGCGGCGTCTCTCAAGCGCTCGATGGCCGCCCTGACCTTGGCCGGGTCGCGGGACATCTTCAGTTTCCTGACCTCTTCGATCTGCTGTTTGGCCGAGGCCTCGGGGATGCGCTGGACGCCCAAGGGGGTGGTCGTCTCGGGCTCGGAGGTGAAGACGTTCACCCCGACGATCAGCTTGTCGCCTTCGTCTATCTCTTTCTGGCGCTTGACCGCCTCGATCTCAAACTGGCGGTCAAGCCACTCGGTCCTGATGGCCTCGGCCATGCCGCCGAGGTCTTCGACCTGCTTCATTATTTTAGACGCCTCCGCCTCGATGCGGTCGGTGAGGCTTTCGACGTAATAAGATCCGCCCAGGGGGTCGGCCACGTTGGTCACCCCGGTCTCGTAGGCGATGATCTGCTGGGTCCTGAGGG